>DCGZ01000131.1:655-9387 GCA_002314675.1 Fibrobacter sp. UBA1765 | reverse complement strand
CTTTCTAGGGATTTTTTTTGTTTTCAGCCTAGATCGGATTTACTTGACGATGAGAATCCGCGTATTCTTCAAACGAAAGCTTTGTTAAAGGTTTAAACGTTCCGTTGCTTTCATCGCGAGTTAGTGCGACTTGAGGCAAAGCGCCAACGTGTTTTAGAGATAGTTCTTTGATTTCGTTCCAAAAAGGAATGTATTCGTCAACAAGGTTTATTTGAAGTAATATTGAACAACCTGCTTCGCGGACTTTTTTGATGTTGGTAAAGAATGTCTCTATAAGGTTCCGTTTCTTTAATTCAATATAGTGAAAAGAAAAGGATATATGAATGTGGCTATGAAAACCTTCTGTTACGGAAAGTAATTTTTCAAAACGTTTTGTTTGGGTTCCGTTTGTAGTTATGTTGATGAAGTGGCCTTGCTTTAAAATTTCTCTTGCTATTTCAGGGATTTCTGCAGAAAGCATGGTTTCTCCCTGAGCGGTCATTGAAATTAATGACACGCCTCCGAGCCGTTCTTTGCTCAGGCCCTTGCCGATTGTTTCGGGGCTATATTTGTAGAATCCTTTTTCCTGCTTTCTTCGTCCTTGTTGAATTAGGTAACAATAGCTGCATTCAAGATTGCAAGTGGAATTAGGAATCAAACATTCAATAAATCGTCTCATAGATTTTGTGCATCAAGGCCGGCAAAGCCTTCTAAAGGGATATTTAATGGAAGTCCCGATTGTTCACAACTCCCCATAATTTCAAGATTTGCTAATTGGGGGGCATGAAAATAATGAATAGATTTATTATACAACAGAAGATCAAGAACGAGTGCGCCATGATTCAAATATTTGGGGAGGAAAACTCTTTTCTTTATTTGAAACGAACCTATAGGAAAGTGAAGAATTTCTCCTTTGTACGTAGATTCAGCGAGCGTTGCAAGGGGCTGGTTGCTTTGCGTTTTGAATATTAGCTTAACATTTCCTGTAAAAGCTTGGCTTGTAGTGCCCTCAATTTCAAGATCAATAAATTCCTGGTTAGAAATGATTGTTTGCTTAGTTGACTGAGAGTTATTTAAAGAAATTTTATGTATGTCAATGAAGTCTTTCTTTTGACTTATTGTTTCACACATTTTTTCTTCAGTTTGCAGAAAACCTTGCTTTAGGTAGTATTCTATTGCTTTATTAATGTTTCCGTCAAAAGCAATTCGTCCTTGGTTGAGAACAACACCTGTTTTACAAAGACTTCTAACTGCTGCCATATTATGGCTTACAAATAGTACTGTTCTGCCTTCGCTTTTGCGGACGTCTTGCATTTTTCCTATGGCTTTCTTTTGGAATTCGGCGTCGCCTACGGCTAGGACTTCGTCCACCACGAGGATTTCGGGTTCCAGGTGGGCGGCGATGGCGAAGCCCAGGCGCACGGTCATGCCGCTGGAGTAGCGTTTGACGGGGGTGTCCAGGTAGCGTTCGCATCCGCTGAAGTCTACGATTTCATCCAGCTTGCGGGTGATTTCGGAACGGGTCATGCCCATGATGGCTCCGTTCATGTAGATGTTCTCGCGGCCGGTCATTTCGGGGTGGAATCCGGTGCCTACTTCCAGGAGGCTTGCGATGCGGCCCTTGGCACGGATGATGCCTGTGGTGGGGGCGGTAACACGGGAGAGCAGCTTGAGCAGGGTGCTCTTGCCGGCACCGTTGCGGCCGATGATGCCTACTACGTCGCCTTGCTCAACTTTGAAGTTGATGTCCTTCAGAGCCCACACGTAATCGCTGTTGCCTTTGCTGGCGCGGTCGTTGGTTTCGCCGACTTTCAGGTAGGGGTCTTCGCGGCGTAAGATCTTGGTCTGCCAGAATCGATTGAGGTCGTGGCTCAAAGTGCCGGTGGAGACTAATCCCAATCGGTACTGCTTGCTGATGTTCTCGAATTCAATTGCTGTGGACATGGTAAGGAATATAATAAAATGATTATTGCTTTTTTTGCATTTTCTTGAGTAAGTAGCTCTCGTATGCGAGATGACCAGGTATCTTCTTTATCTCGTTGTTGAGAGAATCGAGACCGATTTTTTCTAATAGAGTTTCTTTATCGCTAAAAAGATCTGTTCCAAATCCAAGCCTTCCTCCCTCGATGTCAAAATCTAATGAACTGAGTATGGTTGGAAACATGTCTATGTCTGAGAATTGACGTTTTTCCTCAGATAATGGAGTTTTTTTTGTGTTTACAAAAATGTCAATCCATTTCCTGTGCGGAAAACCTTTTACTAGGCGTGTTCCCATAAACAGGTGATCTCCGAAGATAATGATTGTTGTATTATCGTAGAAGGGCTTCGACTTTAATGATGTCATGAATTTGTCAAGTTCTCTAGATGTACACTGCAAGGTTGCTTTGAAATTTTCATCTTCGCTTGTTTCTTCAATGCTTTTTATGCAACTTGAATCGTATAGCCCATTGGGCGCATGAGTATCTATTGTGGAAAATGTGAGTGAAAAAGGTTCATGAATAGTGTCTAGAATTTGACTTGCGAATTTGAAGGTTTCTTTGTCGTGAATTGCATTAAAACCGTTGTCTTTTGTGAGTTGATTGTTACGTAATTTTAGAAACTGTATTATAGTGTCAGGACCATATACTTCGTTGACTTTTTGATTTAGGGTGAATTTTTCAAATTCGTGATATAGTCCTGAATTTCCCTGGAAGAAAATCTGATGGTAGTCGTTTTCATGTAAAAGCTTATAAAGGCTTTTGTAGTGATGTAATGCAGGGGTTTTCTTGTAATTGACAACGTACGGCAGCCCTAAAGAGCGTGTGATGAATGATGATAACGTTGAGCTAGAACCTTCTGCATCGATTCCTCCGCCAATCAGACTGCCATTTTTTCCAAAGTTTATATTATGTTGCGCTATTGAGGTTATCTCGGGAATGAAATTCTTGTTTTGGTTACCTCCGTGTTTTTCGTCCATAAAAGAAGTTTCCATAGATTCTAGATATACTAGGATTAGATTCCTTTTCTGTTCTGGAGATGAAATTTTGATAGAATCTGGGTTGATGTAGTGTTCTGCAAAAATTTCAGAGTATGCTGCATTCTTTTCTGGTTCGTTGTTCAAGATATGTATGTAGTCAAATACTGGAATTTCAGAGAGTAGCAGAACTATGGTTGCGATAAAATATGCACTTATAGAAAGCAATTTTTTTTTAGTGTTGTTGAAAAGAGTGTATAGAAATGCTGTAAGGATTGCTGAAATTGCCAGTGCTTGGGGTATGGTTGTTTTTAAGTATAAATTAATCATTGAATATGCAAAATCATCAAAAGGTTCTTGCAGGGTGAGCAGAACCATGTTTGCGTCTCTAAGAGGGAATGTGTTTAATGCCCAATAGATTCCTGCCCTGAAATGAACGGCAAAAAAGAGTAGAATGAATATAATTGGTATATGTTTTGGTCTGAAATGGTTCTTGTTTTGAAACGACTTTGTATACCAGTTTAGTGCTAAAAGGGCTATGAATGCCGGTAGAAATGTCGGTGAAATATCAAAGGGAGATATTTCGAAAAAATAATGCGCGATGATGAAAGAAAAGCTTTCTTCTATTGCCACTAGTTTTAGAAGCAATATTATGATGTTCTTTATTCTCTCGTTTTTCATAGCATGGAATGTAGCAAAAAAGTAAAAACCATTTTACAAGGTTATTTGTTTTATATATTTTTTTATGTCATATGATTCTATTTCAATCAATCCGTTCGAAAATTCCCCGTAGAACTCTATTAGGACAGTTTATGCGCTACCTGTTTACGGGTGGCCTCGCCTTTTTGGTGGATTTCGGCCTGTTCGCCCTTTGCCTTTACATTTTTGAATGGCATTATCTGCTGGCAAATCTTGTAGGTCTTATTGCAGGACTTGTGTTGAATTACGCTTTAAGCGTGGGGTGGGTCTTTACGGCTTGCGAACGTAAGCTGGAAAAGAAGAAGACTGCGGAGTTTGCTGTTTTTGCTGCGGTGGGCTTTGCGGGCGTTGGATTAAATGAACTTTTGATGATCTTGATGGTGGACTATTTCGGCCTGCAGGAAATGCTTTCCAAGATGGTTGCCGCTGTTGTCGTATTGATGTGGAATTTTGGTGGACGCAAGCTGATTTTGTTCCGGGAGAAGAAGGATTAACATGGTTGCTGAAAATAAGAAGATCGCTGTAATTGCTGGCGCAGGTCCTGCAGGTTTGACTGCTGCATTGGAACTGCTCCGCACCACAGATGTAAAGCCTGTAATCTTTGAAGCGGAAGATGTGATTGGCGGTATTTCACGCACGGCTCGCTATAACGGCAACCGTATGGACATTGGTGGCCATCGATTCTTTAGCAAGAGCGATGCCGTGATGGACTGGTGGCAGGGAATTTTGCCGTTGCAGGGTGCGCCCAGCCGCGATGATATTGCCATTGGTCGTAAGGTTCCTGTTGTAGATGGCGGCCCCGATCCCGAGAAGGACGACTTCGTGATGCTCTGCCGTAGCCGCCTGAGCCGCATCCTCTTCCTCCGCAAGCTTTTTGACTACCCCGTAAGTCTGAACGGTTCAACAATTCGTGGCTTGGGTCTCTGGCGTATGTTCAAGATTGGCATGAGTTACTTGAAAGTCCAGATTCTGCCGGCCCGCGAAGAAAAGAGTCTTGAAGATTTCATGATCAACCGCTTTGGCGTGGAACTTTACCGCACTTTCTTCAGGGACTATACCGAAAAGCTTTGGGGCGTTCCCTGTAACAAGATTAGCCCGGAATGGGGTGGTCAGCGAATCAAGGGCCTTTCCATTACCAAGACTGTGATTCATGCGGTGAAGCAGATTTTTGCAAGCAAGAAACCGGCTGCAGAATCCGGCGACGCTATCCGTCAGAAGAATACGGAAACCAGTTTGATAGGCCAGTTCCTGTACCCGAAATTCGGTCCCGGCCAGCTTTGGGAAACCGTAGCCCAGAAGGTTCAGGAAATGGGTGGCGAAATCAAGATGAACGCCAAGGTTGTTAAGGTAAATCGTGAAGGCGATCGTGTGGTGAGCGTAGTGGTGGATTATGGCCATTACACCGAAACCATCCCCTGCGATTACTTCCTCAGCACCATGCCGGTGAAGGAACTGGTGGCTGCCATGGATAGCGAAACTGCTGCAGTACCTGCAGAAGTGAAGCGAGTTTCCGAAGGCCTTGTGTACCGCGACTTTATGACCGTTGGCCTTCTGCTGGATAAGCTTGAAATCAAGAATCCCGCAAAGCCTGGCACTCCCGAAAGCAAGCTGAAGTTTGTGGCCGACAACTGGATCTACGTGCAGGAAAGTGACGTAAAACTTGGCCGCATCCAGGTGTTCAACAACTGGAGCCCTTATCTGGTCAGTGATCCATCCAAGGTGTGGATTGGCCTGGAATACTTCGTCAACGAAGGGGACGAAATGTGGACCATGCCCGATGCCGACTTTATCAAGTTCGCTATCAACGAACTGGACAAGATTCACGTGGCTAAGCCGGAATCCGTTCGCGACTCCGTGGTGTTCCATATTAAGAAGGCTTATCCCGCTTACTTCGGTACTTATGGCGAATTCAACAAGATCCGCGAATTTTTGGATCCTGTTGAAAATATGTTCCTGATGGGTCGTAACGGCATGCACAAGTACAACAACATGGACCATAGCATGCTTACCGCCATGGAAACCGTAAAGTGTATTCGCGAAGGTTCTACTAACAAGACTGACCTTTGGAACGTGAATACCGAAGAAGAATACCACGAAGGCAAAAAGTAATTTTCTTAGTTGGCGTATTGTCCTGTTAGATAAGGCTGAATGGGGTTGTCTCCGTTAAGCGCCTTGTGCAAAACGGCTTCGTAGTTTCCACCAACTGTGGTTGTAGAGCAATTGCTGGGTTCGCTACTGGAGAATATTTTGATAACGCCTTTATCGAATAAAGCGGCCCCAAAACATTCCCAGCCTCCATTTTTAGCGGAGGCTCGTACTTTTACATCGGTAAAGCCTGCGTCTTCAAAAAGTTTTTGGATGCGCCTGTAAGCAACGCCATTATCGGAATTCCAGTCTCCACCATCTACAAGAACACTGCCACTACCACGATAGTAGTTTGTTCCATTTTTATTCACAAAGACTGCGACAGAAATTCCTGCATTTACGCTTTTTCCATTAACATTTACGCTATAATTGGTATTGTTTGGGAAAATAATTACACCGGAGCTGAATGCTCTGTCCAAAATATTGGCCAACTCCATGGCGCTCATTGCGTCTGCGCGGCGTTTTGTGTCTTCGATTTTTCCAACAATGTTGGGGACCGCCACTGCTGCCAAAATACCTAAAATCACGATAACAATCATGACTTCAATAAGGGTAAAACCTTTTTGATTTTGCATCCGTGTTTTCATCTGCATTCTTCCTTCTTCTTTTGTGATAAATATAAACAAAGAATGCTTAAACTGTATCCATAAAGGTTTTCTGAATGCGGTTGAACACGATAATGCCTGTGGCGAGTAGGACAATGGCGAAGCTAGCACTGTAGCCTAGGCTTATCCAGTTGAATTCTCCAACTCCTAACATCCCGTACTTGAAGGCTTCCATGATGCTGGTGAGGGGGTTTGCGCTCATGAGTATTTTGAGTTTGGGGTTGTCGATGGTGCTCAGGGGGTAGATGACTGGGGTGGCGTACATCCACAGCTGCACAATAAAACTCAGGAGGAAGGTTAGATCGCGGTACTTGGTGGTGAGGCTGCTAAAGAGGATGCCGAAACCCAGGGCAAGGCCTGCCAAGATGGCGATGAGTACGGGGGTCAAAAGCAGGTAGAGGTTGGGGTGTACCGGGGCGTCGGTAAAGATCATGTAGTAGGCGAATACAGCCAGGAACAGGCCCATTTGTATGGCCAGGCGAATCAGGTTGCTGGTTACGGTGGCCATGGGTACCGCCAGTCGGGGGAAGTACACCTTGCCGAAAACGTTGGCGTTGTCGATGAAGGTTTTACTGGTCTGGTTCAGGCTTTCGGCAAAGTAGGTCCAAAGGCAGATGCCTGCCAGGTAAAAGAGGGGCTGGGGGAGTCCGTCGGTGCTGATTTTTGCGATGCCGCCGAATACCACCATAAACATAATGGTGGTCATGATGGGCTGGATAAAGAACCAAAGGGGACCAAGAATGGTCTGCTTGTACCAGGTGACAATGTCTCGCTTGACGAACATGCGGTACAGATCGCGGTACTGCCACAGTTCCTTAAAGTCGATGCTTAGCAGGCTTGACTTGGGCTTGATCTCGGTGGTCCATTTTTCGCTATTCGTTTCGCTCATTTTGTACCAGCCTGTACTTATAGAAGTGTATTTCTCCCACGGTGTGGAGTGTATCTACGACGATAGAATCCTTTGGGTAATAATGGCGTTGTAGAAAATCACCGAGTTTAGGTTCGTTGATGACGATTACATTACTGTCTAAGACTTGTCGTATGGGATTTGTAATGCCAAATTTCGTTAGGGCTTGGGTGATTTCTGGCAGATAGGGGGTCCAAAAACCGAAGCTTATGGTGTTTAGATAGCTACCGAATGGTTCCGCTTTATAGGGAGGCATTCTATGGTGGCTGAATACCATATAGGAAGACATATTTAGCAAGAACATCCTATTTGGGACGTTGTCAATAAATTCAAATACCTGTTTATAATTGGTTGTGTCATCAATTGCGAGGGTTCGACTTTCTCCTGGTCCAGATACTCTAACAATTTTCCCTGTTTTTGCGTAGGAGACTATGTTTGTTATAGCAATTATTGCAAGAATTGATATAACAAATTTGTGGGAAAGCTGACGTTTAATTTGGTTCCAAAGAGGTATGGTTAGAATAGCGGCATAGAGCCAAAACCCGTTTTCAACTCGATATACAAGACGGTTGAGGAACAGGAGCTTTGTTATTAGTAAAAGGATTGTTACTATGCTTGCCCATGTATATGGGAAAAATCTCCTGTTTGTAGAAAAAAGGATAACACAGGCTAAAATCCAAAACCAGCATAGGGGTGATTGAATACTTTTTGAAAGTGCGCTTAAAAGTTCTTTGGGTATGCTGAAAGGCTCATTGGGGTTGGTGTATTTATTTATTGTGTTTACGATTACTCGTAAGCTGTCTTTAGCAAAGGTTTCTGTATCGTAGAATATCCAATTGGTTAGGGTGTGATAATCCTTGCCGGACTTGCCCATTTCTTCAAGGTCTTCGAATACTGCATTCTTGTTATAATTTTCTCCGTCGCCAAGAGCAGCTCTTGGCCCTTGTATTTCAATGTAGGGTTTGTATTCAGGGGTGTTATATAGGCTGCGATCCCAGCGCTGTAGACCGAATGCTGCTATGAACATCACGGACAGTGTGATTATGACGTGTATTTTTTTTGCCCAGCATTGTTTAATCAGGAAAAGGAGGCCTACGCAGAAGAAGGGCATGCCCATGAGGAAGGCTTCCCAACGCATGATGCTGCCCCAAAGGAGGAGGAAGAGGGCGTAGATGTATGGAGTGAACTGCCAGATCCCCGATCGAGTCGGGGATGACGTATGGCATAATGTCGGGGATGACATAGGGCGCGACACAGTATTTGCAAACACTAGCATGCCGGTGGCGCTTAGGAGGCTGGCGCATTGGGTGAATTGGACCACCAGGTAGAAGTCGCTGGCTAGGAGGGATACCAGAAGGGTGGCGATGAGGGTTCCCCATTTGTTGCCCATCTTTTTGATGATGATGTAGCTGATGGTGGTGAGGCTCAGGAATACGCTGAACAT
>DCGZ01000131.1:0-569 GCA_002314675.1 Fibrobacter sp. UBA1765 | reverse complement strand
AGCCGTAGAGGGCGTTGACGAAAAGCAGGTGGGGGTTGTAATCGGTGCCGTGGGCGCCTGTGAGAACCGCCGCCATAAAGTAATCGTCGATGGCGCCGTATTTTAAGTCGCCAAAGATGAGGCAGAGTGCGAGAAAGAAAAGGTTTATGAGCAGAGCCCGAATCATACACGCTCGCGGATGACGTATTGTGGGCTTTGGTTGATGCTGATGTAGATGCGGCCGATGTATTCGCCGATGAGACCCAACAGAAGCATGAGCATGCCGCCGATGAAAAGCATGGTGGCTAGCATGCTGGTGTAGCCAACGGGAATTTCGGGGCGCATGAGTTTTTCGTATACCACGAATCCACCGGAAACAAGTCCCACGATGGCGCAGAGGAATCCGATAAAGGTGGCGGCACGGAGGGGCTTTACGGAGAAGGCGGTAAAGCCGTTGATCCACAGGCGGATAAGGCCTGTGATGGTGTAGCCGGATTCGCCTTCTAGGCGGTTGCGGTGTTGTACTTCTACGTTGCCGAGATTCTTGGTGGCGCGGAAGACCAGGCCGCTGATGTAGGCGAAGGGGTGGG
>DCGZ01000061.1 GCA_002314675.1 Fibrobacter sp. UBA1765 | reverse complement strand
CCTCATACCTCTCAGTCGACAGTCGTCAGCCTACAGCCGACACACTGGAAATCAGCAATTCTCTCTCGTCTGTAGCTCGCTAGCGAGCGTTCTCTCGTCTAAGCCTATAGCTTGTCCTTGAACTGTTCGTAGGTGAACTTATGCACGAGGCGGAACTTGTTATCTTCCCAAATGCCGATGCTCGGGTGGCGCACTCCGTTAAAGAACGTTGTCTTTACCATGGTATAGTGAATCATGTCTTCGAAAACAATCTTATCGCCAACCTGGAGCGGCTTGTCGAAGGAGTAGTCGCCGATGACGTCGCCTGCAAGGCAGGTGTTGCCAGCCAAGCGATAAACATACGGCTTTTTATCTGGGAAGTCTGCTCCTGTAACTGCCGGGCGGTAAGGCATTTCAAGGCAGTCGGGCATGTGTGCGCTAACGGACACATTGAGTATTGCAATGTCGATTTCGTTATGCACAATGTCGCCGACTGTTGCTACGAGGTCGCCAGTTTGCCAACCAACGGCTTCGCCTGGTTCCATGATGACGTCGATTCCTGGATAGCGATTCTTGAAATCTGTAATGATTTTTACAAGGCGTTCTACATCATAATCTTTTCGGGTTATGTGATGGCCTCCGCCAAAGTTTACCCATTTTACCTTAGGAATCCATTCTCCAAATTTTGCTTCGAAGTCCTTGAGGACTGCTTCAAGGGCATCTGCATTTTGTTCGCAAAGAGCATGGAAATGGAATCCTTCAATGCCGTCAAGTTGTTCTGGCTTGAATTCCTTGAGTGTAATGCCCAGTCGGCTATATTTGCCGCAAGGGTTGTACAAGTCTGTTTCTACCGTAGAGGACTCTGGATTTAGGCGGAGCCCTGCACTTACTCCATACTGCTTTGCCTTGGCCTTATACTTGTTCCATTGCGCAAAGCTGTTGAAGGTAATGTGGTCTGCACGGCTTAAAATGTCGTCAATTTCATCGTCTTCATAAAGTGGTGCGAATACATGAACTTCGCTGTTCATTTCTTCTCGCGCAAGTCGTGCTTCGTTCAAGCTAGATGCTGTTGCCCCATCAAGGTATTCCTTGATGACCGGGAAAGTGCTCCACATACTGTAACCCTTGAGGGCGCAGATGATTTTTACGCCGGTTCGCTCACGAATCGATTTCATGAGACGAAGATTTTTAAGGAGACGTTCCATTTCAAGAACGTAGCATGGACTAGGTACTTTAGAATAATCGATCATATATAAAAAGATAGAAAATAGACTGAAATAATTTATCTTTGGTATGGTGAAATCTTTATTGAAATTTTCTTTGCTCTTTATGATTCTACTGGCCTTGTCGGTAGTAGTTTTTTATGGTGCCGAAGATACTTTTGTTCTTAAATATTTCCGCTTTCCAAGGTTTTTTGCAGCTCTGTTTGGTGGGGCGGCCCTGGCCGTTTCTGGACTTACAATGCAGAGTGTCTTTAGGAATCCACTTGCAGGGCCTTTTGTGCTTGGCATAAGTTCTGGAGCGTCGCTTGGCGTGGCTCTTGTATCACTTGCTGGTTTAAGTGCAACATCCTTTTTAGGATCTCTTGGAATTTTGCCAGCGGCTGCCATTGGCGCTTTTGCAGTCATGTCTATTGTGTTTACCTGCTCCCGTTTTATCAAGGATGCTGCCGGGCTTTTGATTGTTGGATTGATGATTGGCTATATTGCCGATGCCGTTGTTTCCTTTTTAATATTCTTTAGTGAAGAACAGACATTGCATGGATTTTTGGCTTGGGGCATGGGCTCGTTTGCAAGGCTTACATTTGAACAAATCCCATTGTATACTATGGCGATTCTTGTTGGCATGGGTGGCTTGTTGTATTCTATCCGTTATTTAAACCTGGCGCCGTTAGGTGATGAATTTGTTCGCGAACATGGAATGAATGTGAAGAAGTATAAATACTTGACTTTACTAGCTTCTTCTTTTATTGCGGC
Organism: Fibrobacter sp. UBA1765; assembly: GCA_002314675.1. Taxonomy (GTDB): domain Bacteria; phylum Fibrobacterota; class Fibrobacteria; order Fibrobacterales; family Fibrobacteraceae; genus UBA1765. Next base: position 15,104 of record DCGZ01000061.1, on the reverse strand, counting down.
TGTTGTTACCGCGTTTTGCGGACCGATCGCGTTTCTTGGCATTGCGGTCCCTCACTTGGCTTTTGGAATTTTTAGAACCACGAACCATAGGGTTTTGTTCCCTGCTTGTATGCTTATTGGAGGGGACCTTGCGTTGGCTGCTTCACTGTTGCCTCAGTTGCCGTTGCAATCCTTTATGTCTATTGTCGGAGCTCCGGTAGTACTTTGGGTATTACTAAGAGCGGGGAGGGCTCGCGATGCTTAAAATTCAGGGGCTGCAATTCGGGTTTGAAAAAGCTTTTTTTGAACCCTTTGATTTTGACCTGCATGCTGGTGAAGTTGTAGCTTTACTTGGTCCGAATGGAACTGGCAAATCTACGTTCATGAAAGTGTGTTCTGGTGAATTGCCTTGTATCTGCGGTAATGTGCTTTTGGAGGGTAAGCCTCTAAACACGATGAGTGCCGTGGAACGTTCTCAGAAAATTGCAAGGGTTCGCCCGACGTTAGCAGTGCCTTCGCGAATGACTGTACAGGAATTTGTTTTGCTTGGGCGGAGTGCTTTTGCCGGTTTTCTTGACAAGCGTTCTGCAAATGACTTGAAAATTGCCGAAGATTCTTTGAAGCTTGTCGATGCTATGAAGTTTGCTAAAAGAACTTTGGTGTCGCTTAGTGATGGGGAGCGTGCCAGGGTATTTTTGGCAGAAGCCCTAGCTCGAGAATCCAAGGTGCTTTTGCTAGATGAACCGACCGCTTTTTTAGATGTGCCGCATGTAATTTCACTTTTCAAGTTGTTAAGGCAAGTCGCCGTTGAACGCAAGTGCGGCATTTTGATTTGTACGCACCAAGTAGAATATGCATTGCGTTTTTCGGACCGAGTAATTGCATTTGATAATATGCAAAAGAAGGTATTTGTTGGTTCCTGTGATTTTGCAGTGCAATGCGGAGCCTTAAGTTGGGCGGAGGTAAAGTAGAATGAATTTGTTGAAATATATAGTTGTAGCAACTTTCTCTGTTTTGCTTTTTGCTTGTGCAGGGACAAAGCCTGGCTACGATTTTGGAACAGGCAAGACCATGCTGTGGAAGGTCTCTGATGCAAATTCGCATGTGTGGCTTTTTGGAAGTATCCACTTTGCCGATTCCAGCTTTTATCCGTTCCCCAAAATTGTTGAAGATGCTTTTGCAAGTTCAATGGCGCTTGCAGCTGAACTTGACATATCAAATGGTGAAACTGTGGCTGAAAATCAGCAGGAAATGCTTGCTAAAGGCGTGCTTCCTCAGGGTAAAACTTTGAAGGATGTTTTACCAGATACTTTGTGGGTTCCCTTTGATAGTATTTGCAAGTCGTGGGGTGTACCAAGCCAAACATTTATGCAGTTTAGACCGTGGATGGCTGCAACGCTTTTGAGTACATACGCTTTTATGCGCGCAGGGATTAATCCTGAACTTGGTGTAGACGCTGTTCTTTTGGAACGGGCTAATGAAGCTGAAAAAGAAGTGATTGCCTTAGAGACTCCAGAAGAGCAGATGTCCGCTTTGTCTGCGGATACTTCCGATGAAGAAGGCATTTATTATATGGCTTCTACACTTGATGAAATTGGTCGCATGGATTCTATGATTTCGAATATCAAGAACGCCTGGAAAACTGGGGATGTTGCAACTCTTAGAAGGGAACTGGATAGTTCTTCAGAAGAACCAAAGAACAAGCATGAAGAAAATATCGAAAAGCGTGTCTTGGATGATCGCAATATAAAAATGGCAAGGAATGTTGAAGAATTCCTTGCAAATGATAGGGAAGTCTTTGTTGTGATAGGAGTTGGACACTTGATTCTTGGTGAAAACCATGTCCTTGAAATCCTTAAAGACAAAGGCTACAAGATAGAGCGGTATTAGGGGAGCGAGACGGAGTCCGGAATTAAGATGCAAGAGCCAGACGCAAGATACAAGAAACAGTATTCTTTCATGTCTTTGCGAGCGAAGCGCGGCAATCTAGGCATCGTGATGAGGTACGCACCTTCGGTGCTTGAGGTATGAGGTCGTCGCTAGCGCGCCTAGAGGCAATGCTGTAGTCAGTCGGCTGTAGGCTGTCGGCAGAAATTGTAACTTGCCACGTCATTGTCAATTCCTAATTCTGCATTCTGAATTCTTAATTCTGAATTATCAAATCCTCTCAGTCGACAGACGTCAGCTACAGCCGACAACACAGGAAAGCTACATTCACTAATCCCTAGCCCCTAGATTCTAGATTCTAGATTCTAATTTATCCCAGTTCCTTGCTGCGGTTTGTGCCTGCAACAATGGCCTTGATAAGTGTGCTGCGGAAAGCGCCTTCTTCAAGAGCGTCGATGCCTGCGATTGTTGTACCTGCAGGGGAGCAGACCATGGCGCAAAGGTCGCTTGGGCTCTTGCCAGACTGCTTTACGAGTTCCACGCTTCCTTCGATTGTACCGAGTGCAAGCTTCAATGCTACATCGCGGCTAAGGCCTGCCTTAACGCCTCCGCGAGTAAGGCCTTCAATGAATTCGAACACGTAGGCTGGAGCGCTACCGGAAAGCCCTGTAACTGCATCGATCTGTGACTCTGGAACACGAACAGTTACGCCGATATTACCGATGATTTCTTCTGCAATCTTGAGTGTTTCTTCGCTAACGCCATCTGTTGCAAGAGCAACAGTGCCCTTGCCGACTGTGAGCGGCAAGTTCGGCATCACGCGAAGTACTTCGCCTTCGCCCATGGCGTCAAGAAGCTTTGCACGCTTAACACCAGCCATAATTGAAATGACCTTCTTGCTTGCAAAATTCGGGAGAGCTGCGTTTTCTGCAACACCAAGTTCCTGCTTCCAGACTGTCGGGAGCTTTGCAAAGATCTGAGGCTTTACGCAAAGGAAAATTACATCTGCAGCCTTGTAGCCATCAGCAAAGGAATTTGCGCGAACTGCACCAAGTTCTGAAATGCTCTTTGCAAGGACATCAGCCGGTTCAAAGAACGAAATCTTGTTTGCCGGGTACTCTGCAGAAAGAAGACCTCTAAGGATTGCGCCACCCATGTTGCCGGCGCCTACAAAGAAAATTTGATTGTTTTGCATTTTATAACTCACTTAATTTTGCTCATTGTTTTGCTAATGAAATCTGGTGAAAGAATATCGTCATTCTTATCTACAAGTGACATTAGCTTACGCAAGGAATTAATGATGTCGATTGAAGGGTAGGCGCTGTTCTTGGATTCATCTTGCAAGAAGTTTCTGTACATGCGAATCCTTGACAATGCGCTTTCAGACAAAAGCAATTCTTCTTTACGAGTGCCGGATTTGAAAATGTCAATCGCCGGCCAAATGCGCTTTTCAGAAAGACGGCGGTCAAGAACAACTTCGTTATTGCCGGTTCCCTTGAATTCTTCAAAGATCACTTCGTCCATCTTGCTACCGGTATCGATCAATGCCGTGCCGATAATCGTTAACGAACCGCCGTTTTCAATTTTTCGAGCTGCACCAAAGAATCGTTTTGGACGCTGCATTGCATTTGCGTCTACACCGCCCGAAAGAATTTTACCGGAATGAGGGATCACCGCATTGTTTGCTCTTGCAAAGCGAGTGATGGAATCGAGCAAGATGACAACATCCTTTCCGTATTCGACAAGGCGGCGAGCCTTTTCGATAACCATGTCGGCAACTTGTGTGTGGCGTTCTGGTGGTTCGTCAAATGTAGATGCAAGAACTTCGCCCTTGACGCTTCTGCGCATGTCGGTAACTTCTTCTGGGCGTTCATCAATGAGCAAAACCATCAAGATTACTTCCGGGTGATTCTTTTCAATGGCATGTGCGATGTTCTTTAAAAGAACTGTCTTACCGGTGCGTGGTGGAGCAAGAATAATACTTCTTTGTCCCTTACCAATCGGCATGAACAAGTTCATAATTCGGGTGCTGAACTCGCCCTTGTCAAATTCAAGATTCAATTGTTCAAAAGGATGTACCGGGGTCAAGTATTCAAATGCTACACGGCGTTTGGACTTGATTGGTTCTTCGCCGTTTACAGTGTCGATTCGCATCAATACAAAGTATTTTTCGTTGTCGCGTGGCTTGCGAACCTGGCCTGTAATGGTATCGCCTGTCTTTAAGTCGAATCGCTTTACAAGATACGGATTTAAATAGATGTCGTCTGGGCCAGCAAGGTAGTTGTGTTCCGGGTTACGAAGGAAACCGAAACCATCCTTCACGACTTCCAAAACACCTTCTGTATAAATAGGAATGTCTTCGCCAGTTGTCGCTGCAAGAATCTTGTAAATCAAGGCTTGCTTGCGAAGTCTGCGAACGTCAGGAATCTCAAGTTCGCGGGCCTTTTCTTGCAATTCAAAGAATGGCTTGCTGCGAAGATCCTTCCACTTCGCCATTGCTTCTGCAATTTTTTCTGGGTCTGGCGGTGGCAGAGGTTCTTCTGGCTGTTGCTGCTGTTCCTCTGGAGATCTGTTGCGGCGACCATAGCGGTCTTGCTTCTTGTTATTGTGATTGTTTCTAAAGTCGTTGCGATTGTTTTGGTACTGTTGCTGATTGTTGCTTGGAGCTTCCCCGACGTTTTCTTTGGCTTGGACTCCCTCTGCATTTGCTGCAGTTTCACTTGTCTCGGCATCATTTGCAACAGTTTCTGCCTGGGCTGTTTCGCTTGCAGCAACTTCGTTTACTGCGGAAATTTCTGGATTATAATTTTTTTCTGGTGCTTCTGCTTCGGTTACTTCAGGAACCCATTCTTGCTGTTCTGAGGATTCCTGTTTATCATTTCTTTTTTTATCGGATTTCTTTTTTAGATTCTTGTCAGCCTTTGGCTTTTCTTTATTTTTACCAAATTCCTGAACTTTTCCCTTTTTTACGCGCGGACGAGTTTTTTTAAGCGTTTCTGCATTTTCCTCGTTAACTTGTTCTTCGGGAAATTGTATCGGAGCTGCCAGGTCGCCTAATGCTTCGTAATTTATTGGAGTTCCGTCTACTTGGTCAGAAAGAAACTGCAGGTTGTTTGAATCGTCTATTTTTTTTGTTCTTGGCACAATAGTACCCTTTATTATTGATAATTAAGTAAGAAATGATATGTAGGTGAAATAGAAAAAAATCTATTGATATATTAAAGCAATATTAAAATTTGAAAATTTTATATCATATAATTTAACTTGCTTTCATAAAAATAGAAAAAAATAGAAGAAAATGGGAGATGTTATTTTGTATATATTCCTATATTAATGCTTGTGGAATCGCTAGAACGTGTATTTGTTGCCTTGGGCTCTAATTTGCCACCTCGCGGGGATTACCTCGCCGAGGCTAGGGAAATTCTCAAGAAAATTGCAGTTGGCGGTTGGCTAGAAAGCAAGATCTACGAAACGGCCCCGGTTGGACCTCAGGACCAGGGTGCATTTTTGAACCAGGTTGTTTCTTTTTGGTGTGCCATGGGTGATGAACGGCTGTTGCATTACCTTAAAGGTGCTGAAGTTCTAATAGGACGCAAGAAACGAGGGCATTGGCGGGAACGCGAAATTGACATGGACTTGCTTTTTTATGGTCGTCGTATAAAGGCCGGTATACCGACCTTGCCGCATCCAGAAATTTCAAAAAGGCACTTTGTGCTCGTACCAATGTGCGATATCGCACCGGAATGGTCAGACCCTGTGAGTGGGGTTTCAATGCGTCAAATGCTGTTTTCCTTGAATGCAGTTGTTGGCGAAGAACATTTTCGGGTTGTATCGCCGGAGGAACGCTAAATGGACATTCCTTCCAATATTCATTATATCGCAATCGAAGGCGCCATTGGTGTCGGTAAGACTACGCTTGCCAGAATGCTTGTTGAGCGGTGGTCTAAAGTTATTGAAAATGGCAAGATTTCTTTGCTTGAAGAAAAGTTTGCTGATAATCCGTTCCTTGAAAAGTTCTACCTGCACAATGAGGAATATGCTTTTCAAACTCAGCTTTTCTTTTTGATTTCGCGTCAAAAGGATATGGTTGAAAACATTGCTCAGGTTGATATGTTTAGGCCGCTGATCGTGAGCGACTATACGTATGACAAGGACCGTATTTTTGCTTTGCAGACATTGAATGATTCTGAATTTTCAATGTACGAAACTGTAGCAAATGCCCTTGGGAACAATTTGCCAAGACCCGATTTTATTGTTTATCTGCAGGCTAGTGTCGATGTTTTAATGCAGCGAATTAAGCATCGCAATCGTGATATGGAAAAGAATATGGATCGAAACTATATTGCAAGCTTGCAAGAAAAGTTTGATCATTATTTTTGGAATTATCGTTCTTGCCCGGTCCTTGTAATCAATACAGACCATATAGACTTTGTCAAGTATCCGGAACATTTTGAGGAAATCGCAAGTTATATAGAGACTTGGCCTCTTAGTTCAACGTTCTTTGCTCCTGAAGGAGGAATATAAGGTGAAAATAATTTCGTCTATTAGTGAATTGCGCGAGACTTTAGCCCCGCTTCGTAAACAAGGCAAAAAGATTGGCCTTGTACCAACAATGGGCGCTTTGCATGAAGGCCATGCAAGCTTGATTGACCATAGTTCCGCAGAGTGCGATGTTACTGTAGTCAGCGTGTTCCTGAATCCAATCCAGTTTGGCAAGAATGAAGACCTAGACAAGTATCCTCGTCGTTTGCAGGCAGATGCAAAGCTTGCCGAAGAACATGGCGGAACATTTGTGTTTGCACCGTCCGTTTCCGAAATGTACCCAAACGGTGATCCGCTTACCCTAATTCGTGATGAATCCCTTGAAGGCTTGTATTGCGGTTCCTACCGTCCGGGGCATTTCCGTGGCGTGCTGACTGTAGTTGCAAAGCTTTTCTTGATTAGCTGTGCCGATGTCGCCTTCTTTGGTGAAAAGGATTACCAGCAGGTATTTTTAATTGAACAGATGGTTCGTGACTTGAACTTCCCGATCAAGATTGTTCGCGTTCCTATTGTTCGTGAACCGTCTGGCCTTGCTCGCTCTAGCCGCAATGAATATTTGACTGCCGAAGAAAAGAATTTGGCTCTCGGAATATCTAGGGGCTTGCTTGCGGCAAAGTCTGCCTTTGATGCTGGCGAACGCAATGTCGATAATATTCGTAACATTGTAAAGCAGTCTATCGCAAGTAACGGTGGCACAGTTCAGTATGTTGAAGTTGCTTCTCAGGCAACTCTTGCAGCTCTTGACGGTAGCGCAACCATTGGTGAAAAGGTTGTGATTCTTGTTGCCGCATTCTTTGGCACAACAAGATTGATTGATAATATTGAACTATAGTAACGCAAGGGGCGGTGCCCTTGGGACCCCTGCGTTCTAGCGCTTGACGGCATAGCTCTATGCATAAAAAAACACCTGGAATTTGATTCCAGGTGTTTTTGCTTGAAAAAAGGCTTAAGCGAGTTCTACAATCTTCTTGAAGAGGTTGTCTGCCAAGGCGTTGGTTTCAAGACCTTCAAAAATGTTGAACTGGTTAAGAATAATCTTGCCCTTTCCGAATGGAAGGATCTGCAAGTCTACACCGGGCTTTGCTTCTTCTTCAAGCAAGGAAACAGAGCGGGCGAGCACGCTTGCGCCTTCCAATTCATTCAAGGATACGCTCGGCAATACTGCAGCCGCCTTTTCGTCAAGAACGTTTTCGCCGAATGTAGATTCAAGCGGGGAGTCGCTTGGCAAGTAATGGAGGCTGAGAGCAGAAGCGCCTGTTGTAAAGTGGGATTCAAGCTTCCAGTCAAAGTGATGGCTGTCGTTGAAGAATTCGATGTCTTCCTTGGTAAGGTCAGAGAGCAGGAGCGTTTTGCCGCCGTTCTTTGTGACTTCAACAATTTGGGAAATGATTTCTTCGCTCCAGGAACTTAGGTTAGCTGTAAAGATAACCTGTTCAGAACCGCGGAGTGCGGCCTTGACTTCACTTGTGCCTTCGCAGTTGTCAAGGAACGAAACGTTGCCAAGAACGTCTTGAATGTCAGAATGTTCAATGATTCTGATTTCTTCTTCGACGGCATCAATCTTTTCGCCAGCGCTCTTAAGAACAAACTGGAGCTTGTAGATGCCTGCTGTCTTTGGTGTTTCTAGCGAGAAAGTTCCAAGCGGTGTGAGGCTTGTGGTTCCCTCAAGTTCCTGGGCATCGGAGCTTACGACCTTGCCCTTGGCGTCGACAAGGGACATCGCAACAGAAATGCTCTTTAGGCGGGCATTGTTGAGGAGTGTCAGCTGGAAACTGATTTCGCTGTTGCAGCCAACCGTATGGTCAAGGCAACTTACAAGAAGGCGTGTCGGCTTTGTAATGGTTGCTTCGAATTCAGAAAGCTTTTTGCTTTTGCGATTTTCATCGTTTAAACCGCTAAAGTCCGTACCAAAGTCAGCCCACTGGTCAAGAATAAAGCCAGAAACGAGCGGGTTACTTTGAATAGCTGTGACTTGATCAATTTTACTCTTGATAGCAATGCGATTTGCGTCATCCCTGAAAGAATCGAAATCCTTCCAAATGGAAATGTCCGACTTTGTGAAATTTTCAATTTGCTTGAAAATGGCCTTGATGGCTTTCGTGTTTTTAGCCCCACGAGGACCATCGACGTTTGTCGCATTCTCAGGAAGAATCGTATGGTTCTTGAGGGTTACGAGAATTTTTCCAGATACGTCCATTGCGAAATTTTCATATTCATCCTGGAATGTGGAATTGCCGAGGGATGTGTCTGGAACCATTGTTTCGTCGAGGTTTTCCTTACTGCAGTAGTGGCTTAGGAAGTCGCTCAGGTTTGCGTTCGGGTTCATGCGCAAATGCAAGCGATGAGAAGAATACTGGATTGTACGGTCGTTTGTCACGCCCATAAGCTTGCCGGTATCCTTTTTCATGTTTTCTTCATTGTCAATAAAGACGCAGTTGAGGTTACTGATGATTGGACGGCTGATGTCGTGGTTGTCCACTTCCTTCAAAAGCTTGGTTCCGTTTTCAAGCATCATTGTGCCGTTTTCTGCACCAAGTACCCATGTAACGATGGACGGGTGATGCTTTTGTTCCTCTACGCTATCCTTGATAAGTTCGTAAACCATTTCAAGACCGCGCTTGGTGGAACGCATCGTGTAAATCGGCAGTTCCTGGAATACGAGAATGCCAAGTTCGTCGCAAAGGTTAAGAGCCTCTTCGGTAAGTGGCGCACCACAGGTACGGATTGCGTTGAAGCCTGCCGCCTTTACTGCGTTAAGGTCTTTTTTAAGGTCCGGGTTGTTCGATGTCCAAAGGCCGCCCTTGCTCCAATGCTGGTTGTAGTTTACGCCCTGGATCTTGATAATGGAATCGTTCAGGTAGAAGTCGCCGTTGATGCAGTCAAACTTGCGGAAACCAAACGGCTTCATTACCGGGTGTGAATATTCCGGTTCGCCCTTCTTGTTCTTTGCGTATTCGAGCTGGAGCTCGATTGCATACATGTACGGGTGGTCAATGGACCAGCTATTCTTTTCGCGCTTCCAATCCTTGATGCCGAGTGTAAAGCGTGTAGAGGCATTTTCCTTTTCAAGCTTTAGGTCTTTGTACATTTCTGCAACTTCGCCATTTGGATTGCGCATCAAAATGCGAAGCTTTGCCTGGTAACCGCGTGGGTTGTTGAATGTTACTTCTACAGAAACTCGTTCCTGGTCCATGTCTGGTTCAAGCTGCATTCCTGTAATGCATGCGGCGTTGCCGGTAACGAGGGTAACGTCTCCAAAGATACCGCCAAACGGGTACTGCTGCCACGGCAAGCTGATTGGAGCTTCGTAAGGGTGAATATAACGGTCTCCGGCGTCTTCCTTGGAATCGCGGCCAAAGTCGATGCGGCTGTTTGAAGCTCCCATGCTTGCTACGCGAACGCAAAGGATGTTGTCGTCTTCTGGCTTGATTGCCTTTGTTACATCAAGGCTGAACGAGGTTGTTTCGCCAAAGTGCGTGCCGATGAATTTACCGTTAAGCCATACTGTGGTGTGCAAGGAAACCCTGTAAAAGTTCAAGATGACGCGCTTTGCATCGGTCTTGTCCTTTAAACGGAAATGCTTGAAATAGAATGCGGTGTCCGTTGCGAACAGCTTTTTTTCGAATACGCGTTCCCAGATATGCGGTACTTGAACTTTTTCTCCTCCGCTAGGGTATGTTGCGTACCAGCGGTTTTGGATACCGGAATCTTCGGTGTCCCAGAGAAGTTCCCATTCGCCATTCAAATTTACGATCGTGTTCATTCAGTTTCCTTGTTTCCAGAATAAAAATGACTTTATATAGTTATATATCATTAAATTAGCAAAAATGCTTGGTTCCTAATGAAGCACCTTGCCTCGTGGGGCCCATAAAAAGGGGAATATAGGCCTATGGGGTGCTATCTAAAAGTTTTTTTGCATTGGTGCCATAAAATTTTACCAAAGCCGAGTCCGTGTCTCCGGTTTTAGAAATTTCGGCTAACGCATTTTTCAATATGGTAAAATTGCCATTGATTTGCAATAGCTTTTGAACCATTTTTTCTGAATACCAGTACAAAAGTTCAACGCGCTTTCCGTTTTTCTGGTTGACAAAAGGTGTCGTTAATTCCTGCAAATCCGGTTTGCTCCCTTCTGGCCTTTCCTTGCCGCTTTTGCTTGCATCTATGACTTGTGCAATTCCTTCGTTCAACCAGAGCGGAACGGAGTTCCTCGCGATGGCTCTGATAAAGCTGTGGGTAAGTTCATGGAATAGAATCGGCCTGTACCATTCGCGGTGTTGCATTAGGTTCACGGGAATTCTCAACTTGCCGTCAAAGCTTGCCGCAACCCAGTCTGGCCGTGGTCCAATGCCTTGATATTCTTTAGATTCATAAAGAACGATTGGCATCTTGTTTTCTGGATAGAATTCAAAAAGCCTTTGCAGGGAGTCGTATGCGATTTCTAAAACCGTGAGAGCCTCTATAACGTCGGTCCTTGCGGGGTTCCCTTCGAATTCAAGCCTAAAATGCGTTGAACTTTCGATGTTTAGTTCTGCCATTTCCTTCATTAGGCTTTTTGCTTTTTTTTCGATTGTTGCAAGCTCGTCAAGCACTTCGCTTGTACTAGATTTCAAGGCCTTTTGTTGCACTTTAAAAATCCAGTCCAGGCAGTCTTCGTAGCGTTCTTGTTCTAATAGGATTCCTGCCATGTGGACATTTAGGTTGTAGTCATCCGGAGTTTCTTTTAGCAGTTCCGAAACGGCATCTTCTGCGCATTTCCAGTGGCCACTGCCAAGGCATTCGTTTGCGCTTGCTACAAGCCTGTTGTGCCTTTCAATGAGAGCGTTTTCTGCCATGCGTCCCTTGATTGCATGGGCTAGGACGGCCGCAATGATTAAGGCAAGGATAATCGGTAGAATTTTTTTCATAAGGCGTGTAATAGTAAATTTTACAAAAAACTTGTGCAAAAATATACAAAAAAAGCGTTTCTATATGTCGTTTGCAAAATTGCTTCAAAAATCATCAAAAGAGGTAATATGGACGTGTTGACATGTGATGCTAATGAACTTTTGCCGCGTGAAAAAATGGAACAGCAGGGGGCTTCTGCCTTGAGTACTTCTGAGCTTTTGGCGATAATTCTTGGGCGCGGCGTTTCGGGGAAAAACGTGTTTGACCTTTCGAAGGAAATTGCCGGTTACCTGGAAACTTTGCCAAGGATTCCTGCTGTGGAGGATTTGCTAAAAATTAAGGGCCTTGGGCGGGCCAAAGCGTGCCAGATTGTGGCGTGCCTAGAACTTTCTAGCCGTTTTTTGCTTGCAAAGGCTTGTGAATCCGTAAAAACGCCTGCGGAATGTGCCAAGTTCTTTAGATTTATGAAATTTGACCAGCAGGAAAATTTTGCGATGATTTCGCTTAGTTCAGCAAATGTTGTGCTAAAGACCCATGTGCTTACCAGGGGAGTGGTGGACCATACGCTAGCACACCCTCGCGAGGCATTTTCTAAGGCTATAGAAGATCGGGCAGTGGCTGTGATTTTTGCCCATAATCATCCTTCCGGGTCGCTTATGCCTAGCGCAGACGACTTAAAGCTGACTAGAATGCTTTGTTCTGCAGGGTCTCTTTTGCAGATCAAGGTGCTTGACCATATCATTATCGGGGCCTCTGGTTTTTGCAGTATTCGCCAAAAATGTCCTGAATTTTTTGAAGTTGGTGAAAAAATGCCCTTTTTTGAGGGTAATTCCTTTTTTATTGAAAAACAAGCTAGCGAATTCTAACTAAATTTTACTTGTCTATACAATCCAAAATTTGTATACAAAGCTATTTTACAACAAAACAAACAGCTCTATCAAGGAGTGCCAATGAATAATTGTATTAAGTATTTGGCCGCACTTGGTTTATCTGCTTCCATGGCATTTGCCCATGAAACTATAAACAAGTCCGGCCAGTTAGGTTTTGACAAGACTTACTCCGCTAAGTCTATGGAGCATGGACAGCTTTCCATTTCCATTTTGAACGATGTCGACGTAGCAGACAAGTCTGTGCTCGGCGAAACCGTTAAGGGCGATCCTCGTATTAAGAACAAGGATTATATCGGCTTGAGTTCTTATATTGGCATGTCCTTTGGTTTGTTTGAAATTGTGGACGTTGCAGTAATGCTCCCAGTCTACTACGAAAAGCTGACCTTTGAATGTGAAAACGGCCAGTGCCCTTTTGCTGGTGCAGATGATGCAGCACAGGCTGGTTACCTCGGTAACGTACGTGCAAGCCTCAAGTTCCGTGCACCGCTCCCAGAAGACCAGATCTTTGACTTGGCTTTGATTCTTGGCGGTGACTTCCCGACAACAAACCTTGAAAAGCGTGGTATTTGGATTCGTGAACCGGACTACGTGGTTGGCGGTGATATCGAGAACGGTGCTTTTGCCGCAGGCTATGCATACGGTACTAAGCAGTCCATTTTCCGTACGACTCTTGCAGTTACAATGGACTTGCGTAAGATTGACGCAGCCCCGCTTCTTTTCCACTTGAACGGTGGCTATCGTACAACTCTTGACAACGAAAATGTTGGCGACTTCTATACAGTTGCTGCAGGTCTTGAACTTTATCCGATTCCTGTAGTTTCCTTGTTCGGTGAATTCTATAAGGATTTCCCGTCTGGCAAGTACGCAAAGGAAATGGACATTGCTGAAGCTACTGCAGGTCTCGTGTTCCATATTGGCAGCCATCTTGATGTTCAGGTCGGTGGTCACTTTGCTATTGGTGACAAGGCCGTTCCTGTTAACGGTGGCATGAACCATGATGGTCATTTCATTCGTTACGTAGATGCTAATGGTACTGTTCCAGAATACGATGCAAACTGGATTTATGCAGCTCGCACAATTCCTAAGGCATACGGTTATGGTGGCATTACATGGTCTGGCTTCCTGATTGACCCGGACCGCGATGGTGACGGTGTTGCTGACGATGTTGATAAGTGCCCGGACCAGGCTGGCGATCGCAAGAACGATGGTTGCCCATGGGCTGCACCGGACCTTGATGAAGATGGCATTTGCGATCCTTGGGTTGCAGAAAAGGGCTTGCTTGACCAGTTTGCTGATGTTTGCGAAGGCATTGACCAGTGCCCGAACGAAGCTGGCGAAGGCGAAGATGGCTGCCCGCTTGATGACCCGGATCCGGACCAGGATGGTGTTTGCGACGCTTGGGTAAGCCAGAAGAAGATGCTCAAGAAGTATGCTGATGTTTGCTCCGGCATTGATAACTGCCCGGGCCAGCAGGGTCCTGAATCCAACATGGGTTGCCCAGAAGACAATCCGGATGCCGATGGTGATGGCATTTGCGATCCGTGGGTATCTCAGAAGAATCGTCTTGGTGACTTCTCCGGTGTTTGCCAGGGTTACGACCAGTGCCCGGGCCAGGCTGGTCCAGAAGCTAACCAGGGTTGCCCATGGCCAGATCCGGACTCTGACGGTGACGGCGTTTGCGATGGCTGGGTAACTGCAAAGAAGATGGGTTACTTCTTCGAAAATGCTGATGGTTCTGATCCGTACATCACAAAGAAGTGTAAGGGTCTTGACAAGTGCGAATACGAATACGGTCCTGCATTCAATGACGGTTGCCCGATGGGTGATCCGGACCAGGATAAGGACGGCGTTTGCGATTCTTGGGTAAGTGAAAAGGGTCTCCTCGGTGAATACGAAGGTATTTGCCAGGGCGTTGACAAGTGCCCGACAACTCCGGGTTCCCTCGATGCAGAAGGCTGCGAAGCTGAAAATCCAGATGCTGACGGTGACGGCGTTTGCGATGCTTGGGTAACTCAGAAGGGTATGCTCGAAAAGTATGCTGATGTATGTACCGGTCTTGACAAGTGCCCGTTCGATGGCGGTGTTGTTGACGAACGTGGTTGCCCGATGGATGACCCGGACCCAGACCATGACGGCGTTTGCGATGCATGGGTAACAAAGAAGAACTTGCTTGAAAAGTTCGCAAATGTTTGCACTGGCATTGACCGTTGCCCACTTGACTCTGGTTCTGTAGCAAACAGCGGCTGTAAGGAAGCTGAAATCAAGCCAATTCGCTTGAATGGTGTTTCCTTCCCGAGCGGCAAGGCTGTTCTTGACAAGAATGCTAAGAACGCTTTGAAGGGCCCAATCGCCCAGCTCAAGGATCCTGAATATCTGAATGTTGAATTCGTCGTTCAGGGCCATACCGATAGCCAGGGTAAGCCGGCTAAGAATAAGAAGCTTTCTGAAGACCGTGCTAAGGCTGTTGCTGACTGGTTCGTAAAGCAGGGCATCGATAAGAGCCGTATCAAGGCTGTTGTTGGTTGCGGTGCTGACGCTCCTGTTGCAGACAACAAGACCCGCGATGGTCGTGAAGAAAACCGCCGTATCGAAATCAAGCCTGTGGCTGATGGCGATGTGGCTGCAGCTTCTGCTTGCGTAGCTGAATTTGAAGAATAATCAGCTAAGTCGTTAGACTTGTAAAAGTTCCCCGCGCAATAAGCGCGGGGAACTTTTTTTATGGAAGCCTTGGGAAAAATAAGCAAGCTTCAAAAACACGATAAAGTCCTGTTTATTGCATCTTGAATTGTCAGCCGTTGGCTGACGTCTGTCGACAGAGAGGCTTTGATAATTAAGAATTATGAATTAAGAATTATGAATTGCCAATGATATAGGAAGTTACAGTTTCATGTCTTCGCCATAGATGCTGCTTGCTCGCAAAAT
>DCGZ01000060.1 GCA_002314675.1 Fibrobacter sp. UBA1765 | reverse complement strand
TTGGAATTTGTTTCTTAAACCTTTCTAAACTAAAATAATTGTTTGCAAATCCTAGTATTTTATATAATTTTACTCCTATCTACGGTAGTGAGTTTATATGCAACAGTTTCAATTTGAATACAAGAACTTAGAGCAATTGCGTAAGGAACTAGAAAAGATCCGGCAATGGTGCAAGGTCAAGGTTACTTCGAATATACTGTTCTTAATTTATTCAGAATCCACAGATGACAAGCAGATTGAAAAAATTTGTGGCACGATAAAGGAGGAACTGCCAAGCGCCCAATACGCCGGCTGTTCTTCGAATGGCAATATCGCAAGCGGCCATATCGCCAATGCGCCAATTACCATTGTTTGCTCCGTATTCGAATATATTTCTACGAAAGTGGAAGTCTTGCAATATGAACTTTCTGACGAATCTGCAAATGATGTTGCTGCGCGCCTAATTCGTTTTGTCGACATGAACCCTTGGGTCAAGGCGGTCCAGCTCCTTGTAACCATCCGTGGAATGTCCATGACAAATTTCTGCGAAGCGCTTTATCCATTGCGTGGCGGAGTGCAGATTTTTGGCGGCGGTGCCTTTAACCCGGATATCAATAACGATACTGCTTGCGTGTTTTCTAGCGCTGGCAAATGTGATTCTCACAGTGTCGCTTTTATATTGTATGGCGGCAATGATTTGAACGTGATGTCGATGCACATCACCGGCTGGAAGCCTCTTGGGCGCTGGTTCAAGGTCACAAAGGCTCGTGGCGGGATTCTTTATGAACTGGATGGCCGCCCAGCTTACGAAGCTTATTACAAGTATTTGAATATCCAGAACAACGAGCATTTCTTTAGGAACACTCTTGAATTTCCGTTCCTTTTCCAACTTCATGGCATTGATATTTTGCGCGCCCCGATCGCAAGCAATCCGGATGGCTCGTTGACAATGACATCGGACATGGCAGAAGATGTAATTGCAAAAATTGCCTATGGCGACCCGCATACTATTCTTGACCGTGTAAGGCGGGATTGCCAGGCCGTTAGGCAGTTCCAGCCAGAAATTATCCAGGTGTTTTCGTGTGCCGGTCGTAGAACTTTCTGGGGCCAAAGTGAAATCAGTAAAGAAACTTTGCCGTTCCAGACTATTGCACCGACGTCAGGCTTTTACACATCGAGCGAATTTTTGCGTACAGATGGCCACGTGAATCAGCATAACGTAACGCTTGTTATTGCTGCAATGCGCGAGGGCGGCGTTTCCGAATCTGAAGCTATCGCTTTTGAAATGCAGGACGAGTCTTTCTCTGGCAAGGTCTCGATGATCAATAGGCTTGCGACATTTATCGAGGCTGCAACAAGCGAGCTTAGGGAAGCTAATGAAAAACTTGCCTTGGCCGCTGTGACTGATGGTCTTACTGGTCTTTACAATCGTGCAGAAATTCAAAAGAGGATCGTTGCGAAATGCGACGAAGAAGATGGTCGTTTTTCGCTTGTTATGATCGATATTGATAACTTCAAGTTTGTAAACGATACCTACGGCCACGCCGAAGGCGATAATGTGATTATCGGCCTTTCGAACAGGATCAAGGATGTCGTTCGCGAACTTGCCCCGGCTGCTAGCGCAGGCCGTTGGGGTGGCGAGGAATTTATGATTCTCTTGCCGAATTTTAGTGAAGAATCTGCAGAGTTTTTTGCTGAAAAATTGCGCAAGAGTTTTGCCTATTCTACGTTCCCGTCTGTTGGGCAAGGGACGATTAGTTTAGGTGTAACTGTGTTTAGACCAGGGGAATCTCCAGATTCCATTTGTATTCGTGTAGATAACGCCTTGTATTCTGCCAAGCGTGGCGGAAAAAATAGAGTCGTAGCATTATAGGGAGAATATACCATGAACATTCCTGAAGCATCTATAAAAAAAATGGATAGCCTTTATAATGCTTTGTCAGTTGTTTCCGAAGGGAACTATGTCTATATCACGGACATGGCTTATAATTATTCCAGGTGGTCAAAGCGTGCAGTGGACTTTTTTGGCTTGCCTAGCGAATACATGGAAAACCCAGGCGATATCTGGATGGAAAATGTTCACCCGGATGATCGCGTAAAATATGCTGGGAATATCGCTGCCATTTTTGATGGTACTGAAGATGGCCATGAAATGCAGTACAGGGCAAAGGCTGCCGATGGCACTTATGTTTTTTGCACTTGCCTTGGCACGGTCATCAAGGATGAAAATGGCAACCCACTTTATTTCTGTGGGACTATCAAGAATCACAGTAACCAAAGCTATATTGATAATGTCACTGGTCTTAGAAGCCTTTATGGTTTCTTTGATGACCTTAAAAGCTTATTCGTGCGCAAAAAAGAAGAAATCATTTTGTTGCTTGGTTTGAACAGCTTCTCTAATACAAATGACATGCTTGGCTATACAAGTGGCAACCAGGTTCTTTTGAAAGTTGGCAAACTTTTGCAAGAGATATTTGGAAAGACTTGCTCTATCTTCCGCATGGATGGTACAAAGTACGCAGTCATTGCTCGCAAGCTTACCATGGATGAAGTCCGTGAGCGTTACAAGCAAGTGCAAAACAAGCTGACTCATGATTTTATGCTTGGTACAAGGCGCTTGAATCTTTCAATGAATGCTGGTGCTGTCTATATCGATAATTTTGACATAAGCGAAGAAACTGTATATGCCTGCCTCAAGTACGCATTCTATGAATCCAAGAACAAGCATTTTGGCGCACTGACCGTTTTTGAAGATGCCCTTTCTGAAGATTCCAAGAATTCCCTGGAACGCCTGAGCGTGATCCGCAACTGTATTACCGAAGATTGCAAGGGATTTTTCCTTTGCTACCAGCCGATTGTCAGCGCCTCTACGGAAGAACTGAAGGGAGCCGAAGCATTGCTTCGTTGGAAAAACGATGAATACGGCATGGTTCCCCCGATGCAGTTTGTCCCGATGCTTGAACAGGATGTCCTTTTCCCGGAACTTGGCCTTTGGATTTTGCGTACGGCGATGCAAGATTCGTTAGGGCTTTTGAAGCGTTATCCGAATTTTGTGGTGAATGTGAATGTTTCCTATGTACAGCTAGAAAAGACGAGCTTTGTGGCCGATGTGTTCCAGCTTCTTGAAGAAACTGGCTACCCTCCACAAAACCTGTGCATTGAAATTACGGAACGCTGTCGCTTGCTTGACAAGGACCTTTTAAAGAATACAATCGGTGCCTTTAGGGAAAAGGGAATAAAGATTGCAATGGACGACTTTGGTACTGGTTATTCATCCATTGGAGTCTTGCGTGATATTTCTGTAGACACCATCAAGATTGATCGTGAATATGTCAAGGACATTGAAACCGGCCAGGTCGATCGCAATACGGTAAAGAGTATCGCCCATCTTGCAAGGTCCTTTGATGCCAAGGTCTGTGCCGAAGGCGTTGAAACTGCCGGCATGCGTAGCATCTTGAACGATTATGATGTAAATACCTTGCAGGGTTATTACTATTCCAAGCCAATAGTCGCCGAAGAGTTCTACAGCAAGTATCAGGTCTAACGGTTTTGCCTAGTAGTCAGTCGGCTGTAGGCTGTCGCCTCAACTATCTATGACGAAGCCATGATCCAGTACTTTCCCTTGTCGTTGCGAGCAAAGCGCGGCATTAACTAAACGTGTT
>DCGZ01000105.1 GCA_002314675.1 Fibrobacter sp. UBA1765 | reverse complement strand
GGTATTCCGTTCCTCAAGGATATTCCGCTTATCGGTAACTTGTTCAAGTATACAAAGCATGCTGTAAAGAAGCGTGACCTTGTGATTTTCGTTACCCCGCGCATTATTCACAACTATGTAGGCAATGTACAGACTTCTGAAGAATCCGAAATTATTCCAGGTGAAGCTCCAGAAGCACAGCCGGTAGAAACTGCTCCAGAGGCAAAGCCTGTTCAGGCTCCGGTAGCACAGCCTGTTGAAGCACCAGCCGAAGCCGAAACTCTTGCCGAAGAAGATGCCGCTCCAGCTGAAGCTCCTGTAGAAACCGCTGCTCCAGACGAAGCTCCTGCCGCCCCAGCTGCAGAAAATGCGGATGATGTTTGGGCCGAATAATTACGCTTTAAAGTAAATCTTTAAAGGTCTCGCAGTCATGAATCTGCGGGGCCTTTTTTATTACTAAATTTGCTGCTCGTGAAAAAGATCGTTCTTTTACTGTTACTTGCAATTTTGCCTGCATTTGCCGCATGGGGCCCTGAAGCTCCATACGAAAGCCATTGGCGTGAGCAGCAATTTGATTACAGGGCAGAAGAACTTGGCTCGGATTCTCTACAACGAATTTCTGTCCCAAAGACTATAGCTGTGGCTTCTATTACCGCAGCCTCGTATGGCGCCGCCTATTTTTTGGTTTTTAAAAAGGGTTGGTGGGATGAAGAAGGCAATAGCTTCCATTTTGAAAACGACTTTGACTATGCAATGAACGTAGACAAGCTGGGGCACTTTTCTTCTGGCGTTTTAATGGGCGAATTCTTTTACGAAGGCTACCATTGGGCAGGGATTTCTGAATTCAATTCCTATTTATTTGCTGGAACGTCTGCAATGCTTACGCATGTGGCTATAGATGTGAAGGATGGTTTTTCGCCTGAATGGGGCTTTAGTATTTTTGATGTGCTTGCAGGTTCGCTGGGTGGTTTTTACCCAATGGCAAAACGCTATGTTCCATGGTTTAAGTACATTGACTTGAAGTGGAGTTACTGGATCAATTCTGACGTCTATTACGAAAATACTGATACAGGCGTGTTTACCGATGATTACCCAAACCACACTTATTGGTGCTCCTTTAAGATATACCGTATGTTGCCGTATGGAGCTCGTAAGTACTATCCTGAATGGCTCGCCCTCGCTGCTGGTTTGAGTATTGACGATGTTATATTCCATAGGGGTATGGGCAAGCACCCTAAGGGCGGAAGCTACGAAGTCTACCTGGCGCTAGACTATGACCTGGAGGCGTTCCATCCGCACAAGTGGTGGTCGCGTAAGCTGGTTACCGCCTTGAACTATATCAAGTGGCCGGCCCCGACTATCCAGGTGTATCCGGATGTCAAGTTCTTTTTGACGTATCCGATAAAGTTTTAAAGAAAGGCTCTTAAAGAGCCTTTTTTAATGAATTTACGATAGCTTCAACATCTGTGAAAGCGCAAACCGGGAGGCTGAACGCTTGCTTGCATGCGTTTTGCGCGCAGATGTTAGGTTCGCTGTTTAAATGCTTGAAGCAGGGCTGGCTTGAAAGTGTTCTTGGGTAGTAGATGGCTGTTGGAACTTTGGCCTTTTCGCAAACAGAAAGCCAGAAATTGCGGTCGCTTGCTAGCAGGGAATACTGGGCGAAGGTTGAAATGTTGGAATTTTCGATAACCGGAGCCTTGATTTTTTCGAGATTCTCAAAAAAGTCATTGTAAAAAGCCGCGTTTTCTTGTCTTTTTTTTAGTTCTGCATCGAAATGTCGCAGTTTTACCCTTAAGATTGCGGCTTGTAATGCGTCTAGGCGACTGTTTTTCCCGACAACTTCGTGTAAATAGCTTTCTTTCATTCCGTGGTTAGCTATTTTCCTGATGTTTTCTGCTAAATCCCCTTTGTTTGTGAAAATTGCACCGCCATCGCCGTAGGCTCCAAGTGGCTTTGTCGGGTAAAAGCTTGTAATTGAAATGTCTCCGTATTCTACAGCATGCTTTCCTTGACGGATTGCTCCAAAAGCTTGTGCTGCGTCGCCGATCAGCCATAGATTGTTGGCCTTTGCGAATTGCTCAAGGACTTCCATTTGCGCGGTTTGGCCAAAAAGGTGCACCGCAATGATGCCTACGGTCTTTGGCGTGACCAGAGCCTCTAGCTTGCCTGGATCGAGTAAGAACGTAGAAGCGTCAATGTCTGCGAAACGAGGAATCCCTCCAAGCCTAGAAACGCATTCTGCGGGCGAAATGAATGTAAAGTCCGGTACTATGACTTCGTCCCCCGGTTCAAGTCCTAGGGCTTCCATGGCAAGTTCCAGAGCATCGGTTCCGCTTGCACAGCAAATGGCGTGGTTTACATGGGAATATTTTGCGAGTTCTTGCTCTAGTGCTTGAATTTCTTCGCCGCCGATGTAGCGACCGGAGTCTAGAATGCGTGCTTCCGCTTCTAGGAATTCTTCTCGGTAGGCGTCTCGTTGAGCTTTTAGATTGACAAAAGGGATCATGAATTCGGGGTTGCTGATATGATATTTAATAATAAACGATGAATAAAGAAAGCTGTATTCTTTGCTAAAATATATACAATTGTTGAAAAATTGTGGGAATTTTTGTGATTAACCTTGACTGATTCATAAAAAAAGCTATAATTGGGCACAACTAAAAAAATGTAGGTTTTTAACCGGAGATATTAAGGTGCCGCAACACAAATCTTGCAAGAAGCGTTTGCTTCAGGCTGCTAAGGCCAACGAAATTAACCGCTCCGTGCGTTCTGCTATCCGCACAAGCATCAAGACCATCCGTACTGCTTCCACTAAGGAAGAAGCTTTGAAGGAAATGCCGAACTTGTTCAGCATGCTCGACAAGGCTGCTCGCAAGCATCGCGCTGGTTTCAATGCTAACCGTGCTGCAAACTACAAGGCAAAGGCTGCTGCTGTAATTAACGCACTCAATGCATAATTTTGATCTAGTTTAACTAGATGTTGAAAGAACCCTGGATGTGAAAGCATTCAGGGTTCTTTTTTGTATAAAAAAGGATTCAAGAAAAAAAGGACTCTGAAAAACAGAGCCCTTTTAACGTTGTTAAAGCTTACTTGCTGAAGTCAACCTTTGGAGCGGTCTGGGCTGCGGCATCGGCTGCAAAAAGAACCTTCGGGCTAGCACCGGCAAAGCCAGCTATCAGGTTGTTCGGGAACTGGCGGATGTAGGTGTTGTATTCTCGTACTGTATCGTTATATTTTTTGCGTTCCACAGAAATGCGGTTTTCGGTACCTTCGAGCTGCACCTGCAAGTCGCGGAAGTTCTGGCTTGCCTTGAGGTCAGGGTAGTTTTCTGTAACCATCATAAGGCGCTGGAGTGCACCACCGAGGCTAGCCTGGCTTTCCTGGAAACGTTTCATGGCGGCTTCGTCGCTAAGCATGTTTTCGTCAATCTTGACAGTGCCGCCAAGGCGGCTACGTGCGTCTACGACTTCTGCAAGTGTACTCTTTTCAAAGTCTGCCGCCCCCTGCACAGTTGCTACAAGGTTAGGGATCAAGTCGTAACGGCGCTGGTAAGAGTTTTCTACTTGCGCCCATGCACTCTTTACACCTTCTTCGCCTGCGATAATCTGGTTGTAGGTGCCGATGGACTTGCTTACGATACCAATGCCGAGCAGGACTACGGCTACGGCAATAATGATAAGAACCTTTTTCATTTAGACCTCCATTTTGTCTATGTATTGAAGAATTTTGTCAACTTCCTTTATGTAATTTTCCGCACGTTTTGAAACGCTTTCTTCGCGCTCTCCCGGAGGAACAATCTTTAGGAATGGGTAAACCTCGTAAACGGAGTCGCGATTTTCTGGATATACGCCTGTTTCAAGATAGCGGACTCCGTAAAGAATGGGGAGCAGCCTGCGTTCTGCTTCAAGGAAGAAGTCGATGCTTGTGCGGCCGCGCATACGGTAAACGTAGTTACCGTATAGGTGAACGAGCGCCCCACGGAGCTCGCGTTCACATTGAAGCCTTAAGGCTTTGCGGTCAGGCACAAAACCCTGCAACGGCTTTTCGCCGATGATTGGCTCGTTGCGGTTTGCAATATGCAAAAATTCAAGAGGAAACACGTCTGTGGCGGTTTCGAAGAATTCGTTTGTAAAGTAATAGCCGAACTTGACCTTGTGCTTTTCTGCAGTTCTCAAAAGGTCTTGCAGTGGCTGCAGCTTTTCTGGGGAATTGTCCCTAAGCCAAAAGCTGATTAACCATGGTTCCCTGAAAGGGTCGAAACCTTCCATAAGGCAGTCGCCGTGCAAGAATGCGGAGACGATGTTGTCGCCAAGTGCATCTTTAAGCCATTCCGGCCACATGGTATCTTTGAGTTCTTTAATGCTAAGTATCTTCATAATTATAGGATCTAGTGGTTAGGATCTAGGGGCTAGTGGTTAGACGAGAGATTTTTTAGTTATTAGTCATTAGTTGTTAGTTGTTGGTTACTCGTTTCCGTCTTCCTTCTGTCTTCTTTCTTGCATCTTGCACTAGGTTGCCGCGCTTCGCTCGCA
>DCGZ01000035.1 GCA_002314675.1 Fibrobacter sp. UBA1765 | reverse complement strand
GATACCATGTGCGGTTGCCGCGTGTATCCGCTCGAAACGGTACTCCCGATTGCAAGCAAGATCACGAACCTTCGCATGGGTTTCGATATTGAAATCATGGTTCGCATTTCGTGGGCCGGCATCAAGATGAACTTTTACCCGATCAAGGTCACATACCCAGAAGACGGCGTTTCGAACTTCAGGGCCCTGCACGACAACATCGCGATTTCTGCAACGCATACAAAGCTCGTTTGCGGAATGCTACTCAGGTTGCCGATACTCCTTGCAAGAAAATTCAGGAAGAAATAACTTGTAAAAGCGAAGCCCAGGCATCCATAGCTGAGCTGTCTGTCGTTTTTCGTTGACTTGCTTTTTACGATTCGCTTGTAAACAAATCTTCTGCGTTGACTTCCGACTGGGCCGTGCTGGAATACATTCCGCGCTTCAATCCGTACGGGCTTACAAAAGTCAGCTGGATGGCCTTCCTGGTCTTTGTTTCTCGCTGAAACTGCCCAATCTTATGGCGAAGATTCATGTCGTAATCCTTGTCGATGACATATTCATTGCGGCTGAACTTCATTTCGCAGATGTTAATGACCCTGTCGCGCCTGTCGATGACAAGGTCTATCTGGCAACCTCGCCGGACTTCGCCGGAATCTGCATCCCCCTTGCTGAACCACGACGAATGCTCGCATAGCACTCCCGAAATTCCCAGCTTTTTCCGAATGGCAGAAAGGTGGTCCTTGCAAACCTGCTCAAAGGAATACCCAGCCCATGCAAGCCTTGACGGGTTGTCCAGGGAATTTTCCCAGTAATTTTCATCGCGCTTGGAGTCCTTCAGAAAACGATAATAGAATAGGGTGTAGTAATCGGCAAGCTGGTAGGTGGTCTCCTTTTTCTTGTTGCCGAAATACACATAGGAACGGACGAAGCCGGAACCTTCCAGGTTGTCCAAAATTTTGGTAAGCGTTCCGTTGCAGGGCAGTCCCGTAAGTTCTGAAATTTCAGATTTCGTAAGGCCCATTTTTTTTGAGGCAAGTGCCTCTGCGACTTTTATGTGCGCGTCAGCATTCTTGAACAGTGTTGCGTATAAATTATTAAACTCATTCCAGAGCTTTCCCCTTTCCTTGAAAAATATATCGTCGATATTTTTAGCAAGGGTCATGGATTGATCCAGCTGGCTCAGGTAAAAGGGGATGCCGCCCATGACCATGTAAAGTTCAATGATGTCGTAACGGCTCCAAAGAATGTTCCGGTCTTTCAGGTATTCCTCCGTTTCGCCCAGCGAGAACGGCTTTAGGAATAGGCGGCCTGTGCAGCGGTTGTAGAGCCCGCCGATGTTGTTCAGGATGTTGTCTGTAAGCCAAGTGGTGGCGGATCCACACACAATAAGCAAAATGTCGTGAGTCCACGCGGCGTAACCGTTCCAGAAAACTTCGAATGCCCGCAAGAAATCGGATTTCTGCGTTTCCATCCAGGGCATTTCGTCGATAAAAACAACTTTCTTGCCCTCGGTCTTCAGCTCGTCAAGCCCCTTTTGCAACATGGAGAAGGCGTCCAGCCATGTTCTGGGGAGGCTTCGGGTTCCGAAATACTTGCCTAGGGCCATGCCAAAATTCGCCAGCTGCATTTCCTTGGAACCGTCATGGATGCCCGTCACCTGAAAGGCGAATTCGTTGTTAAAATATTCGCGGATTAAAAAAGTCTTGCCTACACGACGCCTGCCATAGACGACGATGAACTCCGACTTGTCGGTTTCTACATAATGGTCAAGTTCCCGGATTTCCCTTTTTCTTCCGATAATTTTCATAGATTTAGACTCTATTTTGATTATTTCTTGTCTAAATGTATAAAATAAATCAAGATTTAGATAAAAAATCTTTTTATTGATGCGAAATTCTTGAACAAAAACGTACTTTTAGATAAAAAATATTGAAAAAGAGGTATTTGCGTTGACTTTCCCTAAAAAGGTTGACGCTTTTGTGGGGCGCAAGACTATCGAAATGCCCCAAAAATGACTGTTTCTGAAAATTTACTTGACATTGTTTTTTTTTGTTTACATTTGAGCAAAGCACGTTATATACCGAGGTTTATATGGCTTTCCAAATAGAATGTGTCATCCAGGAAGTAGAATTTGATGTTGAAAAGATTGTTTCCTTAAAAATTAAGGGGACCGAGGGATATTTGCTGAAGCAGGGGAGTGCTGAATTCAATGTGTTTTGCCCTGTATTGGAGAACGGCGAAAGACTTTGTGGTAAAACGGCAAAAATATTTGATGTGAAAGAATTGTTGTGCTGTGGAAATGATTCCAAGGAAAAACATTGTTCTGTTATTCTGCAAGCAAAGCTCGTTAACGCAAAAGTTCGTCTAAAATTTGAATCGATAAATTCAAAAGACGCTGACTCTGGTAATAAAATTTTTGCATCCCTAACATCAGTCGCCCTTATTTAATATCATGTCCTCATCTACAACATGGTCAGAGACTTTGGTTTTCATTGGTGCCGGTGCTACGGCGTTGCTTGGCATGCCCCAAACCAATGAACAGACGAAATTTTTTCGCAATCTTTCAATACCGGGCGGTCGGAAAAAATTATCAGACTTTACACAGAATTTCGATGCAAAGGACCTTGCTCGCCTAGAAGATTTCCTGATTTTACTTGGTGATGACAAGGCGGATAACGATTGCTGGCTTGGGATAACTAACGAAGAACTTGATGCAGCCCGCCGGGCATACTCTACGTTATCCACAAAATCGCCTTCGGAAGAATCACTGAAAAGGCGAATCCTTGAATTGCGGCGTTCATACGACTGGCAGGCTTTAAAGCAGATTATTTCTATTTGTCCTTATGACAAGGAAAATGACAACCTGATTCGCAATGTCTACACTCTGCTTGACAAGAAGATGAATGCTAAGCAGGGAATCAAGGTCCGTGCAGCATCCGGCGAAAAAGATGAAATCGTTATTGACTATAGCCGGCTTAAAGGTGCCTATGCCTGCGTTATTTGCTTTACGGTAATCCTCTTTGCAAAATCCTGGAAAAACCTTGCGGAAGGGAAAAAGACTGAAATGTTCGAAACTTACAAAAAGTTCGCCGACACCTTTGCCCGATTGATGCAAAAGGAAAGTCTTGAATTTGCGGAGAAATATCCGGATCTGGCTAGCCGCAAGTTTTACCAGTTCAGCACATCCTTCGTGTCCTTTAATTTTGAAACGGTTTTCATGTGGCTCCTGTTCAATGCGAATCGTGATGTGAACCACTTTGGCAAGTATTTGAAAAGTGCGCGAAAGGTGGAACAGTGGCTTGATTTTGGCTTTCAGACCAAGAGCCGTAAAATATCCAAGTATCCACAAGATCGAGATCCCGAAAAGTTCTCCCATTCTTATGACGAGACGGTAGCCTTTCGTCAGAATGAATGTAAAGTGCCTGGTTCTCCAGTTGGCCGTGTAGGAAAGTTCTTCTTTGCCCATGGAAGTTCCAATTGGCGCGAATGTCCTGCTTGCGGTCGCATGATGTACTACCTTGGGGATGAATGGGGGCGTGATGCGAAACATGTAAACCCGCCACTCCCTGTGCCCCTGTTTGAAAACGATGATTTCAACCGCACGAAAAAAGAAGAACGCTGGCGTGAAGAGTCGTTGCAGTCGGATGCCTTGGAATGCGTATCCTGCGGGGCTAAGACATTTGCAAATAACGCTCCCATGATCATGCAGACCTTGATTAAGGGAACTCCCACATCGTTCTTGGAAGAAGTCCAGCGAGAAGTCCGTGTAGGTCTTGAAAAATGCCGCCATGTGGTGCTGCTTGGGTATTCGTTGCCGGTAGATGACATGGTGTGGATTCAGGTCTTTACCGAGGCGATTCGTTGTCGCGTAAATACTGATGAGAAGGCTTATTGTAGTGTTGTCGTCGGGTATAAAGGCGAAAAAAGATGGATGACTGGCGATGAACTGAAAAATTATGCTGCTGCACACCGTTACGGAAAAGATGCTGATGACTATGGCGCTAAGACTATCGAAAGTGCCATTTCCATTTTCGGAGCAGAAAATGTCCGTGCCTATTGCGGCGGCATTCCCCAGGTATGGGGTGATGCAACAGAAAAGGATGTCAATGAACTTCTGTATCCACGAGACTGGATCCCGGATATGTGGAATGGTACAAGATTGGATAATTGCTGAAGATTCTACAGATGGAATTATGGCGGTGATAAAAGTACGAGTTTAATTTAAGGAAAGTTAAAATGAACAAGAAAAACATTTATTTAGGCTTGCTGTTGGCTTCTTTGATGCTTTCTGCTTGCGGCGACGAAAGTGGTACAAACTCTGTAGAAGATTCCTCATCGAGTGGTATCGCGAACATTGGGGACATTGTTGCGGATGCCGATTATGTTGTTGATGTGTATGGCGATTTGCCAAAATGTAATGAAAATAAGGTGGGCCAAACCGGCTTTGTTTCTGCAGTGTCTAAGCAGTATGTATGCGAAGATGGGGAATGGGTTCTCACTGATAATGAACAGAGTGGTACGGATGGAATTTTAGTCGATGAACGCGATGGCCAAACTTACAAGACTACAAAAATAGGTGACCAGGTATGGATGGCTGAAAACTTGAATTATGAATTTGAAGGCTCCGTGTGCCCTAAAAACGAACAATCAAATTGCGATGTGTATGGACGTCTCTATACCTGGAAGTCAGCGCAGGATGTGTGCCCTGAAGGGTGGCTCTTGCCGAGCTTATCCGCGTTTGAAACATTGCTCGATGTTGTTGATTCTGCAATAGACTCGATTGTCAAATATAAAAAACAGCACATGGAAGTTCTTGTTGATAGTATTAAGCGGCCTCACATGCATTTAAAAGATTTTAGTTGGAATGAAGGATTTGATACTTTTGGATTCTCAGCGCTCCCTGCTGGCTCATATCACAGCGGCGATCAAGTACCGTTCTACGAATTTGGCCATTCCGCCTCCTTTTGGTCTTCTACGGAGAATGATAGCAGTAGCTACGATAGAGCCTATCTTTTGAAAATTTGGTCAGCTGAAGAAGTCAAAGATTGGGGTAAGGCAACCTATCTCTCGGTTCGTTGTATTCAAGGAAAAAAGGTCGTAAATAGCAGTTCTTCTTCCAGTTCGCTAACTGATGCCCGTGATGGCCAGGTCTACAAGACGGTAGTCATCGGTGCACAGACCTGGATGGCAGAGAACTTGAACTACGAGTCCGCCAACTCCTATGTTAATTCTAGCCATCCAGAATATGGTCGCTATTACACATGGTCTGCTGCCATGGACTCTGCTGCAGTGTTCTCCACCGCGGGCAAGGGATGTGGCGACGGCGTGGAATGTAAGGTCACCAAGACTGCCAAGGTGAGGGGGGTCTGCCCCACAGGTTGGCATTTGCCAAGCAGGGATGAATTTAAAACCTTGTATTATGCCGTGGGAGGAGCGCATACGAAACTGAAATCTACCAACGGCTGGGACTCTAATGGTTCTGATGCCTTTGGTTTCTCCGCTCTCCCTGCTGGCCACTACAATAGCTACAGCAAGGGGTTCGACGGCTTGGGCGGCGGCACCCTCTTTTGGTCTTCAACGGAGGACAGTAGCAACTACGCCTACAGCCTGTACATCAACGGCCACCGCGCGAACGTCGACATCATCGGTAAGACAGAGGGGGGGTACTCCGTGCGTTGTCTCCAGGACTGATTACCCAGAAAATAACTTTGAGTCGGAGTAGTATCTAGAGAGAAAACATGAAAAACGGAATGTCTCGATTTACATTGGTCGGTGTAGCCTTAATCTCGCTGTTGGTTACTGCATGCGGTAGTGATAATAGCATAAATTCTGGTGATGGATCCACAATGGGCTCTAACGATGGAACTATCGATAATAGCATAAATTCTGGTGATGGATCCACAATGGGCTCTAACGATGGAACTATCGGAGGTTCTGGCGATGGTTTTACCGGAACGCTTGTTGATGCCCGTGATGGACAACGGTATAAAACAGTGAGAATCGGCACTCAGACCTGGATGGCTCAAAACCTGAATTATTCTACTGGAAATTCTGCGTTAGGTATGACATATACAGGAAAA
The DNA here is from genome assembly GCA_002314675.1 of Fibrobacter sp. UBA1765. GTDB lineage: Bacteria > Fibrobacterota > Fibrobacteria > Fibrobacterales > Fibrobacteraceae > UBA1765. Next base: position 3,175 of record DCGZ01000035.1, on the reverse strand, counting down.
TCTGTGTGTTACGATTTAGATGTGACTTATTGTGGTATTTACGGACAACTTTATACCTGGGAAGATGCGTTGACTGTTTGCCCTCAAGGCTGGCACTTGCCTAGCAAGGAGGAATTCGAAGACCTCCTTGAGTTTGCGAAACAAAATGTCGGAGAAGGGAATGCCGAATATTTGCATTCCACATATTTGCGTGATGCCAGTTGGAATGATGGTCTTAATTCCCTGGGATTTTCTGCGCTTCCTGCAGGTTACCGTGCAGGCTCTTTCTCTTTATTATTCTACAGCCTAGGCGTGGGCGCTAGCTTTTGGTCTTCTACGGAGTTCAGTGGCTATTATTTGTCCATCCGTGACGATATTGCCTATGTGGCCCAAGGTAGCATGACAGGTGCTATGTCGGTTCGTTGTCTCAAGGACTGATTACCCAGAAAATAACTTTGAGTCGGAGTAGTATCTAGAGAGAAAACATGAAAAACGGAATGTCTCGATTTACATTGGTCGGTGTAGCCTTATTCTCGCTGTTGGTTACTGCATGCGGTAGTGATAATAGCGTAAGTTCTAGCAACGGTTCAACCGTAGGCTCGGCTGACGGATCTGCCACAGGTTCAAGCGATGAATCTAATGCAGGTTCTGTTGGTGGTTCTACAGTAGGTTCTAACAGTGGAACGACTATTCCTATTGATGAATTGAAAGATTTTATGGGAGAATCTACCGTAAGTTCAAACGAAGAATCTCTGGTTGTATCTTTCGGAACGCTTGTTGATGACCGTGATGGACAACAGTATAAAACGGTAACCATCGGTACTCAGACCTGGATGGCTCAGAACCTGAACTTTAGCGCAGAAGAGTCTCGTTGCTATGATGACACCCCGACAAATTGTGAAATGTATGGCCGTCTTTATGACTGGAGTACTGCAAAGCAAGTTTGTCCAAGTGGTTGGCACTTACCTAGTCGGGATGAAATTTCAAATCTGCTAAACTTTGTAGATCTTTCTTCAAGCAAGGTAAGAGGCGAAAGTTTAAAATCGTCAATATGGGGTGGCACGGATAAATTTGGCTTCTCTGCATTGCCTGCTGGCTACTACGAAAGCATCTTCAGACAGTTCTTCAACCTTGGCTCCCATACCTATTTTTGGTCTTCAACATACAACTATGACGGCGATAGACGCTCGCCCTACACCTTGGATATCACCAGCATCGGTGCTAGTCCCGGTCTCCATGATGAAAATAACGGTTACTCGGTGCGTTGTGTCAAGGACTCGTAAGGCGAACCCTGCACAAGAATGCTTGTTTTAATAAAAACCTCCCCAAGATTTTTATCTCGGGGAGCTTTTTTTTTGTAAAATTTTCGGAAACGTGTGCCAAAACGGCCTCGAGATTGCGTGTATATAGATGCGCCCGTGAGTGCGGGACTTTTCTATAGCTTAACCCCGCGACCCGTCGGATTTACCGCCCGACGGAGTGTGTTAAGGTACACATGAACATTTCAAAGAGGCGAGTACAACAGCAGATTATAAAATTGAGGACGCGGAAGTTTTTTGACCCCACCTATGACGTTGTGTTCAAGAAGCTTTTTGCGAAGGACGCAACGTTAATCCATTTCTTGAACACGGTGCTCCGGCTGAAGGGCCGTGGGCGAATCAAGTCCATCGTGCGGCGAAAACCGTCGATTAAGTTGACGTCGAAAATCGGTCGGGAGGAGGTGCGATTTGACATCCATGCCAAGCTAGGGAATGGTCGTTACATTGATCTCGAGATGCAACGCGCGTCCCACGATGATTTTCTGTGTCGCGTAGATTTGTACGCATCGCAGTTGTCCATCAACTCGAAGATCGCCTTTGACAAGTCTCGCCCCGCCAGGGACCGCAAGGACCATCCATATCTGATGCCGCAGACTTATTCTATATGGATCTGCAACTTCAGGGTTCCGTTCTGCAAGAATTATCGCGAGGAGCTGGCGCTGTTTCGCCTTGGCGACGTGGGAAAATCGGGGGCCTTGCCAGTCTACGACAGAAAGAGGTATATTATCTACGACCTCACGAGGTACAAGCCGTCTGGCCGCCAGACCTCGGAAGATCTCTGGATGGAAGTCTTTACGCAGATGGCGAAGGCGGAAAGGGCTCCGGAGGTAAAGGATAAGGTCATCCTGGATGTATATTCCCAAATGCAGGTCCAGGAATCGCCGGAGGAATTAGTCACGGAGGTAGCGACAGGTATGGTAACGCAGGCAGAAATCTCGACACGCCTAGGCACGGCCCGCCGTGCCGGCCACAAAGCAGGTCTCCTCCAGGGTCGTAAGGAAGCTGCCGAGGTGATTGCAAACCTACAGGCTGCATCTGCAGCAAAGGATGCTCGTATCCGTGAGCTGGATGCTGCCCTAGCTATGTCAAAAGCAGCTAATTGCGCTTATCCTAAATTTTCGCGAATATTGCGTTTAGGCTGAAGCCGCCGTGGCTTGTCTCGATAAGCTTTGCGGTGGCGTTGTGGCGCGGATCCAGGGCGGGGCAGGCTGCGCCGTTTCTATAAAATTTGAACAGGAAAAATATAGTATATCGTATGCATGTCATCCTGAGCGAAGCGAAGGATCTAGAAATTTTTATGGCATTTTCCGATTTTTTTTCTAAGCCCAAAGGGCGGTGAATCCTGTGTAGTAGGTGCGGCAAACACTGTCATTTTTCCTCAAAACAAAAAAATCCGCGTTCTGTAGGATATACAAAACGCGGATTTTCATCCAATGGCCGTTCTTTTTTATCTTAGGTGGGCTGGCCTGCCACCCTGTCATCAATGAATAATATACAAAAATTGCCGAAATTGTCAAGTATTTTTGCATTTTTGGCAAAAATACTTGACATTGTTTTTTTTTGTTTACATTCGTGTGCTGTGGTGGAAATGAATCTGCTCAAAAATGATTGGACACAAATAATGTCAAAAAAAGATGATGAATTTGTCGATTCGAAGGGGCTTGGAGAAAAATTCAAGTCGTTGAAGAATGTGAAGTTTTTAGGCGATATCAAGGTTGACCAATTCAGCAAGGATAGGCTGACTGTGTATCGCTATTTGCGCTATGCCAGGGCGAAGGACATTATTGAGTCCAAGGAAATTTCTTTTACCGACCCAAGAACTTGGGAAGACCCGTTTGAAAAAAGGTTTGCGTGTGGAGATTACAAGTCGCTAGGTT
>DCGZ01000139.1:27267-88199 GCA_002314675.1 Fibrobacter sp. UBA1765 | reverse complement strand
GTACTTTGCCGGGAGCATTGCCTTCTTGGCGACGGCGCGAGCCATCTTGAAGGTACCGCCAAGGTCCACGTTCATTTCGTGGTTGAGCTGATCGTCGGTAATGTCTTCTGCCGGAGCTACAGCACCGGTACCAGCGTTGTTGATGAGGATGTCGATGCGGCCGAACTTGGCGAGGATTTCGTCAACGGCGGCTTCGACCTTGGCGGTGTCGGTAATGTCGCACTGAACGCCGATAGCTTCTACGCCATATTCTGCGGTGAGTTCAGCTGCAACCTTGTCGATCATTTCCTTGCGGCGAGCGATTGCAACAATCTTTGCACCCTGGTTTGCGAGAGCCTTGGCCATCTGAACGCCAAGACCAGTGGAACAACCAGTGACAACGGCAACCTGGCCGGAGAGATCGAAATAATTCTTCATTTTTATTCCTTGTGTTATGAGTTCTTGTTATAAGATCAAGCATAGAAATAGCTTATTTTTAACACAAAAAGCAAAATTAATAGATTTTTTTCAAAAATTTCGTCCAATCATTTAATTTATACAAAACGTCAAGAAAAATTTTAGGCTTTTTCAGCCTTTTAAAACTTTACAAACAGGCATCTTTACAGCAACTTTCTATATTGACACTACGAAAATGGCTAACGAAAATCGATATATCCACAACGCCCTCAAGCAAGCGCGAATCAAGGAAAAATCCTACACCTTGAGTGGATTTTCTATTTCCGGACTTGCAACATACCATTTGATGCAAGAGCTTGATTTCATTGTAGATCTTGGGGAATGCCCGTTAAATGCAGTTCCAATAGACCATGTCTTTTTAACGCACGCACATGGTGACCATAGCCGCTGCCTAATGCGACACCACAGTCTTCGCAAAATGACAGGCATAGAACGCGATTCCGTGTATTACCTGCCAGAAGAAATCTGTGAAAATGCAAGAGCATGGATCAAGGCCGAGGCAATGTTCGAAAACGTTCCCGAGTACAAGTTCCGATGCCCAGAAATTGTTCCAATGAGGGCTAACGAAAAGGTAACACTCGCCTATCGCAAAGACCTTGTTCTTGAAGCATTCCCCATAAAGCATTCTATACCAGGCATGGGTTGCACCCTTTACAGGTTCAAGAAAAAGCTAAAGGACGAATACCTTGGAGCAACGCCTACAGAACTGATTGAACTGCAAAAGAACAAGGTTCAAATTACTCGTGAGGTCTTTGACCCGGCAATCACTTTCATGGGCGACTGCAAATCAGAAAGCCTGCTCGACAACCCACAGGTTTTCAATTCTGAGGTCCTCGTTACAGAATGCACATTCCTTGATGATGGCGAAGAAGACATGGCAAGGCAAAAGTCGCATAGCCATTTAAACGATATCGTAAAAATATTCAACGATCTGGGGGAAGCAATCAAGTGCAAGACGATTGTCTTCAACCATTTTTCTATGAAATATTCAGAACAGCACATTATGGGAACACTTGAAAAAAAATTACCGGATTTTGTAAAAGAACGAGTAAAGGTTTTGATTTAGACGAGAGACGAGACGAGAGACGAGACGAGAGACGAGAGACGAGAGACGAGAGACGAAAGACGAAAGACGAAAGACGGAAGACGAGAGACGAGAGACGAGAGACGAAAGACGAGAGAATTGTAACTTCCAATGTCTTTGCGAGGAATGTCGTGACGAAGCAACCCAGAAATATGTGGATTGCCACGGGCCTAAAGGCCCTCGCAATGACATTTCATTATTAATTATTAATTGTTAATTGACTAGACCCCTAAAAAGAAATTATGAACGAAAATATTGAAACGACTGAAGTAGAAAAAGAAGAAAAGGAAGTTATCATTCCTGAATTCTATCGTGATTTGGTTCCAGACAACAAGCACGAACGCCTTTGGCATTTTTCCCACAGGCACGACCCGGCAAACCCGCGCAAGCCTGTACGCACCCCGGACGGCCTGCCGCACAAGGAACCTTTCGACTGGAAGGAATTCTTCCCGAACGGAAACGACCACATTGAACTTGAAGTCGGTTCCGGCAAGGGCGCATTCATGGCAGAATACGGCAAGATGCACCCGGAAATCAATATTCTTGGTAGCGAATGGGATTACACCTGGGCAGCTTTTGCAATGCGCAAAATCTTGAAGGAAACAAACGGCAACGTTGTCATGCTTTGCGGAGACATTTTCTACTTCCTCCGTGACCGCGTTCAAGACAATACGATCGACGCATTCCACATGTACTTCCCAGACCCGTGGCCAAAGGAACGCCACCACAAGAACAGGCTTTTGCGCCCGGATTTTCTTGTAGAAGTCGCAAGAACCCTAAAGCCAGGTAAGCGCTATTTCTACTGGGGAACTGACCACAAGGAATACAACGATTCGGCCCTTGAAACATTCGACGCATTCCCGGGTTGCAAAATCATAGAACGCAATTCTGCCGAACCTACCGAAGGTATCATGACAGGCTTTGAAGTCAAGTACCGCAAGGAAGGCCGTCCAATTTACAGAAGCATCATAGAATTCAAAAAATAACCCTTTGAATTCCTCTTTAAGTATATTATCTAGTAACCAGTAACTTAAACCTTCAACCATGCTCAAGCAAATAACAATCAAGAACTTTACACTCATTTCAGAAGCTACAATCGACTTCTACTCCGGCTTTACCGCAATTACCGGTGAAACTGGCGCAGGCAAGTCTGTACTTTTGAAATCACTCCGCGCCGTATGCGGCGACAAGACTCCGGCTAGCGTTGTTCGTACCGGTGCCGACAAGGCTATTGTCGAAGCGGAATTCAAGGTGAAGGATAACGAGAACGTCAAGAAGATTCTTGAAGACTTGGGCATTGACTTTGAAGATGAGCTTGTACTTCGCAGAGAAATTCCCCAGTCTGGCAACGGGCGCGCACGAGTGAATGGCGTACAGGTAAAGCTAGCAGACTTGCAGGACCTAGGCGAAGAACTTTTACAGATGCATGGTCAAAGCGAACAGCTGATGCTTCGTGACGTTCGCACTCATGCAAGCATGCTTGATGCATTTGCAGAAAATGCAGAAACCCTGAGTAAGTATTCCGCCGCATATTCCGAATGGACAAACGCAAAGCGTGCAATCGAAGAAACAAAGGAACGCGCAGAACGCCTTGCCCAAGAAAAGGACTTTTTCAAGTTCCAGTTCGAAGAACTCAAGGAAGCAGCCTTAAAGCCTGGCGAAGAAGAAGAACTTGAAGAAAAGACAAGTTCAGCAGCAAAGGGTGAAACGGAACGCAGATTCCTTGATGAACTTAAAGGCATGCTCGATGGCGAAACAGGCCTGCTTGACCAAATGAATGTCTTTGAAGCAAAGCTCAGGCAGCTTGCGTCAAAGATTCCAAGCTACAATGACTGGCACGTTCAGTTGAAAGACGCCATGGATCCGTTCGATTCCATTCTTCGTGAAATTGCAAGGATCAAGCCCGAAGCAGCAATGAGCGAGGCTGAATTAAACAAGGCAAACAGCCGCCTTGCAAAGATCCAGCGTTTAAAGCGCAAGTACAAGACAGACGTTGACGGTCTCATTGCGCTTCGCGACAAGCGTGAAGAAGAACTTGCTAGCCTTGAAAACTTGGACAGCGACCTTGCGGAGCTCGAGAAAGCTCTGCGGGCAGCGAAGTCCAGGCTTGATGGTATTGCCGCAGAGCTTTCGGCGCGGCGCGAAGCCGCGGCCGCGCGTCTCGACGTAGCCGTCGAGACCGAGCTCCACAAGCTTGGCATGCCAGCCGCTCATTTCCACACCGCAATAGCTAAAACTGAGCCTTCGCCAAATGGCGCAGACCACGTTGAATTCTTGCTCGCACCTAACCAGGGCGAAGGCGAACGTAGCTTGCAAAAGGCTGTTTCTGGCGGTGAACTTTCCAGAGTCCTTTTGGCATTCAAGACTGTTACCGCTGCAACAGACAAGGTTCCCCTGCTTATTTTTGATGAAGTGGATTCAGGTATCAGCGGCGAAATTGGAAACAAGATCGGTGATGCTCTCCGTATGCTTGGAACAAGCCACCAGGTTCTTACCATTACGCACTTGCACCAGGTTGCAAGTCGTGCAAAAAATCAACTTGCCGTCAAAAAAGAAGAAATCGAAGGACGCACCTACACACGCATTGCAAACCTCGACTATGACGGCCGCGTAACGGAACTCGTACGCATGCTTGGAGAAAGCAACAACGAACAAGCCCGCGAACACGCAAAACAATTATTGGAGAACAATAATGACTGAATTAGAAAGTAAAGATTCCCTCCGCCACCGTGGGCGAGCTTGGAACATTGTACAGTTTGTGTTCCTCCTTGCAGTTATTGCATTCATTTGGGCCGGCATGATGCACATGGCAACGGCAATTTCTCTTTGCGTCATGATCATTGGCTGGGTTAAAATCTACCGTCTCCATTCCCTGGAACTTGAAAAGCCCTATTACAGGCTTTGGCTCAATTTTGTTGACGGACTTCTTTCGGCAAGCGTACTTGGCAGCCTTTTCCTGTACGACTATGTGCATACAGACTCCATTGAAAAAATACTTGGCATCGGTTCTGTCTGCCTCATTGCGAGAATGGTTTCGCATACAATATTTTCACTCTCTATTTTGCGCGAAGGCAAGTCTCTAGCCAAGAGCGGCAACTGGAGCAAGCTTTCAAAGCTGGCCATCTACATTACGATGGGCGTATACCTGCTAGATCTTGAACACTACAAGCAGATCTGCATGATTGCCTCCATTTTGCTCATGGCGGCAGCCAGTGCAGCCTACCTCTACTGGTACTACCGAGATGCAGAACACCGCAAGCCGCTTTCTATAGCAAGCCAGCTCACAATGAGCCGAATCATCTTGACCCCGTTCTTCCTGTGGGTATTCTTCTACGACGGAGACCTTGATTATTCAAACAACAATCTTGTTCTAAAGATTCTTGCTCTAGCAATGGTCCTAGGCTTTATGCTTACTGACTATCTTGATGGCAAGCTCGCCCGTGCAAGAAACGAAGTTAGCACGCTAGGTAAATATCTAGACCCGTTCTCTGATAAGATTTCAAACATGACTATCTTCATGAGCTTCATCGCTACAGGGTACGCTCCAGTCTGGATGGTCGCTCTCATTTACTTCCGCGAAGCAAGCGTAGAAACGCTCCGTACCTTGGCCGCCGCAGAAAACGTCATTATGCCGGCCCGCCGTAGCGGCAAGTGGAAAACAGCATTGCAGGGCATCGGCATTGTCTTTATCCTAGTCGGCGCACTTGACCCGATCCAAGCCTCTTGGACTGGCCTAGCTGCTGCATGGAGCTACATTCCTCAAGTAGTCATGGGACTCATCACAACAGTCACAATCCTTAGCGGAATCGACTACTTTGTTGCAAGCCAGAACGTTCTAAAGAAATACATTTAAACAAATTCCATGATTTTTTCGCCTATCTACGCCCCTCTAGAAAAACGCCTAAAACGCCAGGTTTGCGGAACAATACATAAGTTTAGAGTTCTATCCCATATCGGTTTTGAAGGCATACTTTCTAGTGAACTTTCAAGACTTGGCTTTAATACAACCTCCAGTTTTGTTGGCGGCATTACCACAGAGGCAAAATGGGCTGATTCCTGGAAGATACTTGCCTTTTCGCGCACTGCAAGAAGACTTGATATGGAAATTGCAAATTTTCATGCAGAAAATTTTGGCAAGCTTGAAAAAGAATTTGAAAAGATTCCATGGGAACTCTATTTTCCGGCTGGCCACATACCGCAAATCAAGGTCAAGTGCAAAAAATCAAGGCTTTACCATTCCGATGCAATTGCGGAACGCTTGCAACCAATTCTCGAGAAACACCTGACAGAAACAGGAATCGCGGCTCCGGAACCAAAGACCCTGCAACGAGTCATTCTCGATTTTGACAACGACATCTGTACAGCATACGTGGACATGGTCGGGGAAGCGCTCTACCGCCGAGGCTACAATCGATTCGTCGATGAAGCTCCTTTGCAAGAGACTCTCGCGGCAAGCATTCTTTTTGCTGGGGGCGTAACAACAGCAAAAATGTTGATAGACCCGATGTGCGGTTCAGCAACATTTTCCCTAGAAGCAGCATCTTACGCAATGAACCTAAGTACCGGCAGCTCACGAAAGTTTGCAATCCACGAACAGCCGGCCTTCGGTGAAGCATCTTACCAAAATATGCTAAAGCACCCTGCAAAAGCTGAAATTTCTAGCGACTTTTCAATTTACACCGCAGACATATCCAAAAAAACGATCGGGACCGCAAGCCACAATGCAAGCGCCTGTGGCGTAGACACCATTGTAAAGCCAGTTGTAGCCGACTTTTTCAAGGGAACCATTCCACACGCCGAAGGCTCCCTGATTGTGCTGAATCCGCCATACGGTATTCGACTTCAAGCGGATGCACCCAAACTATATCATGAAATTGCTCAAAAATTAAAGAAAGATTACAGCGATTGCAAAGTCGCAATCCTCTGCCCGGACCATAGGACCTTGCATGCTTTTACCAATTCGGCAGGTCACGCGATACGAACCGACCATGGTGGACTTAATATTTTTGCCGTTTTTTCAAAAATAAAAGATATTTAATATCATTTCGTAAGTTTTTTGTACAAAATCGGCAAAAAAAAAATATAAAAGCTCTATGATTGTTTAATTTTGTTTGCTATATTTTATTCCATGTTGGAATAGGAGTAACTATGAAACTCAACAAAATCTGTGCAACGCTTGCTCTTGCAGCAACTGGTGCATTTGCTCAAATAGGCGCCCAGGGCGGTGAATACGGTTATAACCAGTATACCGCTACTACACTTGGCCAGTGGAATGTCACTGCCGGTGCTAAGGGTTACATTACAATCGACAACTGGGCTCTTTCCAAGAATGGTACATTCTGGACAGAAGATGGCAAGAAGCATACTCTAAATGCAATCATGCCGACTGGCGATGCCGGTGTATTCGCAGGCGTTGGCGTCCTTGACTTCATCGACATGGGCTTCTTCCTCCCATATTACTATGACCATGCTAACTCCGATGCCGCTGCAGAAGCAGACCTCTGGGCAGCAGGCTTTGGTGACCTTGAACTCTGGACAAAGATCAAGGCTCCGTTCTTCTCTGACGAAAGCATGTTCAACATCGCCCTCCAGATGACCCTTTATGTTCCGACTGGTGAAGACGGCTACGGTATGCGCGTTCGTCACCCTTGGTACATCAACAGCTTTGGCGGTTACACACAGCCGTTCACAGCTGACCAGTGGGCAGGTGCTGCAACCCTTATCGGTACCCTCGACCTCCAGAAGATGGACCTTCCGTTCGTAATCAACGGCCATGTCGGCTTTGTCGGCGCATTCGACTACGGTGCCAACACTGTTGTATGGGGCGGTGGCGTAAACTGGCTCGTACATGAATATGTAGATATCTTCGCTGAATTCCATGCAGAAACTCGCGTTGAAAAGACTAACATTCCACGCCAGCCATATGACCTCGACCCGATGTTCATTACCCCGGGTTTCCGCTGGCACTTGCCATGGAACGTCGACTTCGTTACAGCTCTTGACGTTGGTTTGAACAACATCGACAATCCAACCTTCAAGAGCAAGAACGAAAATGACCAAAACGAATGGTTCTATGTCAAGCGCAAGGGTGGCGACTCTGGCAAGAAGTCTAAGTACCTCATCACCAACGAACCACACTATGCTCTTGCTGGTGCCCTCATTTGGACACTCAACAAGAAGAACAAGAACCAGGATTCCGATGGCGATGGCGTAAATGACAAGGACGACAAGTGCCCGAACACACCGTCTGCAGCAACAGTTGATGCAAACGGTTGCGTACTCGACACCGACAAGGACTCCATTCCAGATTATCTTGACAAGTGCCCGAACACACAGGCTGGCAGCGTAGTTGACTCTACTGGTTGCCCGATGGATTCCGACAAGGATGGTGTTGCAGATGGCGTTGACAAGTGCGAAAACACACCGGAAGGTGCTTCTGTAGACTCTACCGGCTGCCCGATCGACACCGACAAGGATGGCATTCCTAACGGTCAGGACAAGTGCCCGAACACCAAGGAAGGCATCAAGGTTGACGAAACTGGTTGCCCTGTAGACTCTGACAAGGATGGCGTTTACGATTCCGAAGACAAGTGCGCAAATACTCCGGAAAATACCGAAGTTGATGAAACCGGCTGCCCGCTTGATTCCGACAAGGACGGCGTTCCTAACGGTCAGGACAAGTGCCCGAACACACCGGCAGGCATCACTGTTGACTCTACTGGTTGCGCTCCAGATGCAGACAAGGACGGCGTTCCTGATGCACTCGACAAGTGCCCGAACACACAGGCTGGCGTATCCGTAGACTCTACTGGTTGCGCAGCTGATGCTGACAAGGATGGCGTTGCTGATGACAAGGACAAGTGCCCGAACACCAAGCAGGGTGTAACTGTTGACGAAACCGGTTGCGCAATCGACTCCGACAAGGACGGCGTTGCTGACGATATCGACCAGTGCCCGAACACCAAGCAGGGTACAACAGTTGATACCACCGGTTGCCCAATGGACTCCGATGGCGACGGCATTGCTGACGATCAGGATAAGTGCCCGAACACAATCAAGGGCCAGGAAATCGACAAGTATGGCTGCCCGCTCAACAAGAAGCAGGACTTGAGCAAGCTCCGCAAGGGCATCAACTTCAAGACCGGTTCCGCAGAACTCACCAAGAATTCCTTCGGTACCTTGAATGACGTTGCTTCCCTCTTGAACCAGTTCCCAGAAGCAGGCCTTGAAGTTCAGGGTCATACCGACAACACCGGTTCTGCAGAAAAGAACAAGGAACTTTCTTCCAAGCGTGCAGAATCTGTTACCAACTACCTTGAAAAGAAGGGTATCGATGGTGGCCGTCTCCGCGCAGTTGGCTACGGTGACGAAAAGCCGGTAGCAGACAACAAGACTAAGGATGGTCGCGCTAAGAACCGTCGCGTAGAACTTGTTCCATTCAACAGATAATTCCTAGGAATTAAAGAATGAAAAAACTCTCCTGAAAAGGAGAGTTTTTTTTTTAATAATCCCAGCTACGGGCCGGATCACGAAGTTCAATATGCAAGTGTTCCATTTCGCCGCCAGGGAATTCGTGCTGTACAAAAAAACGCTTTCCAAGCCTTTCCTTTGACAATTTGGCAATCTTTTGCTTCTTGTACATCGGCATCCCCTTTATGCGAAAGTCAAGGGCCATGTTGCGGTAATGCGCAGAAGTCTTTTTATGATGCGCATAATCGTTAGCACTCGTAATCAGAGGCGTATAGGAATCGCCCAGAACCTCATGAAATACGCTGACAACAACAAGCCCCGCGGAATCTAGCTCAGGCCTTAACCCGGCAATGAATATTTCACGTTTTTGGTTTGTTCTTGCAATCAGTAGATTATGGACATCGCCCGTAGTAAAGGGTTTTACCGGTTTTGAAGGCAATTCCAATTTTGCAGAATCTCTAGAATTAGGCAAGGATTCTTCAACAACTTCAGAAACAATTTCTTCAACATCAACATCTTCAGCCTTGTCGTCTTTTTTTAGCGACAAGTACGCGGCTATAAAAAGCAAGCCCGCAATATTCAAAGATGTCAGAACTTTTAACAACATGCCCCACAAATATAAAAACCAAAAGCAAACATTTTGGAATCACGAGGCCTTTATGGAGCAATAATTAAACTTACACGTAGTCTTTAAATGCTAAAAATTATTATATTCTTATAAAAAGGAATTTCTCTTGGAGACGCTTATGAAAAAAATCGCTCTTTTGGCTATCGCCACCGTAACTCTTCTTTTGATAGCCTGTGGCGAAAACAAAGAAAACTTTTATGGTAAGTGGACCGGCGAAGCCATGAACTTCGAAGTCGTAAACGATGGAGGCAACAAGGTCAAGATCGTTAACGAAAACGGCACCTTGAACGGTGAAATCACAGATGGCAAAATCATTGGCAAGAATGAACTTGACATGGAATTCCAGATGGTTGTCAAGGGCGATTCCGCATTCTACACATTCGCTGACATTACAACACGCTATGCCAGAGTAAAATAAAGTCTTTTATGAAGCGTAAAAAAGTCACGGACAACCGTGACTTTTTTTATTTAACAATCTATTTCTGATTCTTCCTGGTCAGATTCTTCCAGGCTTTCTGGGAACACATTCGTTACTGAATATGGTTCCGTAGGTTCCAGCAACTGGTTCAAGGCATCAACAATCTTTTGCTTAGCCTTTTTTGAGATGGGCCTTGTTCCAAGGCGAGCCTTTTGCACAGTCTTATGCGACAAGGTTCCCGGGAACAATTCAACAATGGCATGATTCTTGAGATCAGCGGATTCAAGAATTTCTTGTAGCTTTGTCATATTATACCTGGTATTTATCTGTAACGGATTATCATTACCAATCCTTCTACAAAAAGAAAAAACCTTGGAATTTCTTCCAAGGTTTTTCGTGCGGGTGCCAGGACTCGAACCTGGAGCCTTTTGGTTCGTAGCCAAACGCTCTATCCAGTTGGGCTACATCCGCATTTGTCTTGTCGTTGATCTCTCACCGACGAGCCCAATTATAGAAAATTGAATTATATTGGCAAGGGTAATTCGTAAAAAAAATCATTTTTTTTTCATTTTTTCTTTTTTTTGTGGGGCAAAACAGCTTTTAAAGGCTTTTCAAGCCCACTCTTTTCAACATGAAGTTACCAACCAAATTCAAAAAGCTAACTTTGGCGCTATCAAATACACTTTATAAACAAGTAGCATAATGAAATTTTTGACAAATCAGCTCTTGCCGTTTTTGAAAAAAGCGTTTATTAACAAGAAAGTCCTTATTTGGACAGCGATTTTTTTGCTCCCGATTATTGCGGCAGTCATAGCTGTTATAACCGTATATAACCATTATCTGCCAGAGCTTCCCTCACTCACGCAGCTTGAAAACATATCGCCAAAGCTTGTCACCAACATCTACGACAAGAACGGCAAGATCAGCCATGAATATTTCGTGGAACGCCGTGAATGGACCCCGTACGATTCCTTGCCAGAAATGGCAAAGCTCGCCATCATGTCTACGGAAGACAGAAAGTTCTTTGACCACTGGGGCGTAAACATCTGGGCGATTCCCTCGGCAATTATCGAAAGCGCAACACGAGGCAACAAGCTCCGTGGAGCTTCAACCCTAACGCAGCAGCTTACGAAACTCCTGTTCTTGACACCGGAACGTTCTATCGCCCGAAAGATCAAGGAAGCGATGACGGCGATCCGCATTGAACAGACCTACACCAAGGAAGAAATCCTTGAATTCTACATGAACGAAGTGTACCTTGGCGGCGGAACATACGGATTCCAGTCTGCCGGCAAGTTCTACTTTGGAAAGCCGCTCGACAGCCTTACTGTTCCTGAATACGCAGTTCTTGCCGGCATGCTCCAGCGTCCAGAAGGCTACCGCCCAGACCGCCACCCGGATCTTGCCCTTGAACGTCGCAATACGGTCCTTTACGCCATGTACGATGCTGGTGTAATTACCAAGGAACAATACCACGAATATGTAGCGACCCCGATCGAAACAGTAGGCAACAAGAATGTTGGCATAAAGCCAGGCCTATACTACTACGAAGAAGTTCGCAAGTACATGGAAAAGAAGTATGGAGAAAATTCGCTCTATGCAGACGGAGTCCAGGTTTACACGACAATCGACCCAGAAATCCAGGCATTCGCAGAACAGGAAGCGGTAAAGCAGGTTGAAAAGGTTCGTCGTAAAATCAAGTACCGTACAACACGCAGGCTCGGTCTCGTAAAAAAATACGGCATGCCGGAAGACTCTATCGTAGCCCACTTTGATAGCGTATATACCCTGTTCAAAAAGGAATATCTCGCTGCAGATACCGCCAAGGATTCCAAGAAATGGAGATTCCCAGACAGTATTCGCTACCATCAAGCTGAAATTGCCGCCATTCTTATAGAAAATGAAACCGGTGCAATCAGGGCCATGGTCGGCGGCAGCAACTTCAACAAGTCTAAATGGAACAGGGCCGTCCAGTCGCTTCGCCAGCCAGGTTCCTCATTCAAGCCATTCGTGTATGCAACGGCAATGGACAATGGTGCAAGCCCATGCGACTCTGTAAACGACGCACCGATTACAATCGAAGACCCAAACGATCCGTCTAAAACGTGGCGCCCACAGAACTTTGAAAAAGAATTCGAAGGCATGACCACAATCCGCAGGGCACTCTACCACTCCATGAACATTCCGGCAATCGAAGTCGGCATGAAGTACGGCCTTAACAACGTCGTGAACTATGCTCGCAAGTTTGGTGTCCAGAAAGCTCCTCTACTTGCAGTTCCAAGCCTTGCGCTTGGTTCAGTCGGAGCAACCCTCATGGAAATGACATCTGCCTATACAGTGTTCCCTAACGGTGGTACACGTATTGAACCTTACATGATCGATTCCATTGTAGACAAGAGCGGTGAAATAATCGAAAAGAACGCACGAGTAGAACACGAAGTCATTCGTCCGGCATCAGCTTACTTGATGGTTGACATCTTGAAGGATGTTAACATTCGCGGTACAGGCGCTCGCATTTGGAACAACGGCTTCCACCACCCGAGTGGCGGTAAGACCGGTACAACCAACGATTACACGGACGCATGGTACATCGGCTTTACAAAGCAGTACACCCTTGGCATCTGGGTCGGAACCGACTCCCCTAGTTCCATGGGCCCTGGCCACACGGGTTCAGATGACGCAGTGCCGCTTTGGTTCAGCATCATGACCGAACTACACAAGAACTTGCCAATGTTACAGTTCCCAGTTCCACAGGGAGTCGTAAGCAAGAGCGTCTGTAACTATACGGGCAAGCACGCCGGTGAATTCTGTTCCGCAACATCCTACTGCCTATATACAGCAGGCTACGCTCCAGACGAAACTTGCGACGGAAACCACAATGTTCAAAAGAAGGTTAACGGAAGCGCAACAATTTTCAGTAGCAAGAGTGCGGTTGAGGCAGCGCCAGAGCCTAAAAAGAAAGGCGAAGCTCCAAAGCCAACGAAGGCCAGAAAAATGTTCTAAAGAAATCCAATGCATGTAAAAAGCGCCACGGTCCAAAATAGACCGTGGCGCTTTGATTTTGTAACGGCATGCGTCCAAGCCACAATGCCGTCGTTTATTTACTTAGCAAATGTCCTAATATGCTTTGCATCCTTCTTGTTTACAGGAACTCCGCGTACATTGTACATCTTGCTAGAAGACTTTACAACAGTTGTTTTTGGAGCAAAGCCAATAGCATTGTTATCATTGATAGATGCAGCAAGCTTTGGCATTTCAAGTTCGTAGTTGGCAAGCACCTTGTCATCGCCAACAAGTTCTAGACCGACTAGCTTAACTGTTTTGTTCTTGCCACTTTCGGCACTTTCAAATTCAGCACCCTTGATAGGAGCAAGGCTAACAGCATCATCGTTGCAAACGCCAACAAGCTTAGGTTCGCCCTTGAGCGTTGCGGCAGTTGTACCGTCAAAGTCCTTGTCTTCTACAGAAAGACCTTCAATGGTAAGCTTTGCCTTGAGTGCTGGAATGTCAAATTCCTTGGAACTAAACCAGTAGCCATCCTGCTTGATGGAGAACAAGCCAGATACATCCAAGATACCCTTAGCCACGCCGTCCGTAATCGAAGCCTTCAGGTTCACACCGCCACCAATGATAGTTTCATCGACATCTTCAGAATATGCAAGTTCCCAGCCTTCATTCAACTTTTGCGTGCAATATTCAATGCCAACATTTTTTGCAGTAACGACAACTTCCTTCATGAATGCCCTGAGCATCGGGGTCGTGTATTCCTCGGCAATAAGCCAGGTCGTTCCAAAAGTCCAGCCTTCATAGAATGCAGCAGACTTCATCTCCTTTTTGTCGTAGCGACCATTGGTAATACCGACACTTTTTACGGTAGTTCCCTTTTCACTGCCAACGGCAGTGTTACCATTGTTACTTGCCCCGTAAGAAGCGGAAATCGAGCCTTCATTTGTACCTACAATGGCACCCCACGCAGGAGTTGCGCTGCTCAGCAAGTCCCATGTATTGTGAGCATACGAACGAGTGACTGTTCCTGAATTTGTACCAACGATACCACCAATGTTGTCGGCTCCGCCAACTTCACCATCAAAGTAGCAGTCTTCGATAGTTCCGCTAAAGCTAGAAGCAATACCGCCCGCAGAAGAGGAGCCCGAAGAAGAACCAACAAGCTTACCCTTTACATATACCTGCTTGATCGTACCTGAATTTGAAAAGCCAGCTGCAATACCACCGACATCGTTTGCCATGCCAGGCTCGTCTAGAGCTACATTTTCAAGACCAAGACTATCAACATAGCCCTCACTCATATTATTAAAGAGGCCTGCGGCCTTGAAACTAGCCTTGAGTTTTAAATTCTTAATCACGTGGCCAGCGCCGTGGAACTTTCCTGAGAACATGCTGACAGAAAAAGGCGTATCATCGGCAACGATATCTGCAGTCAGGCGATAATCCCCATCAACGCCACAGTCAGATACTTGCAAAAGATCAGCAAACTTAGCGATTTCGTATTCGCCAGCTGCATTTTTAGTCAAATCGCATGCCGCATACGATGCAAGCGGCAAAGCAAGTAAAGGAAGAACATATTTCTTCATACATACCTCTTGTTAGTTTTTTTTTAACAAATGTAACATTTATTAAAAATAACAGAATGTTTAAACGAAAGCTTTTATTGAAATATCCCATTTTTACAGAGCAAACTTCAACAATCGCTTTTTGGGCATAAGAACCCATCTGCATAGAAAACGCTTTTTTCGCAATTTTTTGCACAGGCAAATCAAAAAAAATTAAATTTTTACAAACTTTACAATCATTGTTTTTAAAGTCAAAATAAAAATGAACGGCATCTATATAGAAATCACAAATGTCTGCAACCTAAAATGCAGCTTTTGTCCAAGTCATACGCTTACGGAACGGCGATTCATGGATGCCGAATTATTCACAAGGGCATTAGGCGAAGCTTCCAAAATTGCGCCAAACATATACTTCCATATTCTTGGCGAACCGACCCTGCACCCGCATTTTGAAAATTTTTTGCAGGTATTAGAAAAAGAAAACTCCTCCAAACTGAATTTGACTACAAATGGAACCACAATAGAAAAGTGCCGAGAGATTCTTTTAAGAAGCAACGCTATAAGGCAAATCAATTTTTCGACACACGCCTACGCGGAACTACCCTTTGATGAAGCTTGCAGGCACTTAAAAAACGTCCTTGACTTTTGTAACGAAGCTTTGAAGCTGCGTCCAGAACTTTATATAAATCTTCGGCTGTGGAATGTCGGAGACAGTTTCAGCAATTCCTGGAACAGTTACATGCTTTCTGAAGTCAACAAGGCCTTCGAAACTGACGTTCAACCGGGGCACTTCTGTAGCCGTCATAAAAGCTTCTTGGTCAAGGGACGCCTGTACATGCACGAAGACTCCCGCTTTGAATGGCCGAAGATAGACACCCCGGAGAAAAACGTTTTTGCCAAAGGGACATGCCGCGCGCTCGACACACATGTAGGCATACTTTCTGACGGTCGCGTTGTAGCTTGCTGCCTTGATTATAAAGGTGCGATTACTCTTGGCAATATTCAAGAAAATACTCTTGAAGAAATTCTAAGTTCTCCGTTAGCTAACAATTTAAGAGAAGGTTTTGCAAGGCACGAGTTGCGTCACCCGCTTTGCATAAATTGCAATTTCTGCAAAAGATTTAAATAACTTTAAACAATTTCCAAGTATTGCTAAATTTGCGGCACATATTTACGAGGCCTTAATCTATGATTGATCCAGAAGTTTGGGAAATCGCCAAGTACCCGGCATTCTTTGTTCTTGGAGCTGTCGTAAGTCTAATCAACAGTATCGCTGGCGGCGGGAGCTCGCTAAGCCTCCCTATCATGATTTTTTTAGGTATGCCTCCAACGGTTGCAAACGGCACAAACAGGCTTGGGCTTATCATTGGCAACCTGAGTAGCGTTTACAATCTTGCAAAACACGGCTACCTTAACATAAAGATTTTCAAGCAGCTTTTTTTACCGACTCTATTCGGTTCCTTTATCGGTGTAGCATTCCTCGTAAATATAGGGGATCGCGCCCTGCAGGCCATTCTTGCAGCTGTAATTTGCCTAGTAGTCATTATGAGCAGGCTGCGCAAAGATATTTTAGGAAAGCCTCCGGCAACACCTCCAAAAAGGCTTACATTGAAGGGTGCCATTGCATTTGCCTTGGTATCTATATATGGTTGCATTGTGCAAGTCGGCGTTGGTTTTGTGCAAATTTTCAGTTTGACCCGTTACACGGGACTTGATGCGATCCATGTAAACGCTCTAAAAAACTGCCTTACAACAGTATTCCTTGTAATTGCCCAAATCGCATTAATCATTGCAGGCAAAATTGACTGGCCAATCGCTTTAATCATGGCTGCAGGAGCTTACCTCGGCGGATATTTTGGTAGTGCTTTGCAACGCAAAAAAGGCAATAAGTTCATCGAAAACTTTATAAGCGTCTGTAGCATAGCACTTGCAATCTATTTGATAGTCGACTTGATTTTAAAATAAACCATAGTTTTGGTTACCAAAAGCTAATGTGTTTTTGTCAAATGCCAAGTGACACTTTTTGAAAAGTGCTAAATTTGCTTGCATTATGAGTGAAAACACAGAAAATGTACAAGCGCAGGAACCAGTGAATCCGTTCCTGACACCGATCAACATTATCGAACCGGCACATAAATTGCCGGATTATTCTTTTGAACAGCTCCCAGAAAATCTGAAGGCAACTCTTACAAAGCACGGTTGGACAGACCTTATGCCAGTGCAGCGCAAGACTATTCCATATATGCTTGCAGCCCGAGATTTGCTTATTCAATCCAAGACAGGCTCCGGCAAGACCGGCGCATTTGTTTTGCCGCTTTTGCAGGTAATTGAACCAAGCCACCCGTACCCACAGGCTTTGATCCTTGTACCGACAAGAGAACTTGCAATTCAGGTACACGAAGAAATTGAAAAGCTTGCCGAAGGTACAGGCATCAAGTCCACAGCAATCTTTGGCGGTGTAAGCTACGAACCGCAAGTCAAGGCTCTCAAATCTGGTGTACACATCATCGTTGCAACCCCGGGCCGCCTTATCGACCATGCACAAAAGGGTAACGCAGACTTCCTTTCTGTTCGCGACCTCATCATGGACGAAGCAGACGAAATGCTTTCCATGGGCTTTTATCCAGATATGCAGCGCATTCGCAAGATGCTCCCGAAGGCAATCGCCTGCACCATGTTCAGCGCAACGATTCCACAGACTGTCAAGAGCCTTGCCCGCGAATTCCAGCGCCCAAGTGCAGAGTTCCTTTCACTCAGCTACGACAAGGTCATTGCAAACAACCTGGAACACCGCTACTACATGTGCGATGTCATGGAAAAGGATTCGCTTGCAGTCAAGATTCTTGAATGGGAAATGCCAGACAGCTGCATGATTTTCTGCAACATGAAACGCGATGTGAGCTACCTGGAACAGGTTCTTTTGAACAACGGCTTTAACGTAGCAGCTCTTTCTGGCGATGTTCCGCAAAAGCAGCGCGAAAAGACACTCGACGACTTCCGTTCCAAGAAGGTCAACATCCTTATTTGCACGGACGTTGCCGCACGCGGCATCGACGTAAGCCACGTCACCCACGTTCTTGTGTATGACCATCCGGAAGACCACGAAGTCTATGTACACCGCAGTGGCCGTACCGCACGCGCAGGCAAGAGCGGCGTTGCAATCTCCTTGATTACCGCAGTCGAAGAAATCGAACTCAAGAAGACCGCAGCAGACTTCGGCATCAACTTCAAGAAGATGGAACCGCTTACAGAAGAAATGCTCGGAGCAAGAGTTCGCGAACGCCTTTCTGACGCACTAAACCGTGAAAAACAAAACATCAAGCCGCTGGAACGCAACCGCTTTGGCCGCTACTACCCGCTCATCGAAGAAATGAGCAAGGACGAAGACCAAAAGCAGATACTTGCCCACTTGCTAGATGAATACTACCGCAAGGCAGGAAAGAGGAGTTAGACGAGAGACGAGAGGTGCATGCAAATTTTCATGTTTTAGGGTCTAGGGTATAGGGGTTAGTGAATGTTGATTTTCAGTGCTTTAGAGGTTAGAGACTAGGTTCTAGAGATTAGGGTAATTTTCTTGCATCTGGCTCTTGCATCTTAAATTGTCTGCTGTAGGCTGACGTCTGTCGGCTGATAGTGCAATTAACAATGAATAATTAATAATGAAGTGTCATTGCGAAATCCGAAGGATTGAAGCAATCTAGAACATTGCCCTGGGTTACATCACTACGTTCGTAATGACATGGAAAGTTACAATTGCTTCCGTCTTCCATCTTCCGTCTTACGTCTTCTTTCTTGCATCTTAAATTTTGAATATTACAAAGGAAAATCATGGCTCGCATAAAAGTTAAAACAGCTAAAGAAATTGAACTAATTCGTGATGCAGGCGCACTCGCCGCCGAAACTCTCATTCGCGCAGGCGAAATGGTGAAGCCAGGCGTTTGCACCTTGGAAATTGACGAATTCATTGGTGAATACACCAAGAAGCATGGTGGCATCTCTGCATGCATGGGCTACCACGGCTATCCGCGCTACGCCTGCATAAGCATCAACGAAGTTATATGCCACGGTATTCCAAGCGAAAAGACAATCCTTAAGGATGGCGACATCGTAAATATCGACATCACAAGCATTTTGAACGGCTACCACGGCGATACAAGCGCCATGTTCTACGCCGGCAAACCAAGCCGCGAAGCTCGCGAACTCGTTGACTGCGCACGCGAATGCATGGAAGCAGGCATTGAAGCCGCTGGCAAGACGGGAGCTCGCTATTCCGATATTGGTAACGTTATACAGGACATAGCCGATGAACACGACTACGGTGTTGTTGAAGACTACTGTGGCCACGGAATCGGTCGCGGCTTCCATGAAGAACCGACAGTTTACCACTTTGCAACAGGCGCTCGCCTCCCGCTTATTGAAGTCGGCCACGTATTCACTGTAGAACCGATGATCAATGCTGGCAGACCGGCAACAAAGACTCTAGCCGATGGCTGGACCGCAGTCACCCGCGACGGTTCCCTATCTGCACAGTGGGAACACACCGTTGTCCGTACCAAGGATGGCATTGAAATTCTAACTCTCCCGAGGTAATACGTGGGCCTAAAAAGCTTTGTAGTCAACAAGACTCTGCCAATCATCAACAAGCATGCCCTGGTACAACGCTTTGGCAGTATCCAGTCCATGGACATTGATTCCGAAAAATGTCAAATTGCAGTTTCCATAAAATTGAAAGGTGAAGGCCTGCCGCTGGATGCCGTTGTTGACTATGAGTTTTTTGCAAATAACATCATAATCAAGAAGGCTGTCTTTGACCGCCCATGGATCCAGCCGCTTGCAGACAAGTACCTCACCGACAGAAAACTATCGCACAAGGTTCTAGAAAACCCTCTAGCGCAACTCATTGTCAAGTTGATCCTATAGGAGATTCGCATGGAAAACAAACAACCTCTATGCAAGCTTGCAAGAATCGAAATTCTTCCAGAACAAAAACAAGTAAAGCTTGATTTGAAACTGGAAGGCGAAGTTGACCTGATCCACGCCTTTGCCGATTATGAAATTTTAGATAGCGGCATCGAAATCAACAACTTCCGTTCCGACAGGGAATGGCTTACCGAACTTTTCAGGACGCTTCCTGCAACATCTAACGGAAAACAATTCAAGCTTAAGTCAGCTCTTACTGACCTTCTCGGCAAATTTTTATAAGTTTTTGACTATGAAAGATGCGATTGAACATGCAAAGAATGCAACCGGACGTCTCCTGTTCGATATTGTAACCGATATCCCGGAAACAAAGCTTCAGCCTGCCGAAAACCCGGGCGACCGAGTAAAGACCCTCATAAACAAGGCTTGCCTGAAATCGGCAACCGTCAGCGCCACGCTTTCTGTTCCGGGAGGCTTTGCAAGTGTAATTACAGCGCTCCCAGACCTTGCCACAATCTGGAAAATCCAATCGCAGCTTGTAGCTGACATTGCGGCTACTTACGGCAAGGTGGCATTCCTCAATCGCGAAGCAATGGTCTGGTGCCTGTTCCGCCACAGCGCAGCACAGCTTTTACGAGACACGCTTGTTCGCACGGGTACACGTTTCATTACGCAAAAGATTTCTTTAACGGCGCTCCAGGTACTGCTCAAAAAGATAGGAATCCAGCAAGCCTCCAAGCTTATCGGCAAGACTGCAGCAAAGGCAGTCCCTTTACTTGGAGCAGTGGTCAGCGGCGCATACGCGGCCTACGACACCCGCGAAGTCGGAAAAACGGCTGAAACTTATTTCAAGGCGCTTTGTAACGAAAGCCCTCTTGAAGAACAAAAAAAAGAGCTTGAACAAAGCGAAAACATCATCTAAATCGAGCGCAATACTATCAAAAGGGGTATAAAAGCCCCTTTAATTATATTCACGACCTTGTGAGTTAAAAAAAAATTTCTAACTTTGCGCGCAAACTCAAATAACATCAACTCCATATTGTGGAATAAAACATGAAAAACATTACTACCCACAGAAATATCGGTATTTCTGCTCACATCGACTCCGGTAAGACAACCCTTACCGAACGTATCCTCTACTTCACCAAGCGTATTCACGCTATCCACGAAGTTCGTGGTAAGGACGGCGTCGGTGCCACTATGGACTCCATGGAACTTGAACGTGAACGTGGTATCACCATTCAGTCTGCAGCAACATTTGCTAGCTGGACCCACACAAAGTCCGGTGAAGCAGACACAATCAACATCATCGATACCCCGGGGCACGTGGACTTCACAATCGAAGTGGAACGCTCCCTCCGCGTGCTTGACGGTGCTATCCTTGTCTTGACCGGTGTTGAAGGTGTTCAGTCCCAGTCTATTACAGTTGACCGCCAGATGCGTCGCTACCATGTGCCACGCGTTGTGTTCGTCAACAAGTGCGACCGCTCCGGTGCAAACCCGCTCCGCGTTGCAGTTATGCTTAAGGAAAAGCTCAACCACAAGCCATGCGTTATGCAGATCCCTATCGGTCTTGAAGACCAACTTAAGGGCGTGGTTGACCTTATCGAAATGAAGGCCTACTACTTCGAAGGCGCAAACGGTGACGACCTCGTTGAAAAGGAAATCCCGGCAGAACTCGTTGACCAGGCTAACGAATACCGTGAAAAGCTCGTTGACTGCTGCGCTGACTACAGCGACGAAGTTATGGAAAAGGCTATGGAAGGTCTCTATGGCGTCGACGAAATCGACAAGAACCTCCTCAAGGCAACTATCCGCAAGGCAACTATCTCCCTCGAAGTTACCCCGGTCTTCATGGGTTCCGCTCATAAGAACGTTGGTGTTCAGAAGCTCCTCGACGGTGTTGTTGACTACCTCCCGAACCCGACCGAAGTTGAAAACATCGCTCTCGACATCGACAACAACGAAGCAGAAGTTGTCCTTAAGTCCGAAGACGAAGCTCCGCTCGTTTGCTACGCATTTAAGCTCGTTAACGACCGCTATGGCCAGTTGACCTACATCCGTATTTACCAGGGCCAGCTCAAGAAGGGTGACATGATCACCAACATGGCAACAGGTAAGAAGGTTTCTGTTGGTCGTCTCGTTCGTATGCACGCTGACGAAATGGTTGATATTACTGAAGCAGGTGCAGGCGACATTGTTGCATTGTTCGGTATCGACTGCGCATCCGGTACAACATTTACCGATGGCAAGAACCACTACAACATGACTTCCATGCACGTTCCTAACCCGGTTATCGAACTTGTTATTGAAGCAAAGAACCGTGACGACCTCGACAACATGTCTAAGGCCCTCAACCGCTTCACTAAGGAAGACCCGACATTCCAGGTTGAAGTTAACAAGGAATCTGGCGAAACCATCATCAAGGGTATGGGTGAACTTCACCTTGACGTTTACATCGAACGTATGCGTCGTGAATACAAGGTAGACGTTCAGACCGGTGCTCCGCAGGTTGCATACCGCGAAACCATTACTCGCCCGGCTAAGTTCGACTATACCCACAAGAAGCAGACTGGTGGTTCCGGTCAGTTCGCTAAGGTTGTCGGTGAAATGCGTCCGATGGCTGTTGAAGGCGACCAGGAAAAGGTTTACAACTTCGTTAACTCCGTTGTTGGTGGCCGTATTCCTAAGGAATACATCCCGTCTTGCGACAAGGGCTTCCAGAGCTGCATGACTGCTGGTTCCCTCATCGGCTTCCCAGTTGTCGGTATCGAAATGGACGTTCAGGATGGTGCATTCCACCCGGTTGACTCCTCTGATATGGCCTTCCAGGTTGCAGCACGTATGGCATTCCGCGAAGCCTTCTCCAAGGCTGGTGCTCAGATCCTCGAACCGATCATGAAGGTTGAAATCCAGACCCCGACCGAATTCCAGGGTTCCGTTGTTGGTAACGTTTCCCAGCGTCGTGGTAACATCGTTGGTACAAGCGAAGAACTTGGCATGACCACAATCACTGCAGAAGTTCCGCTTTCCGAAATGTTCGGTTACGCAACTGACCTCCGTTCCATGACTCAGGGTAAGGCTGAATTCACCATGGAATTTGCAAAGTACCTCCCAGTACCACGCAACATCCAGGAAGAACTTATCAAGAAGTATGGCGACCGCGCAGGCGTTCGCGCTTAATTGATACTTAAGCCTAAAGCAAAAGAAACCCGAAGGTTTAACCTTCGGGTTTCTTTTTTTTAAAGCCCTGCTAACCATAACCGCACATCAAAATATAGCAGAGCTTTTTTCAATGTACTCTAATCAAAAACAAAACTTTCTTTTTAGATAACTGCTTTTTCAGTTCTTATCTAAAAAAGTAGTCCCGAAAGTTGGACTAAACTTTCGGGACTACTTTTTTTAACATTAGTCTTTAACGCATCTTACAGAATTAGCTTCTACCTTAGAGGCATTTCCATCAGCAAAGGTCGTGTTTCTAAAATACCAACGGTGCGCATCAGATTTATCGAATTCTGAAGATGTCCAAAACGACGTGTAGCTACCGAGCATTTCAAAATATGTAGAAGCACTTCTATGCCCTGCAGGCAAGGCCGAAAAACCATAATTATCCGAACCAACACCATTTGCTGTCCAAGTCGTTTTCGACTTCAAGAAATCTCCAGAGCCTCCTACAGTAGCGAGCAATAGCTCCCATTCTGCATTTGTAGGAAGATGCCAACCGCTAGGACAAACACCTCTATAAGGGTAGGTTGTCACACCACAAATAACAGAGGCCCCACATTCAGCATCTTTGCGCCCCATAGCAGCCGCCCATGAATAAAGTCTACCATAAGCGTCGCAATTTTTTACTTTGTCTTCATAACAATAACTAAAAGGCACTTCATAATTTAGATTTTGAGCCATCCAAGTTTGTGAGCCAATCGTGACATAGTTATAAACCTTGTTATCACGGCCATCAACGAAACTTCCCGATTTATCGTTTGAAACAGAAGTTGATGGAGAACCTGCATTAGACGGAGTATTAGGAGTTGACGGAGAACCCGTATTAGAAGGATTTGATGCAGCTGCATTATCCCCCCAATTCATATCCCCATAATCATCTGCAAGCATTTGCTGGTAATCGCTACAAGCAACAAACATTATTGAAGATAGAGCAGCAAAAATTAAAGTTTTCGTTTTCATGTCTACCCCCTAAAATACAATGCTCAAGCCAAGCCCAACAACACCAACAGCGACGATACCATACCCAATCGTTCGCATAGTCTGGTAACTGCCCGCATTGTCATAGCGATCATCGTACTCGCTCTTTGATGCTGGAGTTCCTTTTTCATATTCGTCCTTGGCCTTTTTGTTGAATAACACGGCCATTACAGAACCACCGACAATAGCTGCTGCTGATATGCCTATTGGAACCCAGTGAATTTGATGTTCTTCAGAATTTACATTTGCAGGGATGCTACTTCCCTTTTCTGGTGCTTGTACAGAATTCTTACCAATTTCCCTATCCAGTTCTGCGTACCCCTTATCCCAACGAGTTTCTTGCTTTGCATTTTCAGCTTCATCCACTTGCAGTTTTTTCTGCTTTGCTTTTTGAACCTTTGCAAGTCTTTCAGCCTTTTTCTTGTCAGCAGCCCAAATCCAGCGACCAACAAGGTCACTACTAGCCTGTTCAAATTCAACACGTCCTTCAAATACCTGAACTGCAGCAGTTTTTCCTAAAGGCAAGCGAACAGAACTGTTCTTTATATCTACTAAAAGATGGCTGTAACGCTTTCCCGTTGGAATTGCTTCTATACCAAAAAGTTCAACACCACTCAAATAATAGGCACCAGCAACATTTTTATTCAAGTCTAAATAAAAGCTCAAATGAGTTGGTTCCAAAATAATCTTTAAATTAGCTCCACTCCTAGCCAAAGAATCATTGATTTGTTCTACGGATTCTATAAACAAGGGCGCAAACTCATCACCACTTTTACGTAAAATAATTTCACGACACTTGTCAAGCCATCTTTCTGCAAGGCGTTTTTGCTGGTTCATTCGATTTTCATCAAAATACAGGCGAAAATCAAATGTGGCATCAAATGAACCTGAATGAGACAATGGTTCCAAGTCAACGTTTCCAGATAAGCTTAAAAGTTGTTCTTTTGAGACAACAATTCGAGCAAGAGCATCAACACAGGCATCTATTTGCTGAGTTCTTTGTTCAAGACCGCTAGCCATAGTCATGGAACCCAATCGAATTTCGCCAGTAACTTCCAAATACCTAGCTTCGAATTCAGGGAGATCTACAGAATAAAAGAGTCCGCACTCTTCATCAAGAACTTCTGTTAACGAAATTTCACCGCATCGCTTATTCATTTCGGCAATTCGATTTGCCTGATCCATGAGGGCGTCAAGTTCAGAATTATTCTGTCCAATTCCTGCTTGCAAACGCGAAAGTTCTTCTTGCAAGTGGCTAAACTCACCGGCATCCTTTACAAAAATAGAGACTGTTGGCTCTGCAAAAACTTGTGCAGCTAATACTACACTAAAAAGAATCCATTTTAAACTTTTTGTTATCATATCGCCAATTTTAGAAAAAAAGTTAACGTGCGGTATTGTTTAGATATTTATATTCACTTAAACCATAAAACATTCTTACAAACATTTTCAAAATCAGAAAAAATTGTTTTTCTAGAATTTAACCATCAAAAAAAAATCACTACCATGCATACATGTTTTGCACATTTTTTCAACATTTCAACATGAAGAATATTTTCGTTCCTATTGATTTTTCTAAATTTGCATCGACAATTTTTACGATGGCTTTTCCATCATAAAAATTGTCCTTCCCGATAGTTTTGCGGGATGCTACACTACATAAACTACACGCATTACAAACTCTCATTAATAACTATAGGTTAATTAAATGACGTTATTGGATGAATTCCTAAATCAGACCAAGTACGAATCGTACGAGGAACTGAAAGAAAAATTCGCCATCCACATTCCAGACGATTTTAACTTTGCTTACGACGTCGTGGACCGCTATGCGGAACTCGACCCGAACAAGGAAGCCATGGTCTGGATCGATGACGATAATCAAGAAAAGATCTTTACCTTCAAGGATTTGAAGGAAGCCTCGAACAAGACAGCGAACTACCTGAAGTTCCTTGGCATCAAGAAGGGTGACGCAGTGATGCTCATTCTCCGCCGCCATTACGAATTCTGGTTCTACCTGCTTGCTCTCCACCGCATTGGCGCAATCGCAGTGCCTGCTACAAACATGCTCCTTACAAAGGACATCGAGTACCGCACAAACGCCGCAAGCATCAAGATGATCGTAACTTACGACGCTCCAGAACTCCAGGAACAGATCGAAGCTGCAATGCCCGCTTCCCCTTCCGTCAAGCACCTCGTGACGATCGGCAGCACCCCTCGCCCAGGTTGGAAGAACTTCTATAACGTATTTAATGACGCCTCTGATGAATTTGATCGCCCGCAGGGCATTTATGCAACAAAGAACGAAGACATTATGATCTTGTACTTCACTTCCGGTACTTCCAGCTACCCGAAGATGGTACAGCATAATTTCGCATACCCGCTCGGCCACATCGTTACCGCCAAGTACTGGCAGAACGTTGTAGAAAACGGCCGCCATTTGACAGTCGCAGAAACCGGCTGGGCAAAAGCTATGTGGGGCAAGATCTACGGCCAGTGGATCGCTGGTTCCGCAATTTTCGTGTACGACATGCTCGGCTTCGTGCCGCACAAGATGCTCGAAATGATGGCAAAGTACAAGGTCACCACTTTCTGCGCCCCTCCGACCGTGTACCGTTACCTGTTGCAGCAGGATTTTTCAAAGTACAATCTTTCTAGCCTTGTCTACTGCACCACCGCAGGCGAAGCCCTGAATGCAGACATCTTCAACAAGTTCAAGGCAAAGACCGGAATTTCAATGCGTGAAGGCTATGGCCAGACCGAAAGTACCCTCGCAGTCGGTAACTTCCCGTGGATGGCCCCGCGCCCAGGTTCCATGGGTAAGCCGGCCCCAGGCTACGACATCGACATTGTAGATAGCGAAGGCAATTCCACAAAGCCGGGCGATGTTGGCGACATCGTGATCCATGTCGAAAAGGGCCGCCCATTCGGTCTTTTCGCAGGTTACTATCGCGACCAGAAACTCACGGAAAGCGTTTTCTGCGATGGCCTCTACCGCACAGGCGATACTGCTTGGCGCGATGAAGATGGTTACTTCTGGTTCGTAGGCCGTTCCGACGACCTTATCAAGACCAGTGGTTACCGTGTGAGCCCGTTCGAAGTGGAAAGCACCTTGCACCAGCATCCGGCAGTCCTTGAATGCGCCGTTACAGGCGTGGATGACCGTATGCGTAACCAGGTCGTTAAGGCAACCATCGTGCTCCAGAAGGGCTACGAGGCAACCAAGGAACTCGCAGCAGACATCCAGATGTTTACGAAGCAGGTAAGTGCAGCTTACAAGAGCCCGCGCATTATCGAATTCGTAGCAGAACTCCCGAAGACCATTAGCGGTAAAATCAAGCACGCAGCTATCCGCAACAAGGACAAGGGTAAGTCTGAGGATGACGCTCCGAAATTTGACAAGTAGGGACTAGGGGCTAGGATCTAGGGAATGTAGCTTTTCAGTGTTGTCGGCTGTAGGCAGACGTCTGTCGACTGATTAATTAAATGTCATTGCGAGGACCTTTAGGTCCGTGGCAATCCAATCTAGAATATCAAAATTTCAATGTTTCTGGATGGCCACGCTTCGCTCGCCATGACATTGGATGGCGCAATTCCTGACTCCTGTTCTCCAGATTCTAGAATTCTAGGAATTTGAAATAAGATTAGATTTAAGATGCTTGATTTTGAAAATAAGATTTCTTGCATCTTGCATCTTGATCTTGCATCTTAAAAAAAAGGATAAACATGAGCAAGCGTAGAATCGTAGTGACAGGCCTTGGTGCAGTTACACCAGTAGGCAATACCGTAAATGACACTTGGAAAGCTATCAAGAATGGCGAATGTGGCGTTGACAAGATTACCCTGTTTGACGCCTCCAACCTCGCCGTGCAGATTGCAGCCGAAGTCAAGAACTTCCTCCCGGAAGAACACGGTATGGATAGCCGCGAATGCCGTCGCATGGCACGTTTCACCCAGTTCCTTCTTTCGGCAAGCTATGAAGCAATTCAAGACGCTGGCCTCAAGAAGGAAACCCTTGCAGCAGAACGCACGGGCATTATGGTTGGCAACGGTCTCACCGGTTTTGATGTTATCGAAAACGCCTACGACAAGTACTTTAACCATGGCGCTAACCGCGTTCCGCCGCTTGCCGTTCCGATGTTCATTGCAAACGAAGGCGCAGCAAATGTCAGCATGAAGCTTGGCATTACAGGACCGGCATGGACTCTTGCCACCGCTTGCGCATCGGGCACAGACGCCCTCGGCGCAGGTCTTGACCTGATCCGTTCCGGCCGCCTTGACATTTGCCTTGCTGGCGGTGCAGAATCTGCAATCACAGGCTTTAGCATCAGTTCCTTCAACGGCATGCATGCACTTGCCCACTCCTTCAACGACGACCCGAAACGCGCAAGCCGCCCGTTCGACAAGGACCGCGAAGGATTCATCATGGGTGAAGGCGCAGGCATTCTTGTTCTTGAAGAATTGGAACACGCACGTGCACGTGGCGCAAAGATCTATGCGGAATTTGCAGGCTTCGGTGCTTCTAGCGATGCATACCACATCACTAGCCCGCATCCAGATGGACTTGGTGGCGCAGCAGCCCTTACCCGTGCCTTGAAGGACGCAGAAATGCTCCCGACAGACATTGACTACTACAACGCCCACGGCACTTCTACAAAGCTGAACGACGCAGCAGAAACCAAGATGCTCAAGCTCGCCTTTGGCGAACACGCTTACAAGCTCAAGGTTTCTTCTACAAAGTCCATGACAGGTCACCTTGTTGGCGCTGCAGGTGCAATCGAAGCAATCATCAGCCTCAAGGGCATGCAGGACAACTTCTACCCACAAACCTTGAACCTTGAAAATCCGGACTTGGAACAGGGTTGCGACCTTGACTACCTGCCAAAGCCATACCTTGGCGAAATGAAGGCTTTTGCTTCCGTTTCCCTCGGCTTCGGCGGCCACAATGGCGCAATCGTCATGAAGAAGTTCAAGGACTAATCGGGCCAGTAAAAAGCAACGTCTTTCAAATCGCCCCGGACTCGTTCCGGGGTGATTTTGTTTAAGGATTTCGCATTCCATGGATGTAAAAAGCCCCTCCTTGCGGAGGGGCCTTTACTTAAGGAGAAATTCGTTTGTACAAACACCTAAACTTCGACATAACGAAGCTTGAAGAGCTGAAGAACAATTCTAATTAGCAACATAATAACCACCCAATAATAATCACTCAAGCAAAAATTGTGACAAGCATCACATTTTCTCTTTGATGGCCTTAATATATACCATTAAAAACAGGAACGTACAATTTTTTTTGTAAATATTTTTGTGACGTATGTCACAGTTCGCGTTGTAATATTAATGAAAGTTTTTTTCTGGCAAAAGAATGATTCTAGTTCCTGAATTATTCATTATTCGCCATTAACTTCTTGCTCCTTGCATCTTGTTCTTGCCTCTTATATTGCTACATTTGGCGCCATGAGTGAAGAATCCTTAAAGCTGTCAGAAAAGGCTCTACAAATGGCCAAGGCACCCAAATACCGTGGTGCAATTTTCCAGATTGAAGCAGACGAAAAAGGCTTAGCCCTTGTCGATTGCAAGGAAGCCAGTTTAAAGGTCTACCTTATGATAGACCCGGAAGTTGACGAGATTCTCGAAACAAGATTTTTTACCTACGGCGGTCCTATTTTCACGGTGCTTGCAGACACATTCTGCACGATGATCCAGCACAAGAAAATGGATGAAGTTGCGCAAATAAAGGTGTCCGAAATCGAAGCTCAGCTTCGCGACGCGCCAGACATTCCGGCAATTCCCGAAAACGCAATTGAACTTGCACAAATGCAAAACCTGATTGCAAATATCGTAGAAAGCTACCCAGGCAAAAAAGGCGTAGCACTCGCCGCTCGCGAAACCATGGAAAAGATCCGTTACCGCACTCAGACAGCCGAAGGCCGAGCAGAAGCAGACAAGGAATGGTTCGCACTCACTCAAGAAGAAAAGCTCAAACGCATCGAAGACTGCATGCACGAAAAGATTCGTGGAGTTTTGCAGGGCGACGGTGGCGACCTTGAAATTGTAGAACTCGACAACGCGCACTTGAAGATTCGTTACCAGGGCGCATGTGCTGGTTGCGGCTCGGCAACCGGCGGAACTCTCTTCTACATTGAAGACCAGCTCCGCGAAAACGTGTACTACAACATTACCGTAGAAAGCGTTGACGATCCATTTGCAAACCCGGCACCAACAGTATTTTAAATAAAGCACTATTATGGCAGAACGTTACCAGTACGGATTCGTAACAGACATTGAAAACGAAAGCTTTGAAAAAGGCCTTAACGAAGATGTTATCCGCAGGGCATCAAAGCTCCGTAACGAGCCAGAATTTTTGCTGAACTTTAGGCTCAAGGCTTACGAAAAGCTAAAGCAAATGCCTGAACCGAACTGGGCAGAACTCAAGTTCCCGCCAGTAGACCTGCAAGATATTGTATACTACTCCGCTCCAAAGACAAAGCAACAGCACGAAAAGGTCGAAGATGTCGACCCGGAGCTCCTTGCAACTTTTGAAAAATTAGGCATTCCGCTCGATGAACAGAAGCGCCTTGCAAACGTCGCCGTAGACGCGGTCTTTGACAGCGTAAGCATTTACACGAGCCACCGCAAAAAGCTCATGGAAATGGGCATCATCTTCTGCCCGATTTCAGACGCTGTCAAGGAATACCCAGAACTCATCGAAGAATATCTCGGGAGCGTAGTCCCCGCGGGCGACAACTACTTTGCAGCCCTTAACAGCGCCGTATTTGGCGATGGCAGCTTTGTGTACATTCCGCCTGGAGTTACCTGCCCGATGGACCTTAGCACCTACTTCCGCATAAACAACAAGGAAGCAGGACAGTTTGAACGCACGTTGATCATTGCCGATGACGACGCACATGTCAGCTACCTTGAAGGCTGCACCGCTCCGGCATTCAGCTCGAACCAGTTGCACAGCGCAATCGTGGAACTCGTCGTAAAGGACCGCGCAAGCATCAAGTACAGCACCGTGCAAAACTGGTACGCCGGCGACCCTGATACAGGCAAGGGCGGCGTCTATAACTTTGTGACAAAGCGCGGCAAGTGCGCAGGTAAAGACAGCCGCATCAGCTGGACGCAGGTTGAAACCGGTTCGGCAATCACCTGGAAGTACCCTGGTTGCATTTTGCAAGGAGACAATTCCGTCGGTGAATTCTACTCCGTAGCTCTTACCAATGGCCACATGCAGGCTGACACCGGCACAAAGATGGTTCACATTGGCAAGAACACGAAGAGCACTATCATCAGCAAGGGCATTAGCGCAGACAAGTCAAGCAACGCCTACCGTGGCCTTGTAGACATTCGCGCAAGTGCTAAAGGCGCTCGCAACTACACCCAGTGCGACAGCATGCTTGTAGGCACGGAATGCGCAGCGCACACGTTCCCGTACATTACGGTTGCAAACCCGACAGCAAACACGGAACACGAGGCAACGACAAGTCGCATTAGCGAAGACCAGCTGTTCTATTTTGAAAGCCGTGGCATCAAGCGCGAAGACGCAGTACAGACAATGGTCAGCGGCTTCTGCAAGGACGTGTTCAAGGAACTGCCAGGCGAATTTGCAACGGAAGCCCGCGCGCTGCTTTCCATGAAGCTAGAACACAGCGTCGGTTAACAATCGATTGACATGCGCTGTGGCGGATAAAAAGCCTGATTTTTTAATTTTTACCCGCCGCGTTTGACATTTTTAGTCATTAATTTCAAAGAGTACGAAGGCAAAATCTCTTTTTGGCAGATAAAAGCACCCACTTCATACCAATTTATCCGCCAAAATTCGCACATAGCCAATTTCTAGACTTCCCCACAAACAAAAAGTACGGATAAAAGCTCCTTGAAGGAGCGATTTTATCCGTACTTTGAGGAATTTTCCGCTTCTTTAAGCGAAAAATTCAGCTAATTATCTACAAACCATCTGATCATGAACACGATCGGCGACTTCCTTGCCTTCAAGAATTTCAAGAACCTTCAGGCCAAATTCTTCTGCAGTTCCGGCGCCACGGCTTGTAACAAGCTTACCGTCTACAACCACGCGATCTGTAGAATAGGAGGCACAGAACTTTTTCAAATCGCCTTCCATGCCCGGGTAGCTTGTAATCTTGTGCTTAAACGTAATGCCAGCAGCAGCAAGTACCGATGGAGCCGCACAAATTGCCGTAACGAGCTTGCCCTTTTCATGGTATTCACGAACAATGTCAAGAACAGCTTCTGAATGCTTGAGATTATCTACGCCACGACTGCCACCCGGCAAGAACACGGCGTTATAATCATTAAGATTAAGTTCAGAAAGGCCAGCATCAGCCTTCAAAACAAGGTTGTGTCCGCCTTCTACCTCGGCATCGTCATCAATGGAAGCGAGCGTAACCTTCACGCCACCGCGAATCCAGATATCTACAGGAGCCACAAGTTCTGTTTCTTCAAAGCCATCAGCGACTAGCACTAGCATTCTATTCATAAAATACCTCTCTTATTTAATACAATACAGAACATATCTTTTTTTTGAAGGAATGGCTTACTTTTATTAAAAAAATTTGCATGAACTCCTTTGAACATGGTGTATTTCTAGATTTAAGGGCATGAAAACTATCGAAGTTGTTGCAGGCATCATAAAACAGGGTGAAAAAATATTCTGCACCGCACGCGGCTATGGCGAATACAAGGGCTACTGGGAATTCCCTGGTGGTAAAATGGAGCCAGGCGAAACAAGGGAACAAGCCCTAGCTCGCGAACTAAAGGAAGAACTTGCCATCGACGTTTCTGTAGAAGAGCACGTAATTACAATCGATTACGACTACCCGACATTCCATTTGACAATGCACTGTTTTTATTGCACAATCACAAATGGAAGCATTACGCTTTTAGAACATGAAGATGCAAGGTGGCTTTTACCAAGTGAATTACACAGCGTAAAATGGCTCCCTGCAGACGAAGCCATTCTAGAGCGCCTATGCAACGCCAGCGATAGTCTTTGATTCCTTCTTTTCGACCTTGCTAGCAAAATAGCTGTATGCAGCAGGCACAATGAACAGAGTCATGAACGTTGCAAACGTTAGGCCGCCGGCAATCGCAACGCCCATTGCGATTCGGCTTGGCGTACCAGTCATGATAAGCGGCACCGCGCCAAGCACCGTCGATAGGCTTGTCATGAGGATCGGGCGGAATCGACGTTCGGCGGCCTGGCGGGCAGCTTCAAGCTTAGAGCACCCAGTCTGCTCCGCAATCTGGTTTGCAAATTCCACAATCAAAATGCCGTTCTTTGTAACAAGCGCAATCAACAAGATCAAGGCGATTTCGCTAAAGATATTCAATGTCTGCCCAGTCAAATACAGGCATGTGAGCGCACCGGCCAAGGCAAGCGGCACCGTAAAGAAAATCACGAGCGGGGCCCTAAAACTTTCGAACTGACCAGCCAAAACAAGGAACACAAGCGCTAATGCCAAGAGGAACACGATGTAAAGCCCAGAAGAGCTTTCTTCAAATTCCTTGGAAGCGCCGCTCAAAGTCGTGCTCACATTCGGGTATTCCTTGAGCAGGCCCTTTGCAATTCGGCGCATTTCTTCTACGCCATCGCCAATCGTTTTGCCCGGAACAAGGCCAGCCTGGATTGTTGCCGCGCTAAAGCGGTTGTAACGAGGCAGCGACGGCGACGCGGATTGTTCCTTATAGGTTATGAAGTTATCTACGCTGACGGCTTCACCCTTACGGTTCTTTACAGTCAGCAAAGACAAGTTTTGCGGCGTAGAACGATACTCATAGCCGACAGCTCCGATCACATTGTATTGGCGGCCATCCTTGTAATATTCACCATAGCTCTGGTCGCTGATAGAAAGCTGCACGGCCTGGGCAATATCATTTACAGACACGCCTTCTTCGTTAGCCTTGTCACGCAAAATTTCGATGTGCAGTTCTGGCTTCGTGAATTTCAGGTTCGTATTCACGACGCTAAATACCGGGCTTTTGCTAGCTTCTTCCATGAATTTTGGCACAAGTGTACGCAAAACTTCAATAGACGGAGCCTGCAAAACAAACTGCACAGGCAAGCCGCCGCGCTGCGTACTGATGCTCTGCGGTTCAAAAACCATCACGCGCAAATCCGGGTATTCGTTACCGAGCAACTGGATTTCGTGGGCGATTTCGCTTTGCGGACGGCGAGCCTTTTTGTCATCATTCAAAGACAAACGAATTCTGGAGTTACCGGCGTTCCAAGCACCAGCCTGGACTTCCTTGTATTCCCCGCTATCAAGGATTGTCATGACTTCTTCAACAAAGGCGTCGGCCATGCGCTTTGTGCGGGTAAGCGTAACGCCTTCAGGCATGTTCACATTCACCATCACGGAACCAGAATCTTCCGTTGGCGCCATTTCGCTACTCATGTCATTAAAGCAGAAATATGCGGCGGCAAAAAGGCCAGCAACAATCGGGAACAGCAAAATACGGCACTTCAAAAACAAGCCTAAAAGTACAGAATAAACTCTATTAAGCCAATCAAAGAATGGTTCCGTCCAAGTATAAATGCGGCCCTTCTTTTGACGTTTCAAGAACTTGGAACAAAGCATTGGCGAAAGCGTAAGAGCGCAAAGCGTAGAAAGGAACACTGTCCCGATCATCACGGCAACAAACTCGCGGAACAAAAGCCCCGTTGTACCGCCAAGAGCAAGCACCGGAACAAACACCGCCATAAGCACAACGGAAGTTGCAATCACCGCAAAGAAAATTTCATTTGTTCCTGCAACTGCGGCTTGCTTTGGAGTCATTCCCTTTTCGATCTTATGGTAAATGTTTTCGACAATCACAATGGCATCGTCAACAACAAGCCCAATGGCAAGCACCATGGCAAGGAGCGTAAGCACATTAATGCTAAAGCCGCAAAGATAAAGCACAAAGAAGCTACCGACCACAGCAACCGGCACGACAACCATAGGGATAATCGTTGTGCGGCCTTCCCTAAGGAATGCAAAGATAATCGCAATCACAAGTAAAAATGCAATAAATATCGTTTCTACGACTTCCTTGATTGAAGCGCGAATATTGATTGATGTATCGCGGCCATATAGCATGTCAATGCCTTCCGGGAGCTCGCGACGGATATCTTCTACACGCTTGTAGAATTCATCGGCAATGTTTACATGGTTACTGCCAGGCTGCGCAACAAGAGCCACCGTCACCGTATTTTTGCCATTGCGTCTAAAACCGGTACGGGTATCCTTTGGTTCGTAATGAATCGTTGCAACATCGGACACGCGAATTACTGTGCCATCGGCAGCTGTTTTAACTGCTATGCGGCCAAAAGCTTCAGGATCAGGGATTCTACCAAGAGTACGAATAGAAAGCGTAGTTTCGGAACCTTCAATAGAGCCAGAAGGCAATTCCAAGTTACCGCGGCTAAGGGCAGAACTCATTTCCTGGCCTGTAACACCAAGAGCCTGCATGCGAATCGGGTCTATCCACAAACGAACCGTCGGCTGCTTTTCACCCCAGATTACAACTTCCGAAACTCCAGGAATTGTTTGCAAGCGTTCCTTCACATGGTTACGCGCAATTTCGGAAACATCCATGGCATCGAACTTGTCGCTTACAAGGCTCACCATTATGATCGGGTCAGAATCGGAATCGCTCTTGTTCACGGTCGGTTCATCGACATCGTCCGGGAGCTTGCGACGCACACGGCTAACACGGTCACGAATATCGTTTGCTGCAGCTTCCAAGTCCATGCCTGTTTCAAATTCAACGCTAATGTAAGACCAGCCATCGGAACTTGTAGAAGTCATTGCCTTGATGCCAGAGGCACTGTTAATGGAAGCTTCCAAAATTTCTGTAACTTCGGATTCCACAACGGCAGCGTTTGCGCCAGGGTATGTTGTACGCACCTGGATAATCGGATAGTCAACATTCGGGTATTCACGAATGCCAAGGTTGCTCATGCCAAAGGCGCCAAGCAAAATAATGACAAGCGCCATCACTGTCATTAATACTGGTCTACGAACTGAAAGATTTGCAACACTCATGTTTAGGATCTAGGATTTAGGGGCTAGTGGTTAGTGAATGTTTATTTTCAATGTTTAGGAGACAGGGGCTAGGGTGTAGGGTATAGAATAGACGAGAGAACGGCACTGCGTGCCTACAGACGAGAGATACTTGCAAATTTCCAATGTGTAGGCTGACATCTGAATGTTTAATTAACAATGAATAATTAAATGTCATTGCGAACGTAGTGAAGCAATCTAGAACATTGCCCCGAATGGCCACGTTCCGCTCGCCATGACATGGTAAGTTGCAATTTCTGATTCCTGTCACTGACTCCTGTACTCTGTGCTCTTTTGTCATCACGAGCCGTAGGCGTGGTGATCCAGAACATTGCCCTGGATGGCCACGCTCCGCTTGCCATGACATGGTAAGTTGCAATTTCTGACTCCTGTCACTGACTCCTGTACTCTGTGCTCTTTTGTCATCACGAGCCGTAGGCGTGGTGATCCAGAACTTTGCCCCGAATGGCCGCGCTCCGCTCGCCATGACATGGTAAGTTGCAATTTCTGATTCCTGTCACTGACTCCTAATTCTGTTTTCTGTCTTCTGTCCTCTATCTTCTAATTTACTTCATAATCGGTGTTATTGCGGATTTCTCGAATACGGATCGAACTACCCTGACGAATGCTGATAAGACCAGAGGTAATTACGGTATCTCCGTCAGAAAGGCCCGAATGAACATCAACCGCAATTGGAGTGCGAAGGCCCGTTTCTACACGAACCATTTGAGCCTTGCCATCCTTTGCTATAAAGACATACGCGCCGTCCTTGTCAAGCGTCAAAGCCTCGGCCGGCACCGGGATTACCGTTGCACGACCAGAAGATGCCTCAGCCAGGTTCACATTGACCTTTACGTAGCCGCCGGCAATCAATTCTTCCTTAGCGTTATCGACCTGCACCATGATTTGGCGAGTGCGGCTACTTTCAGAAATCGTAGCTTCAAGAGCCTTGACCTTGCCAGTTTTATCGATATTACGTTCTTCATCCTTCAACTCAATGACATCGCCGACTTTAATATTTGCGGCATAGCGTTGCGGGAGCGCAAATTTTGCCTTCAACTGTTTAACTTCGCTGAGAGTCGCGATTGCAGTACCCGTAGTAAGCCAAGCACCAACAGAAACATTCACAAAGCCAAGCTTGCCGCTAAACGGAGCCCGGACTTCTGTTTTTGCAATTTGTGCCTTGATAAGCTCCACGGAAGCTTCGGCAGACTTCAAGCCGGCTTCGGCAGCTTCTAAATCAACATTTGTCGCACTCCCCTGTTCGTGAAGCTTTTGAGTACGTTCCAGCTTTTGCTTTGCAAGCTGCAAAGAGGATTCCGCATTTTTTAACTGAGCTTTCAATTCGGAATCATCGATTTTGGCAAGAAGAGCGCCTTTAGAAACATTTGCGCCATCTTTTGCCATGAGCTGCACCAGGCGGCCATTTGCAGCTGCTGTCAAAGAAACGCTATTCATTGCTTCAAGCGTTGCCATGGTCTGAAAGTTCTTACTTGCATCATGTTTTTTTGCTATGTAACCTTCCACGGCAAAAGTCTTTGCCGAACGACCTCCAGGGCCACCAGGCCCTTTGCCTGCACCCTTTCCGGGAGCCCCCTTTGCCGCAGAATCACCTTCCGAAGAGCAAGCACACAAAAAAGCAATGCAAATTGCAAAAAGCAAGCTCAAATTTTTCATTCAATCCTCTAAAACAGACTATCAAAACCAAAAAAGGGCTATGCTTGTGAAAACACAGGCATTTTGCCCTCTTTAGATGCACAATTTAGAAAATTGGTTGCGTTAAAAAAATCAAAGTCTTGTTTTGAACACCCTATTGCCACCAGTGGCAAATTGCACACGAACATAAATCATCTGGTTAACAGGAGCTCCAGAAATCACAACATCATTACCTACAAAATTGCAATTCACTTTTACAAAATGTCCCAAGGCATCAAAAACTTTAACATTCGTTATGGCAACCGCATTTGCATTATGCAGAACAAGATTCGTTCCATTTTTTAGCAGTTTAATTTCAGCATGTGAAATAACAGGCAAAGCATTCTCTGAAGAATCTTTAATATCTGTAGAATCCTTGATTTCAGGCTTCGTCTCGCTAGAATCTGGATTTACAGAAGTCGAATCATCTTCCGAAGATTCAATTCCATTCCCTAAAATTTCCCATGTCAAAACAGAATCCCTGAATTCATTGGAAAGCACATACATTGAAGAATCATAGTTCAAGAATGCGTAAGCTTCATAAACACCAACATTTAAGGCAGCGTTGCCTACATAATCAACAACAATTTCTTCAGGGACATTTAAAAGTTTTACTTCATATTGCGTTGCTGCATAAACAAACGCAGAATCATAATTCCACTTAATGCTTGAAATATCCAAGGTATCCCGTAAAATTTCCCATTCCAAAGTTGTATTGAATTCTGGCTTGTAATACACTTCTTCATCATATTCAAATTTTGCAACAGCAGTATATTTGCCAGGCTTTGTGGCCATATTTTCTAAATAAGTTACAGAAACTCCCTCAGGCAATCCTGCAATTTCGACAGCATGCTCACTACCATCATAAGCGAATGGACCGTCATAACTCCAAGAAGCATTGCTAAAATCCAAAGTCTGTTTTTCTTGAGCTACAAAACCTACATACCAAATTTTCGTGTAATCGTCGGCACTTGCTGTAATGACATCAGTTGCATTTTCAGTAAACATACCAAAATCAATTGTATAATCTTCTACGCTTGCCTTTGCAGCACTCCAATTCAACAGCGAGCCATTTGCATTTTTCTCTACCAAGGCAAGTTTTTCGCTCTTGATTTCACTTGCAATTTCATTTTCAGAAAAGCTCAATGGCACAGCCGCCGTTGCCGAAATTTCCGGGATATTTTCTTTTGCAAATGTCAATTGAGGATAATAATATTCTGTAGAGGTATCCCAAGCACCAGTCACCGTGCTAAAAAGATTTTTCCCGGCAAGGATTTCAGATGTGCTATAGAGATAAATTCCAAAATCGTTGTAAGAATCCGAAACATATTCCGCATCCGGGTATTCAGCAAGCAACAGTTGCTTATCAAAATATACGAGGCAAGATTCATCACACGGCTTGTCTTTACCAAGAATAGTCATTCCTAGGCTTGCCTGAGGCACATTGAACGTAGCCAAGCTGAGTACTTCTTTTGCATACAAGTAATCGCCTTTTAAAAAGCCTACAAAAGGAGCTACATAAACATTTTTATTTTGTGCTTGAACCTTTACTGCACCGGCAATAAGCATGTTCTCCAAAACAATGATTGCATCGCTAGAGCCAACTGCAGAAGCCACAGCGGCAAAAGCATTTTCATTGCCTAATTCAGCGTCAATATTGCCATAGACACCGGCGTTTCCAACATCAAGCCTTGCAATAGACTGCCCCGCAATGCCGCCTACATACATGGAATCCAAAT
The DNA here is from genome assembly GCA_002314675.1 of Fibrobacter sp. UBA1765. Classification (GTDB taxonomy): domain Bacteria; phylum Fibrobacterota; class Fibrobacteria; order Fibrobacterales; family Fibrobacteraceae; genus UBA1765. The sequence continues at coordinate 48,950 of DCGZ01000139.1, read as the reverse complement.
TCGTCTGAATGTGTAAAGGCCCCACAGAGAGAGCCTTTTCGACAGACACTGTTTTATCTTCATTTTTGCCAATAATGCCACCAACATAACCAAATCCAGTATTTGAATTCACATTAAATTGAATATCGCCGAAATTTACGCCACCTAGCGTAAGTGCGTTATTTTTAGTGGTTTTGATATAGCCGTACAATCCACCAACAAATGCAGAGTCAACATGATCAAAAGCATTTATATCTAGGCTACCATAGTTTTTAAATTCCTTAAAAAGAACTTTCGAGAAAGTTGAATTCAAAGCACCAACAAAGCCACCAACATAGGCACTACCAAAATCACCAACAATGCTTAGGCCTGCATGGTTAGCGTTATTCTCAGAAACATAGCCATACAATATAGAAGAAGGTGATGATGCATTATCAACATTTGCTTTTCCAACAAAGCCACCTGAATAAATTTGAGCCTCAAACTCTTCTCCAGATTTTTTGCTTGCAACAGAGACTTTCCCAAAATTTTCATCATCACGGAATACCAAAAAACGCTCAGCATCAATATGCCCTGCCAAGCCTCCCATTTCTAATAGAGGTGTTCCTTCATATTGCGTAGAGATACCACCAAAATTCGCATTTCCATTAAACTTAACAGAAGGCGCATTAGCAAAACCAGCAAGGCCACCAACGGCAACATCAACCGAAGTTTCAAGAACTACATTTCCTTTATTAACGGAATTTTCAATGACAAATTCACGATCTTCATCATGAACTTTTGCTACAAGTCCGCCAACATTACCACTTCCAAAAATTGTTCCTATATCTAGATTTCCGCCATTATAGGAATTACGCATGTTTAATTTCGAATCATTTGCATAGCCTACGATTCCACCCACGTTTACTGCATTAGCATTACGAACTTTTATATCGACAAGGCTTGTATCGTTTTCAAACAAAACAGATCCTGCATCGGCCTCACGAACAAGACCAGCCACTTTCAAAACGTTTTCTGACGATGCAAGCGTAACACCTTGATCAATATCAATTGTGCCACTAGCAAAAGAATTACGTACAATAACGTTGCCTAATACACGAGATACCAAAGGAGCCGCAAAAATTGTCTGAACGTTTCTATCGCATGTTATGCTTACTGAATCCAGTTTTAAATTTTCAATGACTCTTGGGCTGTATCTATCGCCATCGACTAATCCAAAAAGTCCTGATTCAAACATCGAAGCGTTTCGTGGGGATTGCTTCAGTCCAGAAACTCTATGATTTCCTCCATTAAAGTTTCCGCGGAATGGATGAATCTCTGTACCTATAGGGATCCAATTATTGTCTGACATAAAAACACTCTGCAAGTTAATATCCTGTTCCAGAATAAAGTACTTGCCCTCGCAACCGTCACTCACGTCAATGTATGCAACAGGAGCGTAACTGCCACTTTCTATATCAAAAACAGGGAACGTTCCTCTGCCCGCATTAATAGAATCTCTAAGTTCTCCCAAAGAATTCTCCGTAAAAACAGGAATCGGCCTGTTCACGGAACCCCATTCGCCTGTAAGGGAATTTTTCAGATAAATCATTCTGGTTGCAACATCGTTGCTAACTCGGAGCGTATCATTGCCATGATTATAAGGCACCAAGGAATCATTACGCACCACAAAATGGGCGTGATCCACAAAATACAGAACAGTATCTTCTGCAAAATCATTTGTTGCAAGGCGAACTTTCTTATCGACATTCCTTCCAGTGTTTCCATCTGCAAGAGCCACAGGAATTGCAGCAAGCGCTACAGCCTTTTGGATATCCTTATTTGGGCTATTCAATAGTGACACCGGTACAGGGTAAAAGCCCTTCTTTGCACTCCAAAATTCGCTAGACAATTGTTCTGGCAAATTACCACTTACAAGATCCTTCGTAGAAGTTCGCTTATCCGTGTCGTCAGATTTTTTCTCAGAGGTATAATAGGAAAAAGTAGTATCGACAACTGAATTTAGCGTTTGCACACCGCTACCAATTTTACCAATGGTCGAATAATCAAAATGGGCTGGCTCGTATATAGAAACCATGGAACCTACAGCAAGGTTTCCATCAATTTTTGCGACAACACGGCTGCCGTCGGGAGCCCCCACATAACCGGCAAGGTTGCCTGTCAGGTTTGCACCAACAATCATGCCCGCATTCATGCTGTTGCTTATTTCAAAATTCATATAGCCATTTTCAAACCGGCCAACAATGCCACCGGCATAGCCATTTGCACGAACATAGCCAATGTTTAAGCTTTCTACGATTTTACCACCATCGGTAACGCCAATAATGCCTCCAGATACGGCACTGGAATCTACACGGCCGACATTCACAGAACGTGCAACAACAGGGGTATCCCCACGCCACGATTCAAAATAATTCAATCCGATAATTCCACCCGTAGCGGTTGAATAAAAATTCGTCCTCACATCCCCCTGGTTATAGCAATCCGCAAGGCTAATATCACGGGTTTTCGCGATAATACCTCCTGCAGTTGCTTCTAACGATGCCGTCGTGCGAACAGTTCCGAAATTAACAAGGCCAGTCCAAACCGCTGCAGCATCTTCTTCAGGGTACTGTTCCATATTCCCCATGAAATATGTAGTTGCCATGCTTGCAAAGCCACCAGCATACTCGCCCCCAACGACTTCTGCATAGTTTATATTATCACGAATATTAGCCTTCACACCTACACTTACATATCCAGCAACACCGCCAGCATTATAGGCACTTACCTTGCCATGGTTTACGTTATTTTTTAAAGTAATGGACTGACTAAACACTCCTCCAACAAGGCCGCCTGCTGTATAGGAACCGTTTACCGTCGCATGGTTTTCACAATTTTCAACAACGTTCAAACCATTCGTATAATCAGAACTTACATAACCAACAACAGCCCCTGCAAGAACATTTGAATCCAGTATATCGAATGTTGAATTTTCACCGATAATAACATTTCGAATCTCGCCATTGTAAAGCCAGGCAAATAAGCCTGCCGATTCTTCCCTTTCGGCAAAGGCCGAATCTGCATAAACATGCAAGTTGTCAATAACATGACCATCACCATCGTACACACCCGAAAATTTTGAAATCGGCTCCCAATAACAATCCGGAGCCTTGCAAACTTCGGACAGGTCAATATCAGCAGTCTGCTTAAAGTAAATACCCTTTGCATTTTGGGGAATTTCTACGCCATGGTATTTGCCGGAGCTAGAATTTATGATATCTCGCAATAACGAAATATCACGAGCCGTTTCAACAAGTAACGGATTTTGAGAAGTTCCTTGCAAAACGTCATTTGCAAATACACAAGAAACCAAAAGCAAGAAAATGATAATGAACTGCATAAATTACCGAACAACAACTTTTAAATACAATATAAAAAAGGTCTCAACCCATAAATGGAATTGAAACCTTTACGCTGACACTTTGAAGGCTACAAAATTTTGAAGCCTACAATTCGTACTTTTTAGTCTTTGGCTTAGAAACCACAGGCTTAATGCGCTTACCGCAAAGCGTAACTATAATGCCAGCCTGGGCAAACATGTAATAAGCGGTATCGCGGCTATTATTCAAAGTTGATTTTGGATCATAGTCATCCTTAGTTACAAAAACCTCGGACACGCCAGAAAGGCTAACATCAAGTGCGCAACGTTCGCAAGGGAAACCAATCACATAAAGCTTGGAACCAGCGGGGACCTTGCCACGGGCGTAATGCAGGGCATTGATTTCGGCATGAACCATGAACGGGTACTTGTTAGCTTCAAATTCGTGATGGCTAATCAATTCATCGGTATCTGCATCGAGCAAATCGTATGCAAGCAACTGCTTTTCGCGTGTATATGGAACGGTTTCATCATCAAAACCGGCCGGAGCACCGTTGTAGCCAGTGCTAATGACACGACCATCAGCCGAAACAAGCACAGCTCCCATTTGTGTATTCTGGTCCTTAGAGAGCTTGGCCTGAGCGACCATCATCTGGGTATAAACTTCATCGCGGAGTTTTGAACGTTCTAAATCTTTATTCATGCATTAAAATGTAGTAATTAATTTTTTAATGCTTGTAATCTTCTTTTTTGATACCAAGGCGTTCCATTACCTCGCGCAAAACCTTACGGTCAATGCCGAGCATCGATGCAGCCAGGGTCAAGTTTGCGTTAGAAGTCTTCAAGGCAACATCAATGCATTCGCGGTCCACTGCGTCGCGCGCTTCCTTTAATGTACGCGGAGAGCCCATCAGTTCCTTTTGCAAATCGGCAAGGCCAAGATCTTCTGGAGAAACTATGCCGCGAGATGCTGTAACAAAAGCCTTTTGCACGCGGTTTTCAAGTTCACGAACATTGCCCGGCCAATGGTATGCAAGCAAAGCCTTTTCTGCAGCACGCGACAGGCGGTGCTTTTCACGGCCAAATTCCGCGCTGTAGCGCTTCAAGAATTCATCGGCCAGGAACACGACATCTTGACCACGGTCACGCAAGGCAGGAATATCCAAGGCCATCACCTGGATTCTAAAGAACAGGTCTTCACGGAATTTTCCACGTTTAACAGCCTCTTCCAAGTCTACATGGGTAGCAGAAATCACGCGAACATTCACTGGGATTTCCTTGGTGTCGCCAACACGCGTAATGTGCTTTTCTTGCAACACGCGCAAAAGACGCACTTGCATAGAATAGGGCAGCTCGCCGATTTCATCAAGGAAAACAGTACCGCCTTCGGCTTCTTCAAAAATGCCCTTGCGGTTTTCGATAGCACCAGTAAAGGAGCCCTTTACATGGCCAAACAAAATATTTTCAATAAGCGATTCAGGAATTGCGCCACAGTTAATGGCTACAAAAGGGTGATCGGCACGCGGGCCAGCCTGATGAATGTATCGAGCAAACGCTTCCTTGCCGGTTCCGGTTTCGCCGCGCAAAATCACGGGGAACGGGAGTGTCGCAAGCTTTTCCGCCATATCCACGGCACGCTGCATACCTTCGGAAGCAAAAAGAATCTTTCCCTTCTTTTTCCAGCCCTGCAACACGGCAAGAGTTTCCTTGTCCCGAGCACGGTCGCCAGCGGCAAAGGCAATCATTTCGCAAACATGCACGAACTTTTCAAAGACCTCTCGATCATCTTCGCCAAAGGCATCAGTACGGGCTGCACGCTGCAAATACAAAAAGCCGTCTTCTGACTGCGGCGTTCTAAACGGAGCCACGAGAATGCTCGTCAAGCGGTTTTGTACAATGGAATGCGACAAGTCTTCTTCAGGGTCTTCCGGGCGGTTCCAAAGTAAAACGCTGCGTTCCATTTTTGCACGTTTAACCGCAGATTCCGATATGGAAATCTTTGAAGGGATCGCAAGTTCAACAGGATTATCGCCTGGAATATGCAGAACAGCTGCATCCGATTTCAATACCTGTGAAGCGGCCTCGATAATTTTAGGCAAGAGTTCTGCCGGGTCAGTAGCATCTAGCAATTTAGATACGGCATTCAATAAAGCTTCTGTAGTTATCTTGGTTTCTGCGTGCATAAAAGCCTATTCCTGTTTTTAGTGAATATAGCTTTTTTCAGTTTTAAAAGCCTTTTTGCAGATTTTTGAGAAAAAAGAAACGGAAGCAAACGAGAACTTTCACCCCGAAGCGGAACAAAAAGGCTCATTTTTTGCTATTCCGGCTTTGGTAAACCTTCTAGAGTTTCCTTGGATATTTTACCGGAATCAAGTGGAGCGTTCCGGTCGTTTACAAGCTCGCTACGGGACTTTTTTAACATTGCCGAGCCAGTTTCAGCAACGCTTGAACGTTCATTTGCACTTAACGCGATTGCAATAAAAGCGACAAGCGCAATAAACCAAATCGTTAAACATACAGCAATCCTTGCCCGTTTCTTAAAAGGATTCTCTTTTATTTTTTGTTCTGGGAGCGCCAGTATGGACTTTTCTTCGGCATCGATTTTTTGACGGACCAAATCCAGCCAAGATTCAAACTTTATTTGCAAATCAATTGCGCTTATCGAAAGTTTACCAAGGGCTATTTCCAGGTTTTCATCAAGCTCTTCCAAGTCTTCAAAGCGGTCTTCCGGGTCTGCGCACAAGGTTCCCTTCCAAATGGATTCAAGCGCAAAAAGTTCCGAATAATCCAAGGTTCCAAGGCTTAGCAGGCTCTTTGAAGCTTCAAAGGAATCAATATTACATGCAAATTCTTCTTGCGCAGCATAATCAGCATTTTCAAGAGGCAGTTTACCCGTAATCATTCGGTAAAGCAAAATCCCAAGTGCATAGATATCTGACTTTTCAGAAGCCATTCTACCTTCAAAACGTTCCGGGGCTGCATACGGTACAGCACCAAGGCCGTTCAAGCACATGTCTATAAGAACCGGCTCACCGGTAGATGCAACCAGAACGTTTGCAGGCGACAAGTCACCATGCGAAAAGCCAAGCTTGCGCAAAGAAATTAGCGCCGTGACAACGCCACGCAAAACTTGAAGAGCGATCGGAATCGAGAATTCAAGCTTACTTGCATTCACTCCGTGAACCCATTCCGTAAGCACATAATGCGACTTGCCCCTTATGCCGAACTCCTCTACATAAGGCAAGCCCTTTGTCTTTTTTTTAAGTGCAAGGAACAGTGATTTTTCTATTCCCGAGAAATCATCCTTTTGAAACTTTAATGAGCAATACGGGTGCTTAAACAAATCGGCAAAGAGCAAGGTTTCTGATGCACCCTTTGGCAAGGTTCTCACAGATTTAACTCGATCTATCAGCACTAGTGATCTCCGTTCGCACGCGCTTTCAACGAATCTTCGGCAACGGCAGTCCAGTAAAGCAGATCATCGTTCTGCGGAACATTTTCAAGCCCCATGGACCAAATGTCCCAAGCATCTTCGATATCGCCACGCTTCCAGTACATGTTGCCAAGGTTGAAGTATGCTTCTGCAAATTTCGGGAACTTTGTAACAATGTAGATGAATGTTTCTTCGGAGCGCTTTTTATAGCCAAGCGATTCGTAAAGCAACGCTTGCAAGTTCAAGCTAAAGTAGTTTGTCGGGTCAAGCTTAACAGACTGAGCTAGCAAGTTCATTACGTCTGCACGCGGATTTTCTGCAAGTGTTGCACGAGCCAAGTAAAACAAGCAATTCGAATACATGGGCCGAACAGTTTCAGAAGAATCTACATGCCAAAGGATTCGGAATTCTTCGTAGGAATTTCTCCAAAGTAACGCATTGGAACGGCCAGCGCGTTCTTCTTCTTCGGCGATGCCATAATGCGCGAGGGCGCTACCATAGCGGGCTTCAAAATCTTTAGGATTCTTGTCAAGGACCCTGGCAAAGCTCTTTTGCGCACGGGCGTAGTCGCCGATTTCTAGGGCCTGTTCCCCGCGCTCCATGTCATTGGAGCAAGCATCCAATATCAAAAGCACAAAGGACGCCACAAAGGCGAGCGACAGAGTTCTTAGGAGTGCGCTTTTGAAAACCATGCTTTCAAAATAGCTTTTTTATTCTTCAAAAGGACATTTTACGGTCTATACAGGGTTTTATCGCCATTTAGACCGTAACCCCATCACTCCGCGCGACAAAATTTGACTCAAATCACAAAATTTTATGATTAAATTCAGCATTTTTTAGTTTTTAAAGTTCTTTGTTCCTTATTTTGAATCAAAAATTTGCCATTTCGGCAGACAATTTACGGTCCAAACGAGGCTTCAAGCCACTTTAGACCGTAAATTTGAATCAAAACATGCAATATTTTATAAATTATCAACCATGAAGATATCTATAGTTTCCGGTTTTACCGGCAAGGCCGTCGCGGACGGCGCATTTTTCCGCAAGAACGCAAACGGCTACCTACCACTCTTTGGCGCAGAATCCCCTGAAGACGTAGACGAGCTCCTAAACGCAGATTCTACATGCGTAAATAACGACACTTTCCACCCTTGCATTTGTGCAAGCCTTGGTGGCCGTGGCATTGGCTACCTGGACCAGCTCCGCGTTGCCGCATTCAAGATGGCACGCCTTGCAGAAAAGAAGAAGCTTTCTCCGGTGTTCGTTCCACTTGCAGAAAGCACCGCCGAAGAATTCAAGGCGATCCTTGACGGCTTGCACTTTGCCTCTTACCACTTTGAAGCCTACAAGTCAAAGAAGCCGGAACACTTTGACGTGGAATTTGAAATTGCTGTCGACGAGCAGATCGATGCCTACAAGCAGCTTGCAGAAGTTACAGACATTGAACACACATACGTTTCAAACACGAAGAACCTTGTCAACACTCCGGGTTCTGACTTGACTCCAGAAAACTTTGTGGAACATGCAAAGGCTCTTGCAGAAATTGCAGGCGTATCGGTCAAGGTTCGCGACGTAAAGGCACTCAAAAAGGAAGGCTTTAACGGCCTTGTAACTGTAGGCAAGGGCAGCAACACAAAGCCCTACATGGTTACCTTGAGCTACAGCCCGGCAAAGGCCAAAAAGGGAACTCACCTTGCAATCGTTGGCAAGGGCATTACCTTCGACTGTGGCGGCCTCTGCCTGAAACAGCCTAAATCCATGTTCGAAATGGTAAGCGACATGAGTGGCGCTGCCGCAGCGCTCAATACAATTTGCGCCATTGCAGAACTCAAGTTGCCTATCAAGGTAACAGCCGTACTTTGCCTTGCAGAAAACCGCATTGGCCCAGACGCAGTTTTACCAGGCGACATCTTTACTGCAAAGAACGGCAAGACTGTCTTTGTAGACAACACCGATGCCGAAGGCCGCCTGATCCTTACCGATGGCCTTGCAGAAGCCGGACTTTGCAAGGCGACACACATTGTCGACGTTGCAACACTCACTGGAGCAATGGTTCGCGCCCTCGGCACAGCAGTTTCCGGATTCTTCTGCAACGACGAAGGCTTTGCAAATGAAATCAAGGAAGCAGGCGACTCCACTGGCGAAAAGTTCTGGGAAATGCCTTTGGAAGACGAATACGCAGACGCTCTCAAGGACAAGTTCGCAGACCTCAAGAACACAGGCTCAGAGGCAGGCGCTATTTCTGCGGCACTATTCCTCAAGGAATTCGTTCCCGAAGGTGCGACCTGGGCTCACTTGGATATTGCAGGCACTGCATTTGTTACAAAGCAGTGGAAGTACAATGATTACGGCGCAACAGGCGTTGGCGTAAGGACTCTCATCGAGCTTGCAAGGAACATGGCAAAGTAGCCAAATTCACAGTTCAAAGAAAATGCCGTTTCCCAAAGGAAGCGGCATTTTTTAATTCCCACAAATACCACTACTAATATAAACCAAAAAAATTTTAGGCAAAAAATTTCTATTTTTTTATTGTACTTTAACAATCGCAAGTAGCGAATTTTTGAATTTATGAAAAATGTCGATACAATTGCCGTTCTTGACTTTGGCGGCCAATACGCACACTTGATTGCAAATCGCGTCCGTCGCTTGGGCGTGTTCACAGAAATTCATTCCCCGAATTGTGACGTTTCTGAATTGGAAGGCGTAAAGGGAATTATCTATTCCGGTGGTCCAAGCAGCGTTTATGCAGCTGATGCTCCAGAATACAATCCAGAAATTCTGAGCCTCCCAGTGCCAAAGCTTGGCATTTGCTACGGTCACCAGCTTATTGCCCAGCAGTTGGGCGGCCATGTGGAACCGGGTAAGGTCAAGGAATACGGCATTGCAGACTTGATCGTTGGCGACGAAAGCTGCCCGATCCTTGCTGGCCTCCCGAAGGCAAGCCCGATGTGGATGAGCCACGGCGACCAGGTTACAAAGCTCCCGGAAGGCTACCGCATTGTTGCAAGCACCAAGGACTGCGAAATCGCTGCAGTCGCTTTCGACGAACGCAAGATTTACGGCATCCAGTTCCACCCGGAAGTTACCCACAGTAAGTTCGGCATGAAGCTGCTTGAAAACTTCGTGAACATTACAGGCGCAAAGAAGACCTGGAACATGAAGAGCTACTTGCCGCTCATCACGGAACGCATCAAGGAGCAGGTCAAGGACCGCAAGGTGTTCTTGCTCGTTTCTGGCGGCGTGGACTCCACCGTTGCATTCGTTCTTTTGAACCGCGTGCTCGGCCCAGAAAAGGTTCTCGGCTTGCACGTTGACAACGGCATGATGCGCCTTGGCGAGTCCCAGAAGATTATGGACTTCCTTAAGGCAGAGGGAATGAACAACCTCCAGATTCGCGACGCTAGCGAACACTTCCTTGAAAAGCTCAAGGGCGTTACCGCACCAGAAACAAAGCGCGGAATCATCGGCAAGGAATTCCTTGTTGTCAAGGACCAGGAAATGGCAAAGCTGGACCTTGATCCAAACGAATGGATGATGGCTCAGGGCACAATCTACCCAGATACAATCGAAAGCGGCGGCACAAAGAATGCCGACAAGATCAAGACCCACCACAACCGTGTTCAGGAAGTTCTTGACCTTATGGAAAAGGGCCTTGTGCTTGAACCGCTCGCAGACCTTTATAAGGACGAAGTCCGCGCACTGGGCGAAGAACTCGGAATTCCGCACAACCTCGTTTGGCGTCACCCGTTCCCGGGCCCAGGCCTTGGCGTGCGCCTCCTTTGCAGCAACGGTGTCTTGACAAATGACATGGTTGCATTTGCAGATGTTCGCGATTCAGAAGGCGGCACACTCGCCGACTACTTGAAGGCAAACGGCATTGCAGGTCGCATGCTCCCAATCAAGAGCGTCGGCGTTCAGGGCGATGGACGTACATACGCACAGCCGTTCCTCATTACAACTCCGGGCCTTACCTGGAAGCAATGCGAAAAGTTTTCCACAGAACTTGCAAACCGCTTCAAGGCAATCAACCGCGTAATCTACCAGATCGGTAGCGTTGCAGACGTTGACCCGGAACTTGTTGAACAGTACGCAACTCGCGAAAACTTCGATACGCTCCGCAAGTTCGACGACATTTGCACAACGTTCCTCCAGGAAAACAAGTTGTACGAAGAAATTTGGCAGATGCCTGTTGTGAGCGTTCCGCTCCACACAGAAGGCAAGCCTTGCATCGTGATGCGCCCAGTGAACAGTTCCGAAGCAATGACAGCAAACTTTGCTGAAATTGACCAGGGCATGCTCGCAGGACTCTGGAGAAAATTTGAAGTCGCAGGTGCTGGCAGTTTGTGGTACGATGTGACACACAAGCCACCAGGAACCATTGAATGGGAGTAATGTGCAAGCCGAGTGCCGTGCAAATAAGTTTACTTATTTGCATGGCCGAGGCGTAGCCATAGACGCTGGAGCCGCAGGCGTAAGCGTCAATAAGGCGAGTATAGCGCCCCGAAGCCGCTGGAAGGAAAACTTCCACGGCTTTTTTCGTTAGGCCAAGTCTGCGTCGGATTTGAAGTAGATCACTACTTCACGTAGACTTTCTGCAAACGATTTCCTTGACGGATTAGGTAGATGCCAGGGTTTTTGATTTTTGCTCGCAGAATGCTGGCAATACTCTTGTCATGCTGCTGATCTAATTGCAAAGTTCCAAGGTAGCGACCCTGCAAATCGAATATGGCGGCTGAGTTTGCGGCTGGCAAAGAAAGTTCAGGCTTCGCGACGATTGCTGTAGTTCCGTATTCAGAACTGGAAGAGCTAACTGGTTCCACGACGGAACTGGAATACCCATCTGCGGAACTGCTGGAAGCAACAGAGCTGCTAGACTTGATTATTCCGAATTCATAGGCACCCAGATCAGGAGCTGCACCAACAAAAGGCAGGCCTACGTCTTCGCCCTTGTCGATGGCGCGGCTGCCGTCCTTCAATTTCAAGAAACCCACATCAGGGATGCTGCCATCAGCATTGCGTGGGCCTAAAATTCCAGGAATCTTGGAGAGGTCTTCACCCGTCACCGTCAGGCTGGGATCGTCTAGACTCATGAAGTCGTCTTCCGTCAAATCCAGCTTCAAGTTCCAGGTGTTGTTTTCGCCCGCGGTGCAGGGAACGTATTTGTCTTCTGTATCGGTCTTGTACCAGCATTCCCCAATCTGGGAATTTTTATTGGGGAACGCGATGTTGTTCTTCAACACGTGGGCGTTGTCGCCAGTCAATGGCACTACAGGGGCGGTGCGATTTCCTTCGGCGTCATAGCTTGTGGAGGCCATGTTGAAGGAACGGTCCTCGTTCATATAGGAGGTGTTGTTGATCCAGGTGCAGCCCGCCCCGGTATAGTTTGCGTAAAAACCGGAGGCCTTATTTTTCCACGCGACACAGTACTTGATTATGTGGTGGCCACCGCCTAGCGTACTTTGCCCCATCTTGATGCCGTGACCGTTTCCGTTTGGCGGATTGTGGAGCCCAAAATTGGCGTAGCCGTTACCCATGGCGTAGCAATTCTCCAGCACCACGGGAAATTCCTGGTTGATGAAATCGAAGCCGTCGTCGCTGTTCCACCAGGAACGGCAACCGATGAACTTCGTGGTATCGCCATCGCCCGGTGCCTGGTAATGGGCGCCAAAGCCGTCAGCGTTTTCGCCATCGCCCTGCCAGCCCGTGGGGTCGTAATTATCGTGGGCATCGCAATTCAAGACAAGGTGGCCGCCGCCGTTAGAAGCGCCATCGTTAATAAAGAAGCCTGGGCCCGCATTGTGATGGCTGTCAATTTCTTCCAGAATGATATGCTTACTTGCATAAAGGAAAATTCCGGAATTGGAGTTGCACTTCATGGGGGTGTTGCGAACTTCGAAACCTTTCAGATGCAGGTATTTTGCCTCCACCACAATGGGAGACGTGGTCATGACGCTGTCGATGGTTCCCTTGTGCCTGCAGGCTTGACCGATAGGGAGATTCGCCCCGTCAAAAATCGGGCGCTCCCCAGGGTATGCGAAATAATAAATGCGCTTGTCGTCGCTTTCGCCGCTGGTGTTCAAGTGGATGCCGGCAGTCATCTGGTAACGCTTGACATAAACAGTGTCGTTCAGGTCGTAGACTCCCCCACGAACCCAGACCGTATCGCCCGCCTTCACAACGGCATTCGCCTTGTTGAGAGAAGCGAAAGGCTTTTCCTTGGAACCAGCCGCATTGTCGTTTCCGTCAACGGCAACGTAATAGACAGATCCCAAAGCCTGGGCTGCGCAAAATGCGAGCGCAGGCACGAACAAGAACTTTTTATCCATAAACACCTCTAACTAGAGGTATTATAAAAAAAGTGCGGAAATATGTTGGCTGGTTGAATTAAAACTAGTCGGATTCAACGTCTTTTAGGCAGCGGACGGATGACGCAATTGATTTGGTGTAGCCGTTTCCGGGGCCAGCGACAACAAATGCTCCGCCATTCATATTGTAGCCGTAGAACGCCTGGTAGCGGTAATGCTCATCGCCGTAATCAGTTGTGGTGATAAAGTAGGTTATGTTATGTTCATTGCTGAACTGGCCGTTTCGTTCGGAAGAGGCGTAACTCAATTTCGTCTTGATACGGGATCCTGCGGGAAGGGCGTTGAATCCGGTTAGGTTCATACCAGGCTGTGCTGCACCTGTCTTGATATTCGGGTTGTCTTCGTTTACCCAAAGGCTGTCGGATTTCATCTGTACGTCGTAGGGAACGTCCGGATTCTGCTCCATAACGTAGTTGTACAAAGCCTGCCATTCGTCAATATCGGGGAGGTGCCAGCCTACGGGACACAAACCGCGATGTGGCTTTTGGATAACATCTGGAACGAGTATAGCTGTGTAATACTTTCCGTTCACTCCGTAACGATGGTCAAGAATTTGGGTGGTGTCGTACTCGTCGCTGATATTCAATGCTGTGGACCAACTGTAAAGTCTGCCGTAGACGTTACAGTCGCCTTCTTCTGTAGTCCAGTGTTTTCCGCCGCCGCACCAGCTAGAGTCTACTTTGAAATTCAAGTTTTGTGCCATCCAGGTTTGTTCGCCGATAGTGACCATCTTGTAAAGAGCTAAACGATTTTTCTCAGCCAAAAATCTTCATAGTTTTCTTCAGTAAACTTAAATTTTTTGGTTTACTAATTATTCAACAATATTATTCAATGTAAAGCAAATATCTTTTTCATATTCACAGATGTATTCTTGAGAGCAATTAAATAATCCCGTAGAAATAGGATTCTTCGCAAGTGGATTATGAGGTAACCGCCAGACATTTTAAGTCCTTCAAAAAAACAATTATACACCATATCAAAAATTTTTGAATGGATCCAAGCCAAGATAAACATTGGAGACTTCTTGATTGAATGCAAACAATTCGTATTCACGGAAGCATATTCTCCAGTTTCATCATAAAATCCTTCAAGATGCAACGCCATTTTTGCTATAATAATCTTTGATGACTTATACAAACCAAGACGATTTTGAAGAACTTTTTTGTCATCTGTCAAATAAGGGGTTAAATATTTTTTTCCTTTGTCAACTAGTTGACGAATTCCCCACAGAGATACATATGGATCTATCGTCCCCGTATTAACCAATTTCAAGGTAGTCCTATATTCCGATATATAATCATGAAAATAATCAGCTTCACCAGCTGTCGATGTTGCATTTATCTTGCAGATACTCGTCAATGGAATACTTGAATCAACTATCTTTTTTACTAAACCATATTTGTTGGACAATAAAAAGCCCCAAATATTTTCAGGAAGCGAGGTTAGCGTATCAGAAGAAAATTGAGAAATTTCTCCACTTTCATTTAAAACATTGAATGAATATTTTTTTGAGGTCTTTACTTTTCGCAAAGTAGTTACAATAGGATAAACCGAAGCATCAAAGCATTGTGTTTTGGAAACATCCCACAAAGACACTATTTGAACATTTTCCAAAAAATATTGCCTTAACCTAACCCCATAATTAGCACATAAAAACTTGTTAGGAGTTATAAAAGATAAAACCCCATCATCCTTTAGTAAAGTCAAACCTTTTTCAAAGAAATAAACATAAAAATCAACGGCACCTTTTGATGTTTCAAACAATGATTTTAAGAAATTATATTTATCGGCACCCATTTGTTTTTTTAATTCATTTGCATTGATATACGGCGGATTTCCAATCACAATGTCAAATCCACTCTTGCCCTTACGATCAAAGACATCCCTAAAGTAGGTATGCCACAAGAAGAACTTATCATTAGGCAGAGGCAATTCATCAATAGCCTTGCTCTTTTCCGGAGCAATATGCTTGATGTAGTTCTTTACATTGAGATTAATGTCCTTCTTTAAATGCTCCTTGACATTGTAGTCATCGGTCTTGTAGAAACTATTCAAATCCTTCTGGATCTGTTCCATGGCCTGCTTTTCGTCAAAAACCAAGGACATTTGATCGCTGGCCTTACCACGGCTACGATTCTTCCCTTCGCCAGCCAAAGTACTCAGGTCAATTCCATCATAACTTTCCAGAAGGCTGTTACCCTGCATAATCTTGTATTCCAAGTTCGGCAAGGCATCGGGTTCCACTTCATCCACAACTAACGAAAGCCAGAAACGGAGCTGGGCAATGTCCACAGCACCCTTTTCAATATCAACACCGTAAATGTTCTGCTGGATGATTTCCCGCTTAAGTGTAGCTTCGGGATTCTTGCTCTTTTTCTGTACCACGCCAAGTTTTAAACGAGTCTTATAAAGCAAGTTCAGAAGGCCCATAGGGAACGCACCACTACCGATGGCGGGGTCGCAAATTTTCACTTCAGAGAGTTTTTCGTCCAAAGAATTCTTTTCGCTATCATCAAATGCATCCGCATTCAAATCAACGACAAGGTTTCTAAGTTTTTCTTCAGTAAACTTGGTTTCGCTTTGTAAATATGCAATCAAGGATTCGTTGCACATATACCCCACAATCTCCTTGGGAGTATAGAACGCACCCTTGTCCTTGTTATCTTCAAGCAGGTTTTCGAAAATCTTGCCCAGCATTTCTGGATCGACGCTGACATCGGCATCGGTGGGATCATTTTCATCAATGGTAAAGTTGAAACGATCAAAGAAATCAAAAAGACCGCACATTTCATCATTGAAATAAGGTTTGAGCTTCTTAGTCCAGTTCTTTATGTCGGGAGCCTTGCGTTCCGTTTCATGAAACGTTTTATTGTGGAAAACTTCACCAGGCAAGGCAAAATCAAATTCATCGTCACGGTCCTTATCAAACAGGCCACAATTCAAGAACGGGAATTTGAATTTTTTAAGTGTCGAATTTTTTAACTTACGTTCGCTTTCCTTACGGTTGAATGAGTAGAAAAGAACTTCCTCCAGGACCTTATCTACAAAACTATTCTGTTCTTCCGGAGAAACATTGTCAAATAAGTGCTGCAAGAAATCCTTATCACCACCGGTCCATCCATCAGTTCCCATAGGAATGCCGAGCCACCCCTTTTTCTGGAGGAACTGAATAAATACCAGACGACCCATCAACTTTTTCACATAGTTGCGCACGGCCTTTTCTGCATCATTGCCGTATGCATTCACGAACTGATCAAAAATATCGTGATTCGGGACACTCATCTCTGCACGTTCGTACTTGTTCTTCTTGACTTCAATATAACGAGCGCCAGTTACATACTGCACAATGTCTTCATAGAAGACCTTGTATTCATGGAAAAATTCATCACTTAGTTTTTCTACGTCAAAGGCATTCTTAAGGTCTTCGTAGGATCCAATCTTCTTGCAAATTCGGGTACGGAAAGTATTATTGCGAGCCCCAGCAGAAACAAAGAAACTCTGACGACGATAGTTATTCAGTTCCTGTTTGCCGTTCACAATTTCGCTTGTCACCAAGGATAATCGGAAATTTCCATCCATGTCAAAGAAAAAGAACAAGCCTTGTGTAAATGCTCCCTGCATGGCTCCATTGCCTGCATAGGGATGAGCAAAGACCTCTTTGAGAACTTTCACAGATTCATCAAACTGTTTACGGCGAGAACTACGTTCCGTAAGAGTTCCGTCCATCTGCTTAGCGCAGCAAAGAATCGGCATCAGGCGGTCGTCTGCAGTAAATAGCTGAACAGCACCCAAAATATTCAGACCATCAACACAAGTTTTTTGTTCGGAGCCGCCAAACTTGGCAAATGTCTTTCCTGCCTTAACGGAGCCAGGGAAAATAGTCTTTAAAAAAGCGACAATCTGTAATTTTGCACAATTTTTGATGATAGCTTCAAATTCTGGGGTGTTTGGCATATAGAAACTCTTATTGAAGGTTTACCTTATAAAATCTATTGAAAAATAACATAAAAAGTCGCCAACAAAGTGACGACTTCCTATTAGGGTATTTATTAGGCATTATTTTCCGTCTTTTTAGCCAAAATGCTTTCAATATGATATCATTTCAGTATATTTAACCCCAAACAGGTGCTTATAATGCCACAAGTGGTTCGCGAAGGGCACATTCCCTTTGAGGTTTCATCTCACAAAACGGCTCCGTTAATGGTTTCATCCGCCAGCCAGATGCTTCGAATTATGCAGACTCTATCTGCAGAAGCTCAAGAAGCGGGCGTCGCCGACATGAGTCTAGATGAAATCAACGCCGAAATCGATGCCGCAAGAAAGGGAACGTAAATTTCCCTGGATTTATTGATTCTCAATATATTCCTGGTAGAGTGCCACCGGGCCGAGGTGCCACATCTTGGTGTTTTCCTGTTCTAGCTCGCTGTAGGTTTTTGAAAGATAGAGTTTTTTGAGAGCTTGTCTAAATGCTGCATAGCTTCGGCTCCAGAAATTTGCTTCGCATTCTTATATTGCTCAATGCAAAACGAAATAAAGTAAGAAATGTTTGACGGCTTTTCTTTCATACTATTCTATTCGACTTACGAAAGAAATATAAGTAAATCCTCCTCCCCTATTCCACCTCCACCAAGAAATCCTCCTTTTTCAAACCATTTTCCTGGTAGGGATTTTCGTTCGGGTTGCCGAGGCATGGGGCAGTAAGATAGCCTTGTCAACTGAATTTACAGTTCTTTTACATTTCCGACCTTTACAAAAAACACACATAAACTAATATTCATCCCGAGCGTTACGAACCGTCTCCTGAACACTTGAGTTAATCAAGTGTTTTTTTCTTATAGGAGATAATATGCCCACTCAAAAAACAGAAATTGCCTCGCTATTGGCGGATTGCGCCTTCAAGTACGTATACACCCGCGACAATCCCAAATCTCGGGAAAACTTGCGACAGCTGATGTCTACGCTCATTGGCAAGAAGCTGAAAAAAGCGGAACCTTTGGCTACAGAAACTTTTGCATCCACACAGCCCAATACCGAAAAAACATCACGCTTTGACGTTCGCGTGGTCATGGACGATGGCGACGAGGCCGATGTAGAAGTCCAGCTGTGGACCGAAAAGGACGATTACGCCAAGCGGCTTTCGTATTATGGAGCCAAGCTCTATGCCTCCCAGGCGGTCAAGGGCGCTAAATATAAGGAACTAAATAAATGCTATCAGATCATCATTTCGCAGGATTGCATTTTCCCGCATACATCCTGGCTCCTGAATTTGGATATTTCCGCGCAGGAAAATCGCATGTTCAAATTCGACACCATGCACTGGTGCATTATCCAGCTGAATTACTTGGAGCAGGCAATCCGCGAGGATGCGGGACACGGTAACAAGTACTTGCAAAACCTTCTGGATTTGTGTAAATTTATCGCAGAGCCCACCCGGGTTGAACCTTTTGAAGACGTGTACGAGGACCTTATGGCATTCAGCGCAGACCAAATCGAAGCCTACCGCAAGGAAATGGAAGAACGCCGTAGGCTTGACGCAATTTCTACCCGCAAGTACACCGAAGAGCTGATCAAACAGCAGGAAGAACAAATCGCGGCAAATAAGCAGGTCATTGAAGCCAACAGGCAAGAGCTTGCGACAAATAAACAGGAACTTGCGGCCAGCAAGCAGGAACTGGAAGCAGAAAAAGCCCGTGCCGACAAATACGCCGCAATCCTTAGACAACACGGCCTGCTATAAAAGTTTATAAAGCACCCCGCTCACTTGAACGTTTTTTTTCTTTTTCTTCGGGCCTGGAGTGACGCCATTCTTATGGAATAATGTTTTGATTTCATCGTGCAAAGCAAGAACGTCCTTGCCGACTCCCTGATTGGTTATCATATAACCTTGCTACAAGGTCGTAATGTTCCTCAACACCTTGAGATACATCCTCGGATATGGTATAGATGCGCCCGTCAAAGTAAAGAGCGTATCCGCTCTTTCTGCAGGGGAATCCACCCTCCCAGTAATATTCAAAGACCGTTCTTCCTTTGGGCTTTTGATCGCATGAGCGATGCTCTGTTCCAGGTAAATCATTCATCCTCTTCCTCTCCCAACTCCACGCCCTGTTCCCAGGCGCGTTCGGCATCGCACTTGGGAATTTCGAAGTCGCCGATGGTCTTGCCCACGACTTCTCACAAAACGGCCCCCTTAATGGCAGCATCAACCAGCCAGATGCTTCGAATTATGCAGGCTCTTTCTGCAGAAGCTCAAGAAGCCGGTGTTGCAAACATGAGTCTAGATGAAATCAATGCAGAAATCGACGCCGCAAGGAACGGAAAGTAGCACTCCCGATTTTACACCACCTCCACCACAAAATCCTCCTTTTTCAGTCCATATTCCTGATAGGAATTTTCGTTCGGGTAGCCGACAGGATTGCAGAGCAGCAGGTGTTTTTTGCCTTTGCTATCTGTAAACCACTTCTTGATTGCCGTGTGGGTGTGGCCCGCTTGCCAAATGGAGCCGTCGGGCATATTTTCCAGATACTTGGCACCTGCGAAGTAAAAGAAATTCGAGCATTCGTCATGCTTATACCGTTCTGCCATGCCAAATTCCAGCGGCAGAAAATGCGTCATCATGATGTTCGGCTGCTTCTGCGTCAGGGACAGCATCGCTTGATCGTAATGTCGCCAAAGTGCATCGGGATCGTTCCCCTTGTAATTCCAGTGACGGCCATCAAACCAGCAGAACTTCCAGAGCATTTTATTCTGCGTCGCAGTCGCCCCAGGAACATGCTTATATTCAAAGTCGCACATGCCCATGCAACCGGCAACGCCGTCTGCAACACGATTTTCAAGCAGATGCACATTCTGAATTTTTGCCGCCTCGTTACAGAAGAATTCAATCTTTTCTTCGGAAGTCAAAAAATCACGGTCCTTGCCGTAGTGAGACTTTTTCTCTGTAATGATGTCGTGATTGCCAAGGCACAAATACACCTTGGCATATTTCGTGGCGATGAACTTTAAAAACTCCACGTATGTAAAGTAATCGTTGGCGATATCCCCCGCAATGCAGCAGGCGTCGGCTGGCAAAAAATTCCGCTCATAGAACTGCTCAAAGGCTTTCTGCAGCGGCTCCATGGAGCGAGTCATGGGGCTGTAGAAATCAACATGCAGATCACTGATAAAATAGCACTTCATACGCAAAGCCCCCTCTTTTTTAACGCGTCAAATGAATGTCACCTCCCCCCGTTCCGCACCATCCGATTTACAGACTAATCTGATTTTTTACGCCTAATTTGCAACACTAACGAGAGGATTATCGCGTTTACCCCAAATATACAAAAGTAAACCTCAAAAAACAAACTTCCCACCCCCTCCCTCGCTATACATTTCCTGTAAATCTTTACAATATTTTCTATCTTTTCGACGTACAAAATTCCCATTTTTAAGGAGTCTATATGGGCGGCTTTTGTGGCGTTATTTCAAAGAACGATTGCGTAACCGATCTTTTCTTTGGAACCGACTATCATTCTCATCTTGGAACCCACCGCGGCGGTATGGCTGTTCTAAAGGCCGATGGCAACTTCCATCGTTCCATTCACAACATCCAGAATACCCCGTTCCGCAGCAAGTTCGAACATGACCTTGCATCGTTTGCAGGCAAGGTAGGCATCGGCGTTATTTCTGATACCGACCCGCAGCCGCTCGTAATGACCTCCAAGCTCGGCACATACGCATTTGTCACAGTCGGCCTTATCGCAAACATCGAAGAACTCAAGGACGAACTTTTCAAGAACAACTGCATGCAGCTCCAATATTCCACCACTAGCGGAATGGTCGGCCCGACAGAAGTTGTTTCAGCACTCGTTGCCACCCAGGATTCCATTGTAGACGGTCTCAAGTACGTTCAAGAAAAGATCAAGGGTAGCTGCTCCGTGCTCGTTCTCGGCAGCGACGGCAAGTTCTACGCAAGCCGCGACAAGTGGGGCCGCACCCCGATTATCCTCGGTAAAAAAGACGGTTCCATGATCGCCCTGCAAGAAAGCTGCGCCCTGCCAAACCTTGGCTACGACCACGTCCGCGACCTCGGCCCAGGCGAAATCGTGGAACTCACCCCAGATGGCGACGTTACACTTGTACAGCCGGGCAAAAAGATGGCTATATGCTCCTTCCTCTGGGTTTACTACGGCTACCCGGCATCTAGCTACGAAGGCCGTAACGTAGAAATGACACGTTACCGTTGCGGTAGCGCACTTGCAAAGCGCACCCCGACCGAAGCAGACGCTGCTTGCGGTATCCCGGACTCCGGTACTTCCCACGCCCTTGGCTACGCACACGAAGCAGGCATCAAGTTCGCCCGCCCGTTCGTAAAGTACACACCGACCTGGGCACGTTCCTTTATGCCACAGGACCAGCGCCAGCGTGAACATGTGGCTTCCATGAAGCTCATTCCGATTCCGGGCCTTATCAAGGACCGCCGCCTCGTGTTCTGCGACGACTCCATAGTTCGCGGTACACAGCTCGGTAAGCAGGCAGAAAAGCTTTACTCCATGGGCTGTAAAGAAACCCA
>DCGZ01000139.1:19674-27118 GCA_002314675.1 Fibrobacter sp. UBA1765 | reverse complement strand
AATCCGGATTCCCCGGAATACAAGGGAATGGTGGAATACATCCGTCGCAACTTGAACCTTACGACTCTTGCATTCCAGCGCATCGATGACCTTATCCAGGCTATCGGTATTCCAGAAGACCAGCTTTGCACCTACTGCTGGAGCGGTAAGGACTACGCAGAAACTGGCGACTGCTACCACAAGCCGTGCGAAGGCTGCCCTTGCCATTCTGAAGAAAATAAATAAATTCTTCGGCAAGTTCACAGGCGTTTTATAACGTTCAAAAAGTCCGGCTTTCGACCACAATGGTAGAGGCCGGATTTTTTTTGATAATTTGCTTCAATAAAATTTATATTAACGACATGCGTAAACTAAGCCTCCTTCCGTTCCTTTTGCTTGCGACCCAAAGTTTTGCCGGGTGGGATTTTTCGCTTACCACAAACGCGGCATACTATATAGAGAATAAGGTCAAGACCGGCGACGAGCATTTTTCAAGGCCGTCCGGCCCATACGACGGCGCAGAAGCCCTAACGAGACTAGACGCCAAGTACACGCTCCCGACTCCGCTCGGCGACCACTGGCTTTTGAAGGGCGCAACCGTTGAACTCATCACCTCTATGGAGCTTTCTCCGATAACGCTCCGCCCGATGGCAGAAGTTGACTTTACTCCGCTTCCATTCCTTGTTTTTGGCGCAGGCGCTTCTATAGGCAGCGGCTGGAACGTGCTCGGCTTCGAAGGCATGGTCAAGTATGATTACAAGACTTGCGATTACGAAAAGCTAACGCCATTCACCCACTATTTTTACGACCTCTGGGCTTCGGGAACTTTCCAGTTCGACACGGGCGCGCTGATTGAAGGCGACTGGTCACACGTGGTAATGGTTGCAAGCTACAAGCTACTTTACGAAGGCCTGACAGGAACTAGCGACGGCGAAATTTGGCAATGGCAAGAAAGCGCCGGCAAGGCTAACGGCCTGCAATACCGCATTACAGGCGTACTTGGCTACAAGATGCCGCTAATGCTCAACATGATCGGCGTCATGGGAGAATTCTACGGACATTTTGACAAGGACGATTACGGCGAGGTTGCTGAAAGCTTTGACGGCGACTTTACTACAGCCGATCTGAGCGCGCTCTTCAATTTTGGAATCGACGACAAGAACAGCTTGACGACTCTCGTAACGTTCCGTCGAAACCGAAGCTACTCTGCAACGCACAGCGACGAGGATGAAGAACCGCTACTGCACGCAAAAGGCGGCGAATGGTCATTCTACCGCCTTGCATTCAGCTGGAAGCACAAGTTCTAGCAAGGTTACAAAGTGCTGAGCATTTGCCTTAGCACTTTTTCATTTGGTATAACTACCTGCCTTAAGACAGCAGTAAGCCTAGGGATTGCACGCTCCAGCATTTCTGCCGGGGCAAGCGCCATCATTGGCACAAGGTTAAACATATAGAGCAACTGAAGCTTTTTCTCATACGCATCTATTTCGGCAGCATCCGTTGTGCCGAGGTAGCGAGTGATAAAGCCCTGCCAAACCTTTGCAATCATATCGGTCTTCATGCCCACAGACTGTTCAATGATTTGCGGAGCAGACTGTGCCGCAGAAACCAGGTCCCTGTACAGGCAAGTCAAGTCATAAATCGGAGCTCCGGTAGTCATGTCGGCCATGTCGATAATCATGAGTTCATCGCCCTGCAACATGATGTTGCCCGGATGCAAATCCCCATGCACAAGCGTATCGGTATCGCGCATGTCATCAACCATGCTGTGCATAAGTTCGACTTCGCCAGGTTCCATGTATTTTGCAACAAGGTCTATGCGCGGGTGCAAAACGTCCTTGATGCTGTCAAAGGAACCCGCAGGAACATGAATGCCGTGCAAGGTGTTCACGAGCGCCACGTACTTGTCCATGTATTCATCGAACTTTTCCGGGTGCTTTACAATCGCACGGGCGAACGTATCGGAATCAAGCAGTTCATAGACTGTGCCGTAGCTATCGCCGCAACGCACAATGTCAAAAGCGATCGCGGTCGGCACGCCCTGCACAAACGCGGTCTTTGCAAACTTGCGTTCCTGCTCGATCTGCTGAAGCGTAATGTGCGGGTGGTACACCTTTACGATCGTATCGCCGCTCAAGCGGTACACGGCTCCGGTGCCGCCAACGCCAAGCCTTTCGCAGCCGTCTATGCTGACATTGCGCAAGGCCTTCTTAACATCCAATATTTCAACAAAGCCTGTAACGTCAAAGATTTCATAAACTTCCGGCCTTACATTCAAGACCTGGACTTTTTGCTTTTCGCCCTTTTGCAGCTTGAGCAAAATGCGAAGGCCTGCCGAAGAAATGTATTCCAGCTTTTCGGCATCAATGCAAATACTTGCGGTAGCATTTGCTTGTCGCAATTCAAGCACCGAAGCTTCTACAGCCGCTGCGTTTGCCGAATCAATACGACCGGCAAAAGAAATTTGGAGAAGATCATTTTGAACAGAACTTGAAACATTGCATTCCGACATTGCTAGGCCTTGCTAAGGTTACTTTTCGACATTTGAAAAATAAACGACATACCCCTTATTCTTCAGCTTCAAGACCATGTCGGCAACAACATTCATGGGAACATCCTTTGCGGCGATCAACGTGACCTTGCGCAAATCCAGCTTATCCTTGAACGAATCCTTTGCAAGGATCGCGGCCATGGCGTCCCACATTTCAGATTCAGAATCGTAAGCCGTGTAAGCGTGGCCGCCGACAATGCCGCTATAGTTGTAACCCAAGCTATACTTTACGGCGCTGCCTTCCGAAGTTATGAAGATTCGCTGGCTCAGGTAATTTTCGGCGCACTCCAGCTCCATCTTCTTGTTTTCGATCATTTGCTGGTGCTTTTCTTCAGAAGTCATTTGCGCGCCAGAATTTTGCGTGCCAACAAAGTTGAGCGAAGAAAGGGCAGCGGTGCACGGGTTTTCTGCATTCAAGACAAAGCTCGGCAAGGCAAAGCCATTGGAGTAATCGTTTCCGAAGGCAAACGTGACAAGCGGGCCCTTCACGATTTTTGCGGCGGCAATCGAAGAAGCGACCTTGTAAAATACATCGTAGCGTTCAAAGCGTTCAAGGTGCACGTTGACGCTCGGAGCAGCCTTCGACCTTACCGCATTTTCGATGGAAGCAACAATGGGAGCGGTGCTTTCTGAAATTTCATCGATTGCACTACCTACTTTTTCACCGTTCACAATGATGTCGCGGTGGGTCACGTCAATGACGGTCAAGTTTTCTGAATGTTGAACAAATTCGTTCTTTTGCTTGCAAGCAACAAGAGTCAAGATACAGAAAAGAAGAAGTGCGTAACGGAGCATAAATAAACCTCGTATCTCAAAAAATATATAATAGAAGCTCAATCGTCAAATAATCTTTACAAGACGGGATTGAATTCCACGAACAAAAAAAGCCCGGTTTTACCCGAGCCTTTCCAAATTCACTAGGAATTAGTCCTTGTAGTAAAGATCAAGGTTGTTAACAACATCTGCAGTTGCTTCAAGGGAAAGAACATAATCGTTCACGAGTGCGTTCGGAGCAAAGCGTGTTGCATTCTGCAAGTCTTCTTCAGTTCCTGTTGCAACGGATTCTTCAGAAGCCTTTGTTTCTGCATTGATGCGAACCTTGACAGCACCGCTCGGTGTTACAACGACCGGGCCCCATTCGCCAACCTTCTGGGTCTTTGCGATTGTAGCAAGGACCGGGCTTGCATAGCCAAGGCCAGAAACGTATTCATCAACACCGGCAGTTGCGGTTTCGAATGTTACGTTTTCGACAGTCGGCTTTACGGAGTCAGCTGCGTTCCAGGCTTCAACCTTAGAAGCAACGGATTCAAGGTAAGCCTTGGCTGCTTCAGCCTGAGCATTGTTCACGAGGTTTGCACGGATTTCTTCGAAGTAAGGGCCAACCTGACGCTTGCCTGCAACAAGGCTGTCAGCCTTGACTGCAAGTACCACGAACTTCTTGTTAGAAAGAACATTGGAGATTGTGCCCTGCGGTTCCGGGTTCTTCTTGTTCTGGAACATGAAGGTGTGGAAGCCCTGAACGTAGCCGATGCCAGCGAGGTTTGCACCGCGCTTGAGCCAATCACTTTCGGTAACTGCAAGGTTCTGTTCCTTTGCAGCGTCTTCAAAGGACTTGCCTTCTTCGGCAGACTTCTTGACGTTGTTCAAGATCTTGGTAAGGCTATCGACTGTTTCAACAGATGCGTTTACGGTCACGAGAATGTGGGCTGCCTTGACCTTAGCGACAGCACCAGTGGAATCGGTCTGCTTGCCGAGGTTCTGGATGATGTGGTAACCGAACTGTGTACGTACCGGTTCAGAGATCTTGCCGGAATCAAGAGCGAATGCAGCATCTTCGAATTCCTTGACCCAAACGCCACGGCCAGTGTAATCACCGAGAAGGCCACCCTGCTGTGCAGAGCCAACATCTTCGGACTGGATCTTTGCAAGTTCATCAAATGCGATTGTAGAATCCATGAGCTGGTTGTAAAGGGTCTTTACATATTCACGGATTGCGTCTTCATCCTTTGCAGAAGGTGCGATTGCAATGGATGCATACTTGACCTTCATCATGTCTTCCTTGACAAAGAAGGAATCGGAGTGAGCGTTGAAGTAAGAGATAACTGCAGCGGAGTCAACCTTGCTTGCTGCATCGCCAAAAGCAGAAGCAGGAACAGAAGCAACCTGGAGGTCAAGTTTGTTCAAGCGGCGGGTAACGGAGAATGCAGATTCCAGGGAAGTCTGGTGGATGCCAGCAGCAATGAAGGTCTGGAGCTGCTTCATTGGAATTGTGTTGTTCTTGAGTTCCTGTTCATAGCGAACCATGGAACCCCACTGGTAAGCTTCCGGAGTGTTCAACCATGCTTCGTAGGAAGCCTGGTCAAATGCGGTATCGAGCAAGAAACGCGGCAAGGAAGCGAGGTAGGTCTGGATACGCTGGTTCGCTTCGTCTGCGTTTGCAGAAGTCTGCTGAATGTAGTAGAGATTCTGTTGAGCTTCCTGGCCAACCAGGTTGCGGACTGCGTTCGGGTTGGCGAGAAGTTCATCCTTCATTTCGGCTACAGATGCCTGGAGCTTGTTCTTTTCGGCCAGTTCTTCAAGAACGTACTGGCGAACGAAGGAACGGAAAATGTCTGCGCGGAGAGCTGCGTACTGCTCATCTTCAAAGGAACGGCCACGCTGATTTTCGGTAACCTGCTTTACGCGGGCGTCGAATTCGGTTGCATCGACCTTGCGACCGTTGATTTCACCGAGCGGGAACCTGGAAGCGCCATCCTTAGGGGTGCCGTCCATGGCAAGAAGACCAATACCGATAAATACTACGGCAATGGCGATAATCCATTTAGCTTTTTCGTTAATCAAAGTGAGCATTGTGAAACTCCATTAAATTTGTCGGGCACAAAAGTAGTAAAAGATATTGAATGCAATAAAAAAGAAATGATAGAATTAGGGTAAAAACTTGCAATTTTGACCTTTTTTTTTCTATTATAATGTAGCCAGGTTTTTACCGGGGGTAAGTATGTTTGATATTTTGATCCTTGGAGCAGGCATTTCGGGTCTCTCCGCTGCTCTTCACGCCGCCGAAAACGGCCTTTCTGTAGCTATTTTGACAAAAGGTGCAAAACCGGACGGTTCATCAAACTACGCACAGGGCGGCATAGCCTCCGTAACTTCAAAGACCGACAACTTTAAGTTGCACATTACCGATACCGAAGAAGCCGGTGCCGGACTTTGCAAAAAGAAGCCCGTCGAAATTCTTACAAAGAGCGGTCCTGCAACAATCAACCAGCTCGTAGAATGGGGCGTTCAGTTTACACCGGCTCACGAAAATTCCGAAGGTCTCAAGTTTGACCTGCACCTTGAAGGCGGCCACAGCCACCACCGCATTTTGCACGCTGCAGACCTTACCGGAAAAGAAATCATGAGGGCATTGCTTGCAAGGCTCCACAAGACAAAGAACATCGACTATATCGAAAACGCCTATGTCTATGATTTGATTTGTTCTGGTGAAGGTAGCGAAAAGCGCTGCCTTGGCGCAAAGGTCGTAATGCAAAAGACCGGCGAAGTCAAGTCCATTTTTGCAAAGGCAACGATTCTTTCTACAGGTGGCGCGGGCCGCATTTGGTGCTACACGGTTTGCCCGCAAGATTCCACTGGCGACGGCATTGCAATTACAGCTCGCGCAGGAGCAGCTCTCCAGGATCTTGAATTCATGCAGTTCCACCCGACCTCGCTCTACGCTCCAAAGCTTAAAAAGCCATTCCTTATTTCTGAAGCAGTCCGCGGCTGGGGCGGCATTCTCAAGAACAAGAAGGGCGAAGAATTCATGGACAAGGTACACCCGCTCCGCAGCCTTGCCCCACGCGACATTGTAGCTCGCGCAATACACGCCGAAATGGAACGCACCGGTGAACCTTGCATGTTCCTCGACGTTACCGGCAAGCCAGCTAAGGATACAAAGACCCACTTCCCTAACATTTACGCAAAGTGCGAAGAAGTCGGCGTCGACATGACCAAGCAATGGATTCCTGTTGTTCCAGCTGCGCACTACATGTGCGGTGGCGTTCTTGTAAATACAGAATCTCAATCCGAAATTCGCGCACTCTACGCTTGCGGCGAAGTTGCAGCAACCGGTGTTCACGGAGCAAACCGCTTGGCATCGAACTCACTTCTTGAAAGCGTCGTTTATGCAATTCGCGCAGTCGATGACATCATCAAGCTTGGCCTTGCGCATGAAGACTTCAAGGTTCCACGTG
This sequence comes from Fibrobacter sp. UBA1765, assembly GCA_002314675.1. Classification (GTDB taxonomy): domain Bacteria; phylum Fibrobacterota; class Fibrobacteria; order Fibrobacterales; family Fibrobacteraceae; genus UBA1765. The sequence goes on along the minus strand of DCGZ01000139.1, from coordinate 20,353 downwards.
CAAGCAAGGAAGTTATCGACCTTAAGGGCGGAGCCGAATGGAAAAAGAAAAAGACCGAACTTAAGAAGGTCATGTGGACCTACTGCGGCATCGTGCGTACAACGGAAGGCCTAAACAAGGGGCTTGAAATTGTAACCAAGCTCGAAGCCGAAATGAACAAGGCGTTCGCTGCAAAGGGAACAAAGTCACAAAGCCTTCTTGAATTCCGCAACCAGGTCCAGACATCCCGCCTGATTCTGCAATGCGCCCTCAACCGCAAGGAATCCCGCGGCCTGCACTACATTCTAGACTACCCGGAACACGCAAAGACAGCAAAGCACTACAGCATCTATCTTTAGTAGGATCTAGGGGATAGGGTAGACGATAGACCGCTTCGCTGGTAGACGAAAGACGAAAGAGGATTGTAGGTTTTCATGTTGTCGGCAGTAGGCTTTGGTAATTCAGAATTAAGAATGCGGAATTAGGAATAAAATGTCATTGAGAACATAATGAAGCATTAACTAAACGTATATGCGAAAGCATACAATGTTAGTTAACAATCTAGAAAGTGCATAATTCATTGTTCTGGGTTGCCGCGCTTCGCTCGCAACGACATGGAAGAATACAATTTCTTCTCTCTTCCATCTTACGTCTTCTGACTCCTGTTTTCTGTCCTCTTAATTACCTCAAAGTGAGCGTA
>DCGZ01000139.1:0-19645 GCA_002314675.1 Fibrobacter sp. UBA1765 | reverse complement strand
CACTCCTCAAGCACCGAAGGTGCGTCCTGATGCCTGATTCCTGTCACTGATTCCTGACTCCTGTTTTCTTTCCTGCATCAGGTTCTTGCTTCTTACCTTGTCTTTGCGAGGACCTCTAGGTCCGCGGCAATCTAGAACAATATTTCCTGAGATCAACAAAAAACGAGTGGCTTTAAACCACCCGTTTTTTTATTCTCGTATCAAGTTTTCGCGAAGCTGAACTCGAATCGTATCAAGTCTTGAAGGGTAATCAAGAGCCGCATCCATTTGCATAACGCCTATCACGCCGTCAGCCACGCGAGCCCTGATATTATCCCCCCTGTCCCAGCCTTCTGCATGCCCGGTCCCCTCGCCGCCAGCATCGTAGCCGGCGTCAGCAAGAATCGGCTTACCAGTGATAGTCGCAATGCCAGCCCAGGTAGCCTTGTTCCCGCTCTTGATCTTATCGGAACCAAACAAGGAACGGCCTCCTGAAGTACTTGCGTAATCCACAAGGCTCATGTCAAAGTTTGCATACCACCCAGCCTGATCCAAAGCCCATGGAGAAATGTCGATTGCAATTTTTGCCGCAGGCAAATAAGTCTTGATAACAGAAACAATTTCAGCAAACAGTGCTCCCATTTCTGCGTCAGGAATTCCACCGTCATTCTGCTTCACGTTATTCTGTTCCGAACTGGATTGCGAATATTGATAGAAGTCCGGTTCAATGAGCCAAATGGATTCAAATGTATTCGGGTCCATTTCATGGTTGATTTCAATTTGATCGCGAAGACCCTCCGCATATTCCTTGTAACGGTAAAGAACGGAATCTGCAAAATAATTGCGAATCAAGTTTGCACCGTCCGTACAAAGCGAGGGTTCCCCTTCTTTTGCAATGTCGCAGTCCTTGAGGCCCATATCCTTGCCAAACTCAGCAATGACATAGCCATAAATCATTGGAGTTGCATTAATTTCAATGCACATGTCTACCATGCGGGCTTCAAAAGCATTGTAAAAATCGTTGTCGCCAAGCCAAACGGCGATATAGTCTACACCCTTGTAAAATTCAGCATCTTCATGACTTGCTTGCCATGCCGCGCCAAAGTTAAACTGGCTAGGATTAAAGCCTGTTTCATATACAGGAACTTCATGCTTAACCCAACTTGCATTTTCACACTTTTCATAAGAGCGTGCTGCAACCCACTTAAAGGCATTTTCTACGGAGCAGGTTTCACCTTCTGTAGAAGGCTTGAAATCGCTAGGGGTTTCTGCGCTAGGCGGATTTTCAGGAGACTCGTTCACACTTGTGCTAGAGGCAGAATCATCGCCACAGGAGCACAACACAGCAAGGCCAACAAGCACAAAAACCTTAAAACAAGAGTTCTTTAAAATCAAAATTCGAGTTCCTTTCAAGATATTTTGGCATAAGATAGCATTTTGAAAAGAATTTCAGCCCTGTTACACGATGTTCCACCAACGCCATAGTACTAAAAGCCCCAAAAATACCCATTTAGTACCACCAAATCCAAATTCAATCCACAACAAGCCACCCAAAAGTCCCAATTTTTGTCATTTTAATTTCTTATTTTATAAGCCAGGCTCAATGGGCACTCCCATACCGCAAAAGCAGCTACTTTATGTGCATTTTTAGCATTCAAGTTTTCTAGCAACGAGAACATAAATCTATATTTGTAATCATGGATGAAACTGTGGATAAAACCGAAGAAAAAACTACCGTAAAAAGAACACGCAAAAAAGCTGTACCAGATAAAATCGGTGGTTACAAACCTCTTCAAAAAATTGGCGAAGGCGCCATGGGCGAAATTTGGCTTTGCGAAGACCCGTCTCTTGCACGCAAGGTTGTCGTCAAGCAAATGCAGGCTAGCCTCGTCGGTTACGAAGACCTTATCCAGCGATTCCAGCGCGAAGCTGTTTTGCTAGCGCACTTGAACCATCCGAACATCGTGCACGCCTACTCTGTTTGGCAGGAACGCAACGGCAGGCTCTCGCTTGCCATGGAATTTATCCAGGGTAAAAACCTTCGTGAAATTCTTGATGTTTGTCCACAGCCTCCGGTTTGGGTAACCACATTCATTCTGCACGAAATTTTGCAGGCGCTCGTATGCGCACACCGCCACCAGATTATCCATCGCGACCTAAAGCCTAGCAACATGATGGTCGAAAAGAACGGTCGTGTACGTTTGCTTGACTTTGGCATTGCTCGCAATGCTGGAGCCGGTCAAGAAATGACTCTCCCGGGCAGCGTGCTCGGTACGGCAGCCTACATGAGCCCAGAACAGATTTCTGCACAAAAGGTTACGCCGCAATCCGACCTGTTTAGCCTTGGCATTATCGCATGCGAAATGCTCATGGGCAAGCATCCGTTCCGGGGAGAAACAATGGAACAAACATCACAGTTCATTTTGAACCTGAACGTTGTTCCAAAGCATTTCCCGCCAGAAGTTCCAGCACCTCTTGCAAAGTGGGTTTGCAAGATGATCGAAAAAAAGCCAACGCACAGATTCAGTGACGCACAAGAAGCGGCCGACGTTCTTGCAGCAACATGCATGCAGGATTATCCACGCCAACTAGACGCCTCGCTTGCCCAATGGCTCAGGGCAATCTTTGCACAAGTCCCGTACACAAGCAATTTTGACGAAAGCAATTCCAAAAAGAAATGGTTTATTTTTGGTGCTGGCGTTGGAGCTGCAACAATCCTATTTATACTCTTTGAAATAATCCGGAGCGCGGTCTCGTGATTGTTCTTGACATTGTATGTCTTGTCATAACCATAATCCTTGTTCTGCAAGGCCTGTGGTATGGTTTTTTAAAGGGCCTGTTCTTTTTGATTGCATGGGTAGCCGCTGCAGCAGGCGCATATTTTTGCTACGATATTTTTGGAAACTTCATTGCAAGCATATTTAACATATCAAACACGACAAACCACATTGCATGCATTGCAATCGGATTTCTTGTACCGTTTGTACTGTTAAACATTGCCGGTAGGCTTTTACATGGCGCAATATCCAAGACCATGTTTAGCATACCGAACAGAATTCTTGGAATTCTTCTAGGGCTTATCAAGGCATGCATTTGCTGTTCCATGATCTTGACCATAGTCCATATTTTACCGTTAACCGGTTCATGGGAACAAGGTCGTAACGAGTCCATCGCATACAGCCTGTACCTAAAGGAACTTACATTTTTCGGCTTTGATACAAAACAGCCAGACCTTACGGACTTTGTTACCGGCAAGGCAAGCAATGCGAAAAATGCGACAGCAGACTCTACAAACGTTAATGCAAGCAATGCGAAAAATGCAGAGTCGACAAATTCAAAAAAGCAAAACGCAAAATAAAAAGCAACAGTTTTTTAAAGGCTTGCCATGGCAAGCTGTAACCTATTCGCAAAAGCTTCTAAGCTGAATTTTTGCAACAATTCAAGAGCCGCCGATTCATTTGTAACTTGTTCTGCAGCCAAGGCCCTGTCTATAACTCGCGCATATTCATTAGCATCATCGGCTGGTTCCACCAAGGGGATAACCCCCTGCAAGTTTTCCTTTAACGCTGAGGTCCCGGAGCAAACCGCCGGAGTTCCACAGGCGAGAGCTTCCAATGGCGGCAAGCCAAAGCCTTCAAGCAATGACGGGTACATGAATATATCTGCATTGCGATAAAATTCTACTAAGGTTTCTGCCGGTAGATTTTCAAAATGGTACACGTTGTTCAGGTGCATGGCTTCGAGCCGCGAAGCCGTTTCTTCGCGCAGCCTGCCGACGCGCACAAAAGCAACTTCCGGGCGGAGCGCCGCGGTCTTGAAGAACGTATCCAAATTCTTTCGCGGCTCGTCCAGGCTCACGTTCAGGCAGACAGCATTGTCTGAATGCACGCCAAACTGTTCAAAAAATTTCAGGCGTTCGGCACGTGGCAAAACGGAATCCGGTTTGCAGAACAAAGCCTGGTCCACCGGGCAGCCAATGACATATCCCCCGCAATTTGGCACACCGAAATATTTCTCGGATTCCTGCTTTGTGTAGTTTGAATTGTACACAAAGGCATCGGCCTTTTTGGTCGGGTCAATAAAAAATTTGTTGATGAGCTTGAACTTGAAACTTTTTGTGTAAAGCGTTTCTGCAAAGGTGTCGTGAACCATCATCACGGTCTTTGCACCCGCATTGAACTTTTTTGCTACCGACTTTGCGGCTGGTATCAAAAAGCCTAGTTCCGGACGAATAAAGAACACCAAATCCGGCTGCTGCTTTGCAATCAATTTTTTAAGGGGACTTCTGAATTTCAGAAAGCCTGCATAGAGTGATGAAGCAAAAATGCAATGCCCAACTTCTGGAGCTCCCTGCGGAAAATACTTTGGGGTAACAAGCCAAACAACCTGCGTTTCAAAGCCCCTGTTCTTCAAACATGAAGATATATCAAGAGTCAAGCGACCAAAACTCGTGCAAGAGTTCTTATCGCAAACGATCAGTACCTTCATATTTTTCATGGGAATCATATTTAGAAAAATATTTTTTCTCCACATCAAAAAAAAATCACTATTCCTAAGGACGAACATCAAGAAAAAGAATATTTACAAACATAATGGAAACAGGCTTATTTCGTAAAAAAAATTGCTTATGCGGGGCCATATTCTTATATTCTAGCCATGGCTAAAATCTGCATAGTTCTTGCTACTTACAACGGAGAAAAGTATCTTGCAAAGATGCTTGATTCCTTGGTAGGCCAAACACGCCCGGCAGATTTTATCGTAGCCGTTGACGATGGCTCCAAGGATTCTACTGTAGACATTTTGAAGAGCTATCAAGATAGGCTTCCGTTGCAAATTACGGTTTCACAAAAAAATGAAGGTCACCGTGCAGCATTTTCCAAGGCGCTATCGCTTGCCAAACCTCAATTGCTCAACACAGATTTAGTAGCGCTTGCCGACCAAGATGATGTGTGGTTGCCAAACAAACTTGAAATTCTGGAGCAAAAAATCGGCGACGCATCGCTCATCTTTGGGGACGCCGAGGTCATAGACCATAAGGGAAATATCATCGCAGCCTCATGGCGTACACTTTCCAACATATCGACTGAAATTTCCATAAAAAGCAGAATCTCAGGAACGAACAATGTTACTGGCTGTACGGCGGTCTTCAAAGCCAAACTCATCGATGACGTATTACCAATCCCGGAACACATAAAGGTCCATGACGTTTGGATAGCTTTGCTTGCGCAAAAACATTCTGGCATCAAGGCCATTTCCGAACCGGTCATTCAATACAGAATTCACGAAGGCAATGCAATAGGCATGTCATATTCATTGCCCATGAGTCAAACATTGCAAAAGAACATTGATTTTGCAGACGATATTTTAGCAAATACCGATCGATTGAATTTTAGCGATGATGAAATAAAATTCACGAAAAAATACAGGGCATTCCTGCAACATACACAAAATTCCTGGCTGAACATCAGATATTTTTTCTGGCTCGTTTCAAACAGAAATAATCTGTTCCCTGAAAAAAAATTTGCCCAAGTCTTCAAGAAAATTCTATTCTCTAGTTGTGGATTCAAACTGGCTAAAATAATTTTTTCAAAATCGTAACAATGCTTTCTAAAAATTTTACTTTCTATTCAGATGCACCAGAATGGGGCGGTCAAGAAATTCTTGCCGCCAAAATAGCGTCTGCTGTAGCAAGTAAATACCCGGTCACTTTCTTTTACTACAACAACAATTTTGAAAGTGCCCTAGATGCCAATGTAAATGCAGTAAAGCTCCCTTTCTGCACAAAGCTCCCCTTCCCTATTTTTAGGGACCACAGCTTAAAGCGTCAAAAAATGCTGACTGAGCTTTTTCAAGAAAAAGCCGCTGCAAACACAAATCTCGTGATTTGCCCGGGAAACATAGAGCGTTCCACAACGGCGATTTTCTGCGGAAAAAAATTGGGATATAAAATCATTTCTTATATTCCCATGGTGTACACCCAAAAAGAAACCGGGGCTCCACTCGGAAGAATACGAGATTTTTTTGCGAAATCGATCTATAGAAATATACATGAATGGATCGTCATTTCAGAAACCCAGCGCAAATTGCTAAACCGCTTTGTTGACCCGAAAGTTCCGGTTCATATTTTACCAAACCCAATAGACATGCCAAACGAGCAAGTCCCACTGCCAAAAGTTTTTTCAGAAGCTTCAAATAAAACTTTAAGGATTGCAACAATCGGCCGTCTATACTTTAAGCAAAAAGGGCAAGACCTTATACCGCAAATAGCAAAAAAATTAAGCAACGCAAAATTCGATTTTGAATTCAGCATTGTCGGCGATGGTCCAGACAAAAAGAAACTGGAAGCCCTTATTCAAAAAAACAACCTGCAGGGAAGGCTGCAGATTCATTCAAGCATTCCGCACAAAGATCTTCTCAACAGACTAAAAGAAAAAAACTGGGACATGCTATTCATGCCTTCCCGTTTTGAAGGCGACCCGATCATCATGTACGAAGCGATACAGAACAATATCCCTGTACTTGTTGCAAGCGCTAAATATACCGATGATTACAACATGCCAAGCTGGATGAAATTCAAAGAAAACGACATTGAAGATGCCTGCAATAAAATTCAAGACTTTTCAAAAAGTTTTAACGTTTCTGAATTCCAGGATTTAAAAGAAAAACTATTCAACCATAGAAGCACAGACTGTTTTCAAAAGAAAATTTTTGAAATTTTCTCTGTCATTTCCGAGTGTTCAAAATGAGTGGCAACAAGACTTTAATCGTGCTGGTTTCTTACAACCACTGGGAAATGACCGTAGATTGCATACGCAGTCTGCAGCATTTGCCAAAGGAAGAATTTGCTACCGTTATATTTGATAACTGCAGCGATAAAGAAACCACAGAAAACTTGCGCAAAATCATTGAACCGATTCAAGACCAATTCTTTTTAATTGAATCAAACGAAAATCTTGGCTTTGGAAAAGCAAACAACAGAGCCATTGAAATTTGCCACCAAAAGTTTCCTTTTACAAATCTATGTCTGTTAAATAACGATACCATCGTTTCAAAAGACTGCTTACCAAAACTACTTGATGTTTTGCGCAACAATCCAAATGCAATCGTCGCCCCCAAAACGCTGAACAAAGATGGTTCACTACAAAAGAATTACTACGCAAACATTTTTTTCAAGCAGTTCTTTTTTAACGCATTCCGTTCAAAGCAAAAAGCAGCAGACTACCTTCACGGAACACCGGCAAATGTAAACACCACAGGCACCATACAAAAAACTGATTGGACGGCAGCCATTTGCTGGTGCATGACCATGGAAACCTGGAATACAGTCGGCGGTTTTGACAAAAACATTTTCATGTACTATGAAGATGTGGATTTTGCCTTGCGTGCAAAAGATTGCGGCTTTGAATACTTAATAAATAACGAGGCAACCCTAACCCACCTTGATGGTGGTTCTGCAAAATCAACGCTATCCCGCTCATTGCAACACGACAATGCCCAGGAATACATGTTTAAAAAGCATTGGGGTCTAAAAGGACTAATTGTTTCTAAAGCTTTCAGAATCATTCGCAGTTCCATTCGATTGCTCACCGCAATTCCAAGGGCAATCGCTTCTACGCAATCCAGGGAATACGCTTTGCTACATTTCAAACTTTTGGTCAATGCATTCAAGGTCTAGTTTCATGTTTAAATTCGTCTTCATCGTTTTAGCAATTGCAATTTCTTCATTTGCAGGCATTCTCCAAAATCCAGAACGTGCACCGGGCCACACGCAGGTCGCAGATTCCACCGGCGATTACGTTTTAAAGTTTCGTGGAACACTCTACGATTCCGTTTCGGCAACACGCCTAGACGGCCCTCACAGCGATAACCACAAGCACATAGACAACGAAGCGGTCGCACGCCTAAGCTACGAAGGCAAGCTCACCGACAAGTTCCATTTCAAGGGTCTTGTCCAGATTTCAAACGACAAGACGAACCGCGACATTCCAGAAAACTTCTACGATCCTTACGACGGCTTCCCTTACAACAAGCAATCTGACAACAACCGCACCTGGGATATCTTCAGGCTTTCCATGGATTACAACGTGGGCTTTGCAAAACTCGTGGGCGGCATTGACTACGTTTCTCTTGGAGTAGCTCGCCACAACAAGGTAATTTTGCGTGGTGACGAATATCAATTCCGCCCATGGCAGGATTCCAGCTACCGTTTGCAAATTCCTGCACCTACACCTTACTTTGGCTATGAATTCAAGGTCGGCCCGCTCACCTACCAGCAATACGCCATGAAGCTCTACCACGAAAAGAATCTTGGCAAGTACATGCACGCACACCGCCTTGGAGCCAGCCTCCCGTTTGATATCGAGCTTGGCGTTTCTGAACTTGTAATGTACGGAAGCACCGTTGAACCTGCAGGCAGCAATCCAAATGTCGATGGCGATAGCACCGGCCGCGACTTTGAATGGAGCTATGTAATTCCATTTATTCCGTATGTTTTCGAGGAACATTTTCACGGCGACAAGGACAACAACGCACTCGCATTTGACTTGAGCGTAAAGACAATTCGCCACTGGGATTTTTACGGAGAAATGCTTTGGGACGATATGAAGAGCCCGACTAAGATGTTCGATGATTCCTGGTGGGGCAACAAGTGGGCTGCTACAATCGGTGTTGAAAATGAACAGAAGATCGGCCCGGTTGCACTAAACTGGAACATTGAATACACTCGCGTAGAGCCTTGGGTTTACACGCACCACAAGGGCGCTGGCTACGTTTACAGCAGCTATGGCCAAAGCTTAGGGAGCGATCTTGGTCCAAATTCCCAAGAAATCTACACAGCAATTGAAGCCGCCTACAAAGGTATAGACTTGAAGCTCTACGTTTCTAGCGTCGCAAAAGACACCTCCTTCAGTTCAAACCTTTACGACATGCACACGCAATTCGATGCAACCGATAAAAAGTTCCTTGCAAAGAGTTCCACTTACCGTTATCGCGAACTCGGTGCAGAACTCAACATATTCCCGACAGAATGGATGTGGCTCCGCGGAGCAGGCGCATTGTACATTGGTGATTATGAAGGCTACCGCCTAGAAGCAAGCGGTGGACTCACCTGGTAAATTCTTCAAAAAGTCGCAGGCGTCAGAAGAAACAATCTTTTCGCCGAATAGCCTACAAAGCCGCTCTAAATCAGGGTGGCTTTCTTTTTCATACACAACAACATTCTTTATACGCTCGCGATGCTTGAGCAAGAATTCCAAATTGTTCACATCTGTCTTAGGGAATCCGTAACCTATGCAATAGATTTCATCGGCATTGCTTAAATAGTAATCGGCCTTTGCCCACAGAATATTGAAAAGGCTCCCCCGCAAAAAAGATTCCTTGGAGTGCGCCATCGGAATGAACACTGGAGTATCGTTTTCATAAATCGGATAGCTCTTGTCGCCTCTTTGAACTCGGCAAATATTCTGCACGTCAAGCGAGTTGCCGGAACCCTTGAGCGGGAACCATTCCAAGGAGCCGTGGAGCTTCATGAGGTCAACATGCTTCTTTGCGACCTTGCAAGTCTTGCGGTCAGCAGACTCAATGTTCAATCCAAAATCAATGGAAGTATCAGCAAATTTTTCGTGACGGTTCAGGCAATCTTCAATAAGCGTGTCGTAATTGAATGAAAGCAAAAGAGTCTTGCCACAAGCAGCATCGGCAGCGTTTGAAACATTCTGCAAAAATTTCACTAAAACATTCTCTGCATCGGCATTCAAATCGCCATCAACGCGAATTGTACTTGCAATAAAGCGGAGCAGTTCAAAACGGAGTGCCGAATGGTAAAGGCTTTCCGTTTCGCTCGGGAAAATCTGCGCCGAAAGAATCGCCGTCGCAAGCGACTCGATGTTCAAGTAATCGGCTTCCCCGTTGCAAAGCTTTGAAAAGCGTTCGCAGTAAGCCTTCAAGTGCGAAAACTCTTCCGGGATTTGCAACGGCAAAAGGGTATTCAAATCCTTGAGCGTCGGGAGCTCCGGGCAAAAGGACTTGCTAAAACCTGAACCGAGAATAAAGACACGCTTATAGACTTGCTGTTTCATGTCTTAAAAAATACTCTAAAAAACTGAAAATAGACAGCCAAAAATTTGGAATGTTAAAAAAAGCCACCCAAAGGTGGCTCTGCTGTTACGCATTCTGAAGTTCCTGCTGGATTTCAAGAACCTGCGAAAGTGAGATGTCGAAGGTATCCGCAAGATCTTCGGGAGTTTTGCCCTTCAGAAGATTTTTCTTGATCAAGTTAACGCGCTCCATTTGATGCTGTTCTTCTTGCAGTTTGCGTTCTTCCTCGCGGCCCTTGCTGAAGGCGTCGTCAATGCAGCAGTCAATATCGAATTGTGTTACCATGCGGTCCTCCATCTTGGCAAGGATTTCTTTTGGGGTGCGGCGCACGCGGAGACGATCGTAAGCGGCAAGGATCGCCTCGTTCTGCGTTTTCGGGACATCGTCCTTGTCCTTGCTGTTGCAAAGAAGGTCGAGCCACTCGCGTTCCTCAGCAGAAAGGCCGTGCTCCTTCTCGAACTTCGGCAAGTCAATCCAAATATAACTTAAAACATTGCTCTCGGGCAATACCCCAGGGTTGCCGACCTTGCTTTTGCAGAACATTGCCCATTCCTCGCGGTAGCCGTAGCTCGCGTCGATAGTCTCGTTCATGAGCCAGAGGCTGATCACCTTCGGCACATGGTAGCGCGCCACCGTACTGACCTTCGCAAAATCCTTACGGTATGCAAGCAACGCCTCGCGGTGCGCCTCGGCGGCAACCACAGCTCCATAGAGAATCGCGCGGTCCTTGATTCCCGTGTGGCTAAAGCGCTGCATCTCGATATCGAACCATTCGTCGCGACCGTTCTGCGCGTGAATGTCGATGCGCACGAGGTCATCGGATGCCTGAATGAGGCTAAGATCCGTTTGGCGAAGCCGCAGCGCCTTGATTTTAGCATCGCCTTCAAGCCTCAAGATGGTGTTCAAGAAATCCTGCAAGATCGCAACATCGGCAAAGAGCCACTTGAACGAGATGTCAAACCTTGCATCCATGAAGACGTTCTTGCGGAAAAGTTCCGGGACCTCGCTTTCGGGGAGGTCCTGCGAAAGGATTTTGTAGTTGGAGAAAAACGCCTGCCAATCAGTGAAAAGAGTTTGCAGTTCCATAAGCGTATTTTAGTGCCGTCGGCAGAATTGCCGAACGGGGCCAAGCGACAGTCCGCTTAACCATATATAGAAACGCTTTTTGCAGCAATATTCGGCACTAAAAGGTTGTAAAATTTTAGAGACGAAACGCCCCAGGGGATTGGAACCCTGAGGCGTTTGTTTCAAGGCTTTGCTTCGCTAAGCCTTGGCTAGGCTTCCCACCGATGGTGGGTGCCTAGTTAGGGCGCAAGGCGCCTACGCTCATGCTCGGACATATAGACAAACAAGTTTGTCTATGCGTCACTCGCAATCGCTCTAGTCCCGGAGACAACGCACCGAGTAGCCGTAGTTCTTGCCGCTGCTGCTGACGAGCGCGATGATGTCAATGAGGCTCAGGTTGTAGGCGCTGCCAGGATTGGGCTCCGTAGAAGACCAAAAGCTGGCGTAGTTGCCCAAAAAGAGGAACTTCTTGTCGCTGCCGTTGTATTTGCCAGCAGGGAGAGCGGAAAAACCGAACTTGTCCTTTCCCCAACTGTTAGCTCTCAGATTCACAGATTGTTCTTTCTTCGATGCCCCGACATTAACCAGCAGCGTCTCAAATTCTCCATAGCTAGGCAAATGCCAGCCACTGGGGCAAGCCTTCAACGCTGCTCGCCATGTATAAAGTCGACCGTATTTCTCGCAATTTTTCGGCTTATTTTCATAGCACATAGAGCCAGGCACATTCACATTCAAGTTTTTAGCCATCCACACCTGGTTACCGATCTTTACCGTAGGATAGGAATTTCCATCGGCTTCCTTCGGATCACAGCCCAGCAGGCATAGGGACATCGTGGTAATTGCTGCAAACAGCATTCCTCTAAAAATTTTCTTATTCATGTTCTTTTTCCTCTGTGAAGTTTTTCAGTAATTAATCAAATGAAAGCGTAGATATCCAGCAAATCTTCCTCTTTTCGCATGAGGTTATACAATCTGTAGATAAACAGTTCCTTTTCGGCGACACCCTTAAATTTGATAGGTTTAGACAAACCATATTTTTCAGAAAGATCAATAAAACGGTCCTTGTCGGATGACGCATACGAACGGCAATGCTGATCGGGGTTGCATATGTGCAGAATGCCATTCCAAATAGAAGGATAAGGAGGTATGGTTTTACCCATAATTTCCATTTCCATTTGAGATTTGAGATTCAGTAAATTTTTGGAATGAAGGCTCTTTTCAAAAAGAGTCGCTAGTGCCTTGAAATCTTCTTCCTTATTACTCGCCCCAGCCCCCATGTTCCACAGCCCTTCACTTGGAAACATTTCAGACGGAGCAGGATTGACACTTGAATACTTTGTCTGAAACGTGCTACCCAACGACCAGAAGTATTCAAGATGCTGATCAAGATAATTCCTGTTAGACGGAGTAAATAAGGAATCGAACTCCATCCCGCCCACATGGGAAAATTCGTAGACCCCGGAATTCACACTTAAGGGCTTTGTAAAATCGATAACCTTGTTTGCCACAAGGGTCGTCCTTAGAAATGCGTCGTAAAGAGCGTAGATAAATTCGTGATTTTTCCCGTTTTCGTCAACGTACAGCTTGAAACGTTCTTTCTTCATATTGACTCCTGTAATAAACGTTCTATAGTTTTATTACTCTAAATGTAAACAAAAAAAAACAAAGTCAAGAGTTTTTTGAAATTTCGGCAATTTTTTTGTACGATTCCATCAAATTCCCGATTACTTCATATCAATGAAATTTGCTCCTGTATATTTCTCAAAATACGATCTATAGAAATCTTCATATCGTTCTCATTGGATTAGTCCTGGAGACAACGCACCGAGTAGCCGAAGTTCTTGTCGTAGCCGTTGACGTACGCGCTGCGGTCGTAGATGTACAGGTAGTAGGCGTAGCGGCTAGAGTTCTCCGTAGAAGACCAAAAATCGGCTATGCTGCCAACGCTGTAGAACTTCTTGTTGTAGCTGTCGTAGTAGCCAGCAGGGAGAGCGGAAAAGCCGAATGAATCAAAACCATTTTTCCAGCTAGAATCACGCAAGTGATTGTAAAACTTGTCTTCGCCTTTTTTCAACGGTTCTGCATTCAGTTTCTTCTGGGTCACAATTTGTTCAGTGCGCAACTTAACCAACTCTAGAAAAGTTTTAAATTCCTCCCTGCTAGGCAAGTGCCAGCCACTGGGACAAGCCATCTTTGCTGCCTCCCAGGTGTACAGGCGACCATATTTTTCGCAATTTTCCGGCTTATTTCCATAGCACATAGAGCCAGGCACGTTCACATTCAGGTTCTTTGCCATCCATATCTGTTGGCCAATCTTCATCGTGGGGTACTTGTTACCATCCGCATCTTTCACGGTAATGCTCACAGGCCCTTCCGCATCCTTGCTAGGTTCGCATCCCATCAGGCTAAAAGAAGCCAAAGCAAGAGCGGCAACCAACATTTTATTAATTGTTTTTTTTCATAAACCATCCTAGTTTTTGTGTAAAAATCATTCGTTTCCAAAAACAAACAAAGAGCCTTAATAGGAATCCTTCGGTGGGTACCTAGTTAGTCCTGGAGACAACGTACCGAGCGACCTCCATTCTTGTCAGCGCTTTCGACGCCGTCGTGAGTGGAGCGGATGAACAAGCGGTAAGCATTACCACCACTACTCTCCGTAGAAGACCAAAACTCAGTCTCTTCACCAAGAGAGAAGAAATAATCGACGTCACCGCCTTTGACGCCTGCCGGGAGAGCAGAAAAGCCAAACTTGTCATTTCCTTTTTCCCAACTAGCCGCCCTTAAAAGTCCCTTGGATTGATACGAAAGCAACGCTAACTCCTTTTTACTAGGCAGATGCCAGCCGGTAGGACAAGCCTTCTTTGCGGCCTCCCAAGTATAAAGACGACCATATTTTTGGCAATTACTATCCTTATTTTCGTAGCATACACTACTTCCAGTCTTGTAATTTAGGTTCTCAGCCATCCATACTTGATTTTCAATTTTTACAGTCTTGTAAGTTTTACCGTCACGGCTATCTTTTAATGAGCCATACTTAATTTCGTCCGCCCCCTGGAGGCAACGGACTGAGTATCCGTTGCGCGAATTGGCGCCATTATCGACATACGCATTTCGGTTGTATTCGTCGTTAATACCCAAAACCAAGGAAGAGTTATAGCGACGACCATCTTCGTCAAACTCTGTAGAGCCCCAAAAGTAGGCCCCATAGCCATAGCCATCATGTTCACCAGAATAAAATATTTCAACTGAGCCGTCGTAGTAGCCAGCAGGGAGGGCTGAAAAGCCATACTTATCAGAACCATTCCACCATCTAGCCGACCTCAGAATGGATCCGTCCTTGTTGACTATCTTTAAAAGAGCTTGGAATTCCTCATAACTAGGCAAGCGCCAACCACTTGGGCAAGCCTTCCTTGCGGCCTCCTGCGTATAAAGGCGACCATACTCTTTACAATAGCTATCCTTGCCATCGGGGCACATGCTACTTTCCATCTTGTAATTTAAGTTCTCGGCCATCCAGGTCCGATTACCTATTTTCACAGTCTTGTAAGTATTGCCATCACGGCCATCTTTCAAAGTACCCGATGGCCGTGCTTGCGAGCGACGCTTAAATTCGTCCGTGTCTTGGAGACAACGAACTGAGTAGCCGAAGACTTTCTTGCCTTTATAGTAGGTTTTTCCAATATCCAAAGAGTAGGCGATGTCAAAAAATTTATCCGTAGAAGACCAAAAGTGAGCACTGGTCCCTGCATCAAACCTGCCTTTGTCGTAATAGCCAGCAGGGAATGCTGAGTACCCATACTTGTCTATGCCACCTCCCCAAATATATGCGGTCAGGTTATTGGTTCTATCCTTATCACCATTTCCGACCGTCTTTAAAAGGGTTTCAAATTCTTCGTAACTAGGCAAGTGCCAACCACTTGGGCATGCCTGCATTGCGGCCTCCCATGAATAAAAGCGGCCATACTGTTTACAATTACTATCCTCATTATCATTGCATACACCGCCTTCCATCTTGTAGTTTAGATTTTCAGCCATCCAAGTCTGATTACCAATTTCAACAGTCTTGTAAATTTTGCCATCACGGCTATCCTTCAATATGTTCGAGGACTGTGACTGCGAAAGAGGCGTAGGTTCGTCCGTGTCCAAGAGACAGCGTACTGAGTAGCCATTGTTCCTGGATCTGTAGGTAAGTCTAAGAGTGTCGCGACTTGCACTATTGTCATTAATTAGCAAACGGTAAGCTTGATCGTCGTTGACTTTCGTAGAAGTCCAAAAATAAGTATAGTGGCCACCACCTCTGTATTCTCGATATTCGTTGTAGAGGAAGCCTGCTGGGAGAGCTGAGAAACCATACTTGCCTTCGCCATCCTCCCATCTAATCGCTTTTAACTTATTGATTCCTTCCCTAGAGTCATTTTCTACAATCTTTAAAAGAGTTTCAAATTCGTCACTACTTGGCAAATGCCAACCACTTGGGCAAGCCTGCATCGCAGCCATCCATGTATAAAGACGACCATACTCTTTACAATTTCCATTATCGTCGTTATAGCAGTAGCTTCCATCGGTCTTATAATTCAAGTTTTCGGCCATCCAAGTCTGGTCACCAATTTTAACAGTTTTGTAGATTTTGCCATCGCGACCATCTTTCAATGCGGTCAAATCGTTCAGGTCTTGAAGACAACGTACCGAATAGCCATTATCGTCGCTGCCAAGGCTGTCAAGACTCGCAAAATCATCACTGATATACAAGAAAGAGTACGCGCCGTTAAAGTACGCTCTTGTAGATGACCAAAAACGAGAACTTCTGCCAACTTCATCGAAATAACTGGAGCCACGATTCAAGCCTGCAGGGAGAGCTGAGAAGCCGAACTTATCTTCACCATTTTCCCAACTAGACGCCTTCAGCTTGTTCACTCTTTCACCAGTACCATTTCCAACGGTCTTTAAAAGAGCATCAAATTCATCATAACTAGGCAAGTGCCAGCCCGTAGGGCAAGCCTGCATAGCAGCTTTCCATGTATAAAGACGACCATACTTCTTGCGATTACTGTCCTTATTATCGTAATACGAGCTTCCTTCGGTCTTGTAATTTAAGTTCTCTGCCATCCAATTTTGATTGCCTATTTTAACAGTCTTGTAGGTTTTACCATCACGGCTATCATCCAAGGTTCCAAACAAAGGTTTTGCGTTCTCGTTTGAGTTTCTGAGACAACGAACCGAGTAGCCATCACTTTCCATGCCGTAGTAGTAGCGATCGTGGGAGACGCGCGCTCTGCGATCGCCGACACCAAAGAAATAGCCCTTCGTGGAAGACCAAAAACTGGCAAAATCATCAAGACCGCGAAATCCTTCGTCCTTGTTAGAAATGCCAGCTGGAAGAGCAGAAAAACCAAACTTGTCTTCGCCATCTGCCCAACTAGAAGCAATCAAGTTGTCAAATACATCACCGTCATCTTTTTTAACAGTCTTTAAAAGAGCATCAAAGCCCTCATAACTTGGCAAGTGCCAGCCGGCAGGGCAAGCTTTCTTTGCAGCCTCCCAAGTATAAAGGCGACCATATTTTTTACAATTTCCGTCCTTGTTATTGTAGCACATGCTACCTTTTATCTTGTAATTCAAATTCTCAGCCATCCAAGTCTGGTTGCCGATTTTTACGGTCTTATATGTCTTACCGTCTCTAGCATCTGTCATTGAGCTAAACTGCAGTTCATTGCCAGCGAATGCTATCGACACCAAAAACAAGCAGATTCCTAAAATTGATTTTTCCATTTCTTTCTCTTTTTTTACAAGGCGATAGCCTTCGTTATTTCTTTCGCTAATTGTTCAAACTTCATTTCTTTTTTCACAAAAAATGGGGTTCCGCGATTGTTGTAGCCGGCAACAACAGCTCTGCCCTCTTGATCCCTATAGCCACGCAGATAGCTATTGCTTGCACCAAAAGATTTTTTCAAATACCTTTCATCATCCATCGCAAAGCCAAAGATATCTTTGAACACAGAAGCATTAGTCGAAATCAAGATGACATCAGGATTTAGTTCGTTTACCAAGCGCTTAAAAACGCCTTTGAATTTCTCAACAACAAGATTTCTTTCTTCTTGCTCCAGTTTACTCCAGGTTTTGGCTGTAGCGATCGGCGCAAAGTAATCTATATGTATAGCAACATTCGGAGTTTCGTTTGTTCGGTCATAGAAGGTCGCACCCACGGCTTCTAGAATTTTATCGAAGGCGTTGAACCATTTTTTGTAAGGATTATTTTTAAAGTAATTGTTTAAACATTGCTTATAGATTTTCAAGTCAACGCCCTTCAATTCAACCTTATCGCAAATCAACGAACAATTCGGAAAACGTTCCCACTTATTCTTGTCAGGAAACTCCACGCATGACGGGTTTAAGGCAACCGTAATAACCTTGCGAGCACTCTTCCTGTAGGAATCGAGGTTTCCAAACCAAAGAATTGGAATCGATTCCTTTACGACAAGCCTTTTTATAGCCTTGTCCTTGGATTTATCCCAAACATCCGCAATTATCTCATTCAACAAATCCTTCATAGAATCACCCTAGAAATAACCAAAAGTCTCAATTTTTGCAAAACAAATGTAAAAAAGTTCAAAACAATGTCAAGTATTTTTGAGCAAAATGTTGTTTACCGGAGAATTTTGAAGACAAAAAAAGCACCCACGTCACTGGAAATGGGGTAAAAATTGACTTTATTGTCAACTATTTGCAGTTTGGTGCATTTTAAGACTTGTCAATAATTGCAGTTTGGTGTATATTTAAAGTATACAATAATCGCAGTTTGGTATAAGACTATCAGTATGAAACGCAAAATCTATAATGATTTACTGACTTGGAAAGACAAAAGGGCTAATAAAGAAGCCCTTTTAATTGATGGCGTTCGCCGCGTCGGCAAAAGCTACATTGTTGAAGAATTTGCCAAAAACGAATACGCGAGCTACATTCTGGTGAATTTTTCACAGATGAACGATGAAATCCGGGGAATTTTCGACAATTACCTTCCAGACCTGGATAATTTTTTCATGCGTCTCCAGCTGTGGGCAAACGTAAAGTTGGTTCCAGGAAAATCGCTCATTATTTTTGACGAAGTGCAACGCTATCCCAAGGCACGCGAAGCAATCAAGTGGCTCGTGAAAGACGGACGCTACCATTATATCGAAACAGGTTCCTTAGTAAGCATCCGAAAAAACACTCAGGGAATCACAATTCCCTCCGAAGAATCACACATTGACATGTTCCCCATGGATTTCGAAGAATTCCTTTGGGCAATGGGCGAAGAATTATTGCCGAACTTCATAAGGGAAAATTTCGCCAAGCAGGTTTCTCTCGGTCCGGCATTCCACCGAAAAGCAATGGACTACATTAGACTCTATATGATTGTTGGAGGCATGCCACAGGCTATCCAGGAATATAGAGAAACAAAAGACTTCGATGAAGTTGACCATATAAAGCGAAACATTCTAGAGCTTTACAGAAACGACATTTATCAGTACGCCGGTGAAGATGCTCCCAAAGTAGCAAGTATTTGGGACAGCATTCCAGGCCAACTACAAAGACATGAAAAAAGGTTCCGTATAGGCAGTCTGAAAAAAGGCGCACGCTCAAGAAACTACGCCAACGCATTCTTTTGGTTAAACGAATCCCGCGTTATCAACACCTGCTATGGGGCAACAGAACCAAGTATCGGCCTCAAACTAAATCGCGACGATGCAAAGTATAAACTGTATCTGGGTGATACGGGTTTGCTGATCTCGCACGCATTTGACGAAGCCGCCATTCAAGGTACGGAACTGTACCGAAAGCTTATGCTCGACAAACTAGAATTGAATAAAGGAATGCTTGTAGAGAATCTTGTATCGCAAATGCTTTGCGCAAATAAAAAGCCTCTGTATTTTTACTCCAAATCCGACAACGAATCCAGAGAAAACATGGAAATTGACTTTTTGGTATGCAAGCAGGACATTACCAACAAGCACAACATTTGCCCCATCGAAGTAAAGTCAACCCAGCGTTACACCACATCGTCGCTAAAGAAATTTCAGCAGAAGTTCAGCACGAACCTTCACACACCCTATGTCATTCATTCCGGAGACTTCAAGATTCAAGATGACGTCTGTTACTTGCCCCTGTATATGACTTTCTGTTTGTAAATGGAGCATAAAGGTTCTTTAAGTTTACGAATTTCAAAGCGCTGTTCAAGGCTCTGGAGATGGGGTGAAAAATCGCAGCCGTTCCGCGATAACGAGAAAGTATTGAACATTCCCCTATACGGAATCGGTGCGTTAATGAAGTAATTGGGTTTAGCCTATAAAAAACGCCCCAGGGGATCGGAACCCTGGGGCGTTTATTTCATTCAGCTAACGCACACTAAACCCGCCTATATGCCAAAGCGGAATAAATGAGAGAAAGAATCGTGAGGAAATGCTTTGGTAAATTGGCCTTTTTTGTTTGTTTTGGCCGTTTTTGCCTTGAAATTTCTCTCATTTAGGTG
>DCGZ01000124.1 GCA_002314675.1 Fibrobacter sp. UBA1765 | reverse complement strand
TTTCCTCTAGGCGCGCAAGCGACGACCTCTCACCTCAAGCACCGAAGGTGCGACCTCACTCCTACCTACTAAAACGCCGTTGCCGGGTCTAGCAGGGAGTCGTCTACGCGACTGAACTCAAAACGAAATTCCTTTTCGAGCAAGTAGATGGCAAGCTTTGTATTGCTCCAATTCTTTTTAACGCCTATGCTTTCAATACCCTTGGTAACAAGCGGCATAGAAGCCTTCACGTCAAATTCCCACTTGACGTCATCCCACACAAACAGAAGCACCGGAACTTCCGGGCTAGATTCAAGGCCCACGCTTCCACGATCTTCCTTGATTTTCATAGGACCGAGCTTAAGTTCCGTCAAGCGGTCAAGAATACCCTTTTGTGCAAGTACCAAAGAAAGCATCTTGTATTCCGTAACATCGCCCCACATGTGTTCGCGTTCATAAATGCGATAGCGTAAAATGGCGTACACTTCTGCAAAGCAACGGGCATTCAGTTCATCTTCTTTTTCTATGCGGGCTGCAGCTTCAAGGTCATCAAGCCAGTATTCCGAAGTATCGGTAATGAACGGGAGCAGATCGCGCGGCGTTGTTCCATTACGAATTGCAGAAAGCATACCAGCAAAGGTCTGTTCAAGCATGGCCTGCTTTTCTTCTTGCTGCAGCTTGTAAGATGTAGCCTTGCCCGCTGCAGTGCCAGTTCCTTCAGCATTTTCTACGGCTGTTGCAGTTTGTTCTGCAGAACCTTGCGCCGGAGTAGCTGTTTGCGAACCAACATTACCATTTTGCGCCCCAGCACATGCCATAAACGCAAGAGCTGCAACTGAAATAGCTGCAAGAATTGTATTTTTTAAAATATGCATCGCGACGATTTTCTCCGTATGAGTTTAGACGAGCTTTTAAGGGCTTGCACGTTAAAAGGTTTCCAAGGTTCCGGCCCGGGAGGCCAACACCGCAACAAGACAAACACAGGCGTTTGCCTTAGACTTCCACAATATAATTTAGAAATCAAGTCAAGTGAAAGTAGAAGTGTTACCGAAAACAAGACCCATGCACTCCACAGAATGCAAATGGCACTTGCCACAAAAGTTAGGGAAGCTCCCAAGCAGCCTTCCGAATTAAAGTTCCCAGGTTCTAACGGGCATATCCAAACATCAAACCCAGGGTTCCCGCAGTTCATAGCAGACGTACTAGACATTACGGCGGCAAACGACGGCGATACAAAAATGGCGGCGATCGCCTTTGGGCTTTCCCCCACCGGTTTAAGCAAGATTTTACACCAAGACAAATCGGTACTCGAAGCAGTACAGGCGTTACGTGTAAAAGGCGGCAAACCAAAATTGCGTGGACTTGACTAATTTTTACAAGAATTTTTTACACAAATCCTTAAAGGAATACAAATGAAACAAATCATAAAAAAATGGACCGAATTAAGCCTCATCATTAGAATTATCATGGGCCTTATTCTTGGTGCCATTCTAGGACTACTTGTACCAAACTTAACCGGGATCGGCATTCTCGGAACATTATTTGTAGGAGCCTTAAAAGGGGCGGCACCAATTCTCGTATTTGCACTCGTAGCTAGTTCCATAGCAGGGGCAGGAGAAGGAATCGGCAGCCGTTTCCGTTGCGTTATTACTCTGTATATAATCAGTTCCATCGGTGCTGCTGCCTTGGCTGTTTTGGGTAGCGAACTATTGCCAGTCAGCCTGCAACTTACAGTTTCGGCAGCAGAGGGCACAGCACCAAGCGGCATAGGCGAAGTTCTCACAAACCTTGTAAAGAACGCAGTACAGAATCCGGTTGCGGCCATTGCCGGAGCAAACTACATAGGCATCCTTTTCTGGGCAATCATATTTGGCTTTGCACTCCAAAAGCTCCCTGTCACACATTGTGTTACTGTTATTTCAGATGCTTCCGCAGCTATTTCTCAGGTAATTCGCTGGATTATCCAAATGGCTCCATTCGGAATACTTGGACTCGTTTTTTCTTCTGTTGCTGAAAACGGCATGAGCATTTTTGCAGACTACGGAAAGTTACTTGGTTTACTGGTCGGCTGCATGCTTGTCGTTGCACTCATCCTTAACCCGCTCATCGTTGGCATTTACCTTCACAAAAATCCTTATCCGTTAGTTTTCCGTTGTCTTCGCGATAGCGGTATCACCGCATTCTTCACCCGCAGTTCGGCAGCGAACGTTCCTGTGAACATGGCTATTTGCGAACGCCTTGGCCTTGAAAAAGATTTCTATTCCGTTTCCATTCCACTTGGCTGCACAATCAATATGTGCGGCGCTGCAGTAACAATCGCTGTTATGACATTGGCTATTGCCAATACTCTCGGCATTCATGTTGACTTACCGACAGCATGCATTCTTTGCGTAATGAGTGCAATAGGAGCCTGCGGAACGTCAGGCATTGCCGGAGGTTCCTTGTTCCTTATCCCAATGACATGTTCAATCCTTGGCATCAGTAGCGATATTTCAATGCAAGCAGTCGCGGTTGGCTTTATCCTTAGCGTAATCCAGGATTCCATGGAAACAGCGCTGAATTCCAGTAGCGACGTGATTTTCACGGCAACCGCAGAATATCACCATCGCAAAAAAGCAATTTTAAAAACAGCCTAGTTTTCCCAAACAAAGCAAAAACTCCCGAGGTTACCTCGGGAGTTTTTTGTTGCCACAAAAACTATTTATGCAACTCGTTCGCTCTTGAGTTCGCGGCTCATGAGTTCCTTGATGGAAAGTGCAGCCGGCTTGCCGTTAAAGAGTGTTTCGTACACAGCTTCAACAATCGGCATTTCTACGCCAGCACGTTCAGCAAGAGCCTTTGCGCTACGACAAGTAGGAACACCTTCTGCAATCATCTTCATGCCAGCAAGAACTTCATCGAGCGTTTCACCCTTGCCGATATGTTCACCGACATAGCGGTTACGGCTATGTTCGCTAAGGCAAGTAACAATCAAGTCGCCCATGCCAGCAAGTCCTGCAAACGTATGCGGGTTTGCACCAAGGGCAAGGCCTAAGCGACACATTTCTGCCTGGCCACGGGTAAGGAGAGCGGCACGGGTATTGTCGCCAGCGCCAAGGCCATAGAGCACACCACTTGCAATGGCGATAACATTCTTAACGGAGCCGCAAAGTTCAACGCCAATGATATCATCGCTGGTATAGACACGCAGATATTCATTGCTAAATGTCTTCTGCACAAACTTTGCCGAAGCTTCGTTCGGGCAAGCGGCAACAATAGTCGTCATTACACGGCGAGAAACTTCTTCTGCGTGTGTAGGGCCGCTAAGGGCAACCATGCGATCTGCAGAAAGCCAAGGAACATTAGCAAGAATAACTTCGCTCATGCGCTGGAGTGTAGATTCCAAAATGCCCTTTGTTGCACTAGCAACAATCGGATTCTTTTTGCACGTGCAAGCGCCAAGGCCCTTTGCTACATTATTCATGAACTGGGACGGCACTACAAACAATACGAGTTCTGCAATTTCGACTACAGACTGCATGTTTGTTGAATAAGTAAATTCTTCAGGGAAAATAATGCCCGGGAGCTTATCCTTGTATTGGCGTTCCTTTGTAAGCAAATCTACTTCTTCCTGGGAATGAGTCCAGAAAGAAACCTCATGGCCATTGTCATAAAGCACTTGGCCAAGGGTAAGGCCCCAGCCACCAGTTCCAAGTACAGCAATCTTCATAATTATATCCTCAGTTAACTGACGACAGTCGGCACACGCATTGATTGCAAACCAAGAGCTGACTTTCGTCACGTGAACAAATCTTTAAGTTAAACAAAGATCCTAGTTTCTAGTCTCTAATTAAATTTCCTTCGGGGTTTTGCGCTTGCTGCCAAAACCATTTTCGGTACCGTTCATCAAACGCTTAATATTACCGCGATGCTTAACGATTACAAACACGCCAACTACGCAGCAAGTAATCATGAGCGGCAAATCAATCTTGTCATATACCGGATACGGAGCCCCGACATACCCCATAATGGAGAACGTGCAAAGAGCAACGCAAGCAGTAATGCTACCAACAGAAACATACTTTGTAGCAGCAGTCAAGATAATCCACACAGCAAAGCTAGAAAGCGCTGTTACCGGGCATAGGCAAAGGAACACGCCAAGGGCCGTAAGGACGCCCTTGCCGCCACGGAAGCCGGCCATGCAGGTAAAGCTGTGACCAAGGATCGCAAGGAACCCAGAGACAAGCGGAAGCCATGTCCATTCCGGGCTATATGCGGTCATGAACTTTGCTGCAATGAACGGAGCCAAGAATCCCTTGCCAAGGTCAACAATAATGACCGGCCAGGCAATTTTAATGCCTAGGACCCTTATAGTGTTCGTCAAGCCGGCGTTTTTGCTGCCGTACTGACGGATGTCTATTCCTCGTGTGATTTTGGATACCCACACTGCTGTCGGAATCGACCCGAGCAGGTATGCTAGAAGCAGACTGATTAAACTGATCAAGTTCTTCGTCCTTTCTGAGAGTTAGCTTTTGGTCAAAATTCAAGCGGAGCGGTGCGCCCTTGAGCCCGAATTGTTCGTAGAAATTTTTTAGCAGGTAGCGCTTGTAGGCTTCGTCAACAAGTTCCGGCGTACGCGTTTCAATCGCAATCACAGGAGGCTCCACCATAACCTGGCAAGCACGCTTCAAAATGATAGCGCGAGAATTGCGAGGCGGGTGCGGGCTGCGCTGCAACAGTTCACTGAACAGCTCGGCAACGCGCTCACGGCCAATCACCTTGCGGCAGTTGTTGAACACGGTCTGGATTTCCTGGACCACGCGGTGAATGCGGAGGCCCTCCTTTGCACTGATTGAAAGGATCGGCGTGTATTCAAGCATCGGGTCGCGTTCAATCATGTCCTTTACAAAGTGGTCGAACGACTTATCGCCCTTGTTCGGGAAAATGTCCCACTTGTTAAGGACAACCACAAGACCCTTGCCGGCCTTGCGGATTTCGTTCATGATTCTAAAGTCCTGGACTTCAAGGCCGCGCGTAACATCGAGCACGAGCAAAGACAAGTCAGAGCGGCGGATACTTTCAAGCGAACGCATATTGCTGAAGTATTCCACTTCGTCACTGACCTTGGCCTTTTTGCGAAGACCAGCCGTGTCGGTCACAATGAACTTTTGCCCATTCACCTTGAATTCGCAGTCAATGGAATCACGCGTCGTTCCTGGAATATCCGAAACCACGGCGCGTTCTTCGCCAAGCAAACGGTTAAGGAGCGTGCTCTTGCCGGCATTCGGGCGACCAAGAATCGCAAAGCGGATCGGACGTTCCTCTTCCTTAGCCATGCGGCCACCCTTCGGCAAAAGCCCGGTGACTTCATCCATAAGGGAAAGCGTAGCATAACCGGTCAGGGCGCTAATCATGCGAGGTGCGCCAAGGCCCAAGGAAAGGAATTCCCAGCCTTCCTGGCGATTTGCAACATCTTCACTCTTGTTTGCAACAAGAATCACCTGCTTATCGAGGCGCTTCACAAGCTTTGCAAACTGCAAGTCAAGGTCCGTTACGCCGACACGGATATCCACCATGAAAAGCACAACTTCAGCTTCTTCGACTGCAGCAAAAATCTGCTGGCGAACACTATCTGCCAAAACGTCAATGGTATCATCTGGCAAAAATCCGCCAGTATCCACGAGCAAAAACTCACGACCCTTGTAGATCGCGGTCTGGTAATGCCTATCGCGAGTCACACCTTCACGGTTGCTCACAACTGCGGCGCGTCGACCAAGGATGCGGTTGAAAAGCGAAGACTTTCCCACATTCGGTCGGCCAATAATACAAACTATAGGTAACTTCATTTGAATGTAAAATTAGATATTCAAAAGCCACCCGGAAAATATTTTTTCATTAAATAATGCAAAAAAAGGGAAAAATCAATTTCATACAAATTAAAACAACAGTGAAATGCCCTTCAATCGAATTTTTCCCAATATACAGGGGTTCAAAGCTATTGAATCCGTTTTTTTGTTCACATTTTCAAGACTTAGCCCAGACAACTCAACAGTTTTCTCAATTCCGACCATATCGGCAACTTCTGAAACAACTTTCGGTATAACCAAAGAATCTTTATTATCACGCATTTTGCTCCCATGATTTGATGATATAATACTTTGGGAATTTGTGCCATTTTAAATGGCTCAAGTTGATATCATTGCCTTAGAATATTTAGTTCACTGTCGTTTTTTTTCAAATTCTTCGCGGATCTGCTTTACCTCTGCAATCAACTGCTCCTTGCTCGGCATGTAAAGCTTGAATTCGCTAGCCAAGATCGTATCGTTGTCTTCGGGCAGCGTCATCTTCAAGAAGAATCCTTCTTTGCCTTGCAATAAAGGCAAAACCGTTGCCAAGCTCCAGCAAAAAACGTTGCAAATGATTGATAATCGCGGTTTCAAGATCTCGCTCGTAATATTCGGGATTACGTTCCAGGCCTAAGAATTCCAAGACCATGGGATCCTTGATAACCTCCTGGGGAGTCTCGGGAATCCTTTGCTTTCGGGCGACCGCCAGAACCTTTTCTTTGTCGGAACTCATGAGAAGACGTTCATAAAGCTGTGAATGAATCTGACGCTCAAGTTCACGCTTGGTCCAAGCATTATTGACAGATTCAAGTTGATAGTATTCTCGTTTATCAGCATCATCAATAGCAATCAACAGCTTATATTGCGACCAATTCAATTGCGAACACACTGTATTCGCAATTGGGTAAAGTCGAAAAAACTGCCTGCACATTTCCAACTGTCGCACAGAAAAACCGCTTCCGTACTCCGGTTCCAGTTCCTTGGAAAGATTTTTCAGGAGGAACGAACCGTAATCAGCCCGTTTTTTGCCTTTCTGTTCTTCTACCTGAATACGACGCCCGATATTCCAGTACATCTGCACACGGCAAAAATCAACGCTACGCACCGCATTCCGACGGGACTGTTCAATAATTCCGCGAATATCAGTTACAAAATTTTTGTTGAGTGATTCTATTTCTCTTTTAGCCATACAGTCTCCATTCGCCATCCCTTTCGCAGGAAAAGCGTTTTCATGACACTCGAATT
>DCGZ01000026.1 GCA_002314675.1 Fibrobacter sp. UBA1765 | reverse complement strand
TCAAAGTGAGCGCAGCGAACGACCTTACTCCTCAAGCACCGAAGGTGCGTACCTCATTACCTTTGCTGGATGGCCGCGCTTCGCTCGCAACGACATGGTAAATTACAACTTCTTGCATCTAGCTTCTTGCTCTTGCATCTAAAAATTGAAATAAGGAATTGAAAATATGTCCGGTGTAGAAACTAAAATGTGGGATGGCCGCTTTGAAAGTGGCATGGCCCAGAGCATGATCGACTTGAGCTTCAGCCTTGAATTTGACTCTGAACTTATCGAAGAAGATATCCAGGGCTCCATTGGTCATGGCAAGGGCCTCGTACAGTCTGGTGTCTTGACAGAAGAAGAATACAAGACCATTTGCAATGGCCTCCGCAGCATTCTTGTGGATTACAAGAAAGGAATCGACCTTTGGCAAGATAGCGACGAAGACATTCACATGGCAGTGGAACGTGTTCTTACGGAACGCATTGGCCAGCTTGGCAAAAAGATCCATACGGGCCGCAGCCGCAATGACCAGGTTTGCACAGACTTCAAGCTTTACATGCGTCACCGTGCAACAGAAATCATTGCACTCGAAAAGGAACTCGCAAAGACTCTCCTTGCAGTTGCTAAGGAAAACATGGGCAAAATCATGCCGGGCTACACCCACATGCAGCAGGCCCAGCCGATCTACTTTAGCCATTACATGATGAGCTTCTTCTTTGCTGTTACTCGCGATATCAAGCGCCTGAACAACTTCCTCGACTTGCACTGCGAATTGCCGCTTGGTTCCGGTGCAATCGCTGGTTCTGCATTCCCGTATGAACGCAAGCTCGTTGCCGAGGAACTTGGCTTTAAGCGCCCAAGCCCAAACAGTATTGACGCTGTAAGCCATCGTGACATGGCTCTTGAATTCCTTAGCGACCTCGCTATCGTTTCAAACACGCTCAGCCGCTATGCAGAAGACTTTGTGAACTGGAGCACAAGCGAATTCGGTTTCCTCACCTTGCACGATGCATTCAGCAGCGGCTCTTCCATGATGCCGCAAAAGAAGAACCCGGATTCCATGGAACTTATCCGTGGCAAGTCTGGCCGTATGCTTGGTAACTTGACCTCAATGTTCACTCTTGTAAAGGGCGCTCCGCTCAGCTACAGCCGCGACTTGCAAGAAGACAAGGAACCTGTATTTGACGCTGTGAAGACAACGAAGGTAATTCTTCGCGTGATGAAGGAAGCCTTGGAAACTGCCCGCTACAACTTCGACAAGATGGAAAGCCGCATGTTGCCTGCTCTCCTTGCAACAGACCTTGCAGACCTCCTTGTAGAAGGCGGCACACCGTTCCGCGATGCACATCACATTGTCGGTTCCCTTGTTGGCGAGGCTGCAAAGCAGGGCAAGGAATTCACGGAACTTTCCGATGAAACCTGGGCTGCCCATGGTGTTCGCGACATCAAGACAATTCGAGAAATCCTGAACTTCCGCTATTCCATTAGCCGTCGCAACATTGAAGGCGGTACTGGCCCAGATTCCGTGGAAGAGCAGTTTACAAAAGCAGAAGAACTTCTTAAGAACCTTTAGCTTCTTGCAAACAAGTATAAACGCCCGGCTTGGCTGGGCGTTTTTTGATTTTAGGACCTTTTTTCAATATTTTTTCTAACGACCTTACACGCTTTTTCCTATATTATCCCACGAGCTGCGTTATATCACTGTATTGCATAGTTTTAATGCCAATTCTACTTTGCGACACAACGGTATCAATGAATGCTCGAATTAACAACAAAAGGGCAATGTCGCCCACAAAACCATAAAATAAGGAAGATAGTACTATGGCTACTATTACTAAAGAAAAGGCAGCAGAAATCACCGCAAAGTTTGGTGCAAACGAAAAAGATACTGGTAACGTACGTGTCCAGATCGCTCTTCTTACTGAAAAAATCAAGAATTTGACAGAACATGCTAAGGCAAATCCGAACGACAAGCATTCCCTTCGTGGTTTGTCCATGATGGTTGCTCAGCGCAAGACCCTTCTTAAGTACTACGGTTCTAAGGACATTATTGCTCAGCGTGCTCTCATCAAGGAACTCGGTCTCCGCGGATAATCTGCGGACTGGAGATTACTTATGTCTATTGACGCATATCAAGCCAAGTACGGCAAGATGCTCGATCCAAAGGAAGTGTCCGTAACACTTCCTGATGGTCGTGTCATCTCTTTTGAAACAGGCCGACTTGCAAAGCAGGCTCGAGGCTCTGCTGTGGCTAAGATGGGCGACGCATTCATCCTTTCTACCGTTTGCTACGGCGAAGAAAAGGACGGTGACTTCTTCCCGCTTACCGTTGAATATCGCGAAAAGTCCTACGCTGCCGGTCGCCTCCCGGGCGGTTACAGCAAGCGTGAACCGGGTCGTCCGAGCGATGAAGAAATTCTTTCTGCTCGAATCATTGACCGCCCGATCCGCCCAATGTTCCCGGAAAACTTCACTCGTGAAGTCCAGGTCATTGTGCAGGTTCTTTCTGCTGACAAAAAATTTGCTCCTGACGTCCTTGGCGTTAGCGCTGCATCCCTTTCCATTGGCCTTTCTGAACTCCCGTTCGAACAGCAGGTTGCTGCAGTTCGCGTTGCTGTAGTTGATGGTCAGAACATTGTAATGCCGACATACGAACAACTTGCTGTCGCCGATCTTGACCTCGTGGTCGCCGGTACAGAAGAATCTGTTTGCATGGTTGAAGGTGGCGCTTACGAAGTTTCTGAAGACTGCATGATCGGTGCTATCCTTGCTGGTCACGAAGTGATCAAGCAGCTTTGCAAGGCTCAACAGGAACTTGTTGATCGTTGCGCAAAGCCAAAGATGGAACTCAAGCCAAAGAACGCTGGCGAAGCACACGACAAGCTCGTTGCTACAGTCAAGGAAGTTGTTTGGGACGAACTCAACGCAGACGTTCACAACAACATGGTCAAGACCGACTTCTATCCTGCTATGGCAGACCTCTGCAAGCGCATGACAGAAGATGCTCGCATTCTCGCTATCATCGGCGAAGGCGACGCTCAGGATGCAGCACTCCTTGCTGACGCAAAGTCTATCTTTAGCGACCTTGAACGCACCGCAATGCGCGAAATGATCTTGAACGAACATGTTCGTCTTGATGGCCGTTCCACAACTGAAGTCCGTCCTATCGAAATTGAAATGGGCGTTCTCCCGCGTGCACATGGTTCCGCAATCTTCCAGCGTGGCGAAACTCAGGGTCTTGTAATCTGCACACTTGGTTCCAAGGCAGATGAACAGCGCTTTGAAAGCCTCCAGGGCGAAGGCTCCAAGAGCTACATGTTGCACTACAACTTCCCACCGTTCTCCGTTGGCGAATGCAAGAAGCTTGGCCTTTCCCGTCGTGAAATCGGTCACGGCCACTTGGCTGAACGTTCCCTTGCAGCAGTGCTTCCGCTCCCAGAAGATTTCCCGTATACAATTCGCGTTGTGTCCGAAATCATGGAATCTAACGGTTCCTCTTCCATGGCTTCCGTTTGCGGCGGCTGCTTGAGCCTCATGGACGCTGGCGTTCCTATCAAGGCTCCTGTTGCCGGTATCGCAATGGGCCTCATCTCCGAAAAGGGTTCTGTAAGTGAAGGCGGCAAGATTGAAATCTTGTCTGATATCACTGGTACAGAAGACCACCTCGGCGATATGGACTTCAAGGTAACCGGTACTGCAGAAGGCATTACCGCATTCCAGATGGATATCAAGATTCGTGGTATCACTCCGGAACTCATGCGTAAGGCTCTTGAACAGGCCAAGCAGGGTCGCTTGCACATCCTTGGCAAGATGACTACTCTCGGTCTTGCAGAACCACGTCCGCAGGTTTCTGAAAAGGCTCCGACAATGCTCAAGATGCGTATCCCGACTTCCAAGATCCGTGACGTTATCGGTTCTGGTGGTTCCGTCATCAAGGGCATGCAGGCTAAGACTGGCTGCACGATCAATATCGACGACAACGGCAACATCGACATTTCTGCACCGACCGGCAAGGCTGGTGAAGTATGCCGCCGCATGATCGAAGAATTGACAGCAGAACCTGAAGCAGGCCGCATCTACAAGGGCAAGGTAAAGACAATCCAGCCGTTCGGCGCATTTGTCGAAATCCTCCCTGGTAAGGACGGCCTTGTACACATCTCCGAACTTGCCGACCATCGTGTCGAAAAGGTTGAAGACGTTGTTCAGGTTGGTAGCGAAGTTACCGTTCTTTGCCTCGGCGTTGACCCGAAGGGCAAGGTAAAGCTTTCTATGAAGGCTCTCCTCCCGAAGAAGGAAGAAGCTCCGGCAGCTGAAGAAGCAGCACCAGCTGCAGAAGCTCCGGCAACTGACGCTTCGACAGGCTCAGCAACCTAATAAGCTTTAACGCTTAATGCGAAACGCCCTGGCGGAAATGTCAGGGCGTTTTGTTTTGCCACAAAAGCAAGTGGAGGGCCAAGAAAGCCTACGAGAATTTTCTTATTTATTCTTAATGAACTTGTTGTACCAAGACACTGGATCAATGACTGTATAACGAATACCGCCAACGCTCTTTTCGCCACGGGGGGTAACTTCGCCTGTTACGACATGTGCATGCGGGCCAGTCGTATGCCCAGTTACACCGACAGTTGCAACCGGGTCTCCAGCCATGACTGTTTGACCGTCCAAATATAAAAGCTGGTCACAGTGCATAAACAATATCACGGATTTTTTGTGGACAAGTGCAAGCACGACTCCGCCACGTTCATCTTCAAAAGTCCAGGCACGTGCTGCAAATGGAGCAAGGATTCTTGCACCACGACGGCTAGCCACATCAATGCCGTTATGCTTACGTCCCTTAGAACCGTTCTTGTCATAGAATTCGGTCAGGTATGCAACGCTGTCAGAAAGCATGCCAGAAAAATATTGCCAGGCTAGTATAACGGAGTCTGGAGCAGCCTTGATGGAGTCCATTGGATAGAACTTTAACCTGGTCCCGGCGGGCAAAATAAAATCATCATTTACCTTTTTTATATCGCCTGCGTAGCTGTTCTTGTTCAGGGTTTCGGCAATGTAATTAGCGACAAGCGTCGGGCTAGTAATTTGCGCATGGAACCTTCCGACTGAGTAACGGGCGATTCTGCGTAGTGATTCGTTCCCGTCAAACTCGTATTCAAAATACGGGGCTTCTGAAATTGCATTGCGGTCGTGCCGCATGTCACGAATCATGGACTGGCTGCTCTTTACTGAAAAAGGAATGCTCAGCGGGAGTAGCAATAAGAAAATTGCAAATGCAGGCCACATTCTAGACAAACTGTAGGCAAGGCCTTCGGGCCTGTTCTTTTTTAAAACCCAAATCTGTCGCAATTCAAATATGCGTTTTGCAAGTTCAGGAACGGTTATACCAGAAGGGATATAGGAAGCGCTTTCTGCAAACCATTTTTTTAAAGAAACCGGTATCGCAAGATTCGAATGCCAAACGCGTGTACAATCCAAATCCTTCAATACTTGCATATTCGAAACGGCATCGGCATCTTCTGCAGACTTTACATCAAATACCAACACCTCGCAAGATGGCAAAATGCGCTTGAACTTTTCAGCAGAGCTTGCGTTAAAAACAACAAAAATTTCAGGGAACAGTTTTCGTAAAAAAACAACATTCTTTAAAAAAGCTCGAACATTGTTATCGCTGCCCTCAATCAAGTCTAGCGAAGCCCCGGCATCAATAAATGCAGATTGAATTCGCCTTGCTTCAAGATTTTTTTGCGTTGTAAAATCAAACTCGGTAAAAAGCGAATCCAGGGAAATAGGGGAGTCGTGCGCAAGCGTTCCTTTTGCAAAATTCAAGACAAGAAAAGGCCTCTCCCCGGCAAGGGAAGAAGCCAAATTCTTGACAAAGTCCGAATCAACGGTTTTAGACACCTCGAAAATAGCGGTTAGGCCGCCCTTCATAGAAAGGGACGCGAGGGTCTTGCGCTTCATTAGGCCTTAGCAACACCGCGTGGGTAAGAAAAGCTCTGAGGAGGGGCAGCGACAAACTTTGTGAGCTGAGCAGAGATTTCTTCGGTTGTTGCACTCGGATTGATGTAGAATTCATTGTTCTTTGCTGCAGCACGGCCCTTAAGAGGTTCCTGGCGGCGGGAACGGCTAACGACAGCAAGCGGCAAAACTTCAAGAACCGGCAAAAGACCGAAATAACGGAAAAGGCTAAAGTTTTTCTGCCATGTGAAGCGTTCTGCGAAAATAGCGAAGGTGCCTTCCGGGAAGCGCTTTGCCTGCAAAAATTCTTCTGCAGTCATAACGGTAAGGGAATGTTCAGAAGGGAAGTTCTTGTTTGCAAATGCTTCAAGATCGCCCTTGAGGTAAACTGCGTCGCAAAGGAATACGAATTTCATTTTTTGAACCTTTTTTTGTTTTTTGTTCATCTAAAAGATAGAAAATAAAGATTCATTTGTCCAAAGTGAAATCAGTCAACACCCCTTCAATAGCTTAAAATAATGTAATTATTTTACTTTTTTAATCTTACGAACTAAATGTGCATAACAAAACAATAAGGGTATGGAGAATACAAAAATTGTCTTTTTTTTAACAAGACATTGCATTTTAGTTTTTTTGAAAATAAATTCAAGCCATAAAGAAGGTTTATACGATGCTTAGAAAAATATTCCAATATATTGATTCCGAAAATTTTGAAAATGACTTGAAGATTTTAAAAAAATGGCACATAGAACATAAGTCGCCAACAATGTATTTTCAAATACTATCTTCAACACTGGATCAAAAAAAAATTGAATCTGTTTGGAATTCAATATCAGGAATATTCCCAGACATCCCGTGGTTTGGAAATTCTACAAGTGGCAACATTGTAGATTGCGAAGTCAGTTCAGAAATAACGGTAGTTGCCTACATATTCGAAAAAAAGACAAGCAAGTTTAAGCTGTTCCAGTACGACATGGAACAAGTATCCGTTGAAAAAATAACAGAAGACATTGTCGCGGAATCCAAAAAGAATACCTGGGTAAAAGCAATAGAAATGTACCGTACCATTACGAGCGTTTCTTCGACAAGCTTTTGCGAGGGAATGGACGACCTGGATCCAAGCATCAAAATGTTTGGCGGCATTGTATGTTCCCCAGATATCTCTAGCCCCGATTCGTGCGTATTTTCATCGGTCGGCGGTTTCAACACCCACGGGTTACTCATCCTCTTTTTTGGCGGCGAGGAATTCTTTGTAGATGCTATCAAGATTAGTGGCTGGAAACCGCTCGGCAGAAACCTGCATGTAACAAAGGCTGAAGCCAATACGCTTTATGAACTTGGCGGCGTACCAGCATACGACATTTATAAGAAATATCTGAACATCGCAAATGATGAAAACTTCTTCATAAATGCCTTGGAATTCCCATTGCTTTACGAACACAACGGCACGACAATAGTCCGAGCTCCGGCAGTCAGCAACCCAGACGGTTCCATTACGATGTCTTCTGATATCGAGGTGGAATCCATAGTGCGTCTTTCCTATGGCGAGCCGCAGACAATTGTAGAAAGCATCCAACAAGAAAGCGTTAAACTATCGAAGTTTACTCCGGACGTTTTGCATATTTTCTCTTGTGCCGCACGAATGGCCTTCTGGTCTTCTTACGAACCAACATACGAACTGAACCCGATAAAAAACATTGCCGATAACTCAGGATTCTTTTCGCACGGCGAATTCATTCGTGAAAACGGACATTTGAACCAGCACAACATTACCCTTGTTATTGCCGCGATGCGCGAGGGTAGCGTATCTACAAAAACAGTCTCTGACAAAGATGCGAAGAAACAGTCTTCATCGAAATTGCCGCTTGCAGCTCGCATGGCAACGTTTATTCGTGAAACATCGTTTGAACTTGAAGAAATGAACAGCAAGCTTCAAGTGTACAATAAGCAATTGCAAGGACTCGCAACTACAGACTCTCTTACAGGTCTTGAAAATCGCCTGGCCTTTGATGTACTATTAAAGGAAATCAGCAAGGAAGAAGATTCTAGTGCCGACTGGTGCATGGTGATGATTGACGTGAATGGCCTAAAGTACACGAACGATACCTTTGGTCATTTGGCTGGTGATGCCCTGATTATGGCTGCTGGTACAACAATCGCAAAGACTTTTGAAAATGAAGGAAAGTGCTTTAGGATTGGCGGCGATGAATTTGTTGTTTTATTGAAATCAAACCGCGACGCAATGTACAAGTTACGCTTGAAGCTCGACAAGGCTGTCGAGGAATACAACAAGGGAGCCTTGTACAGACTTTCCATGGCAATCGGAGAAAGCTTCTTAAAGAACGAGCTTGGCGTTCGCAAGTCCATAAGCGACTGGAAGATGGATGCCGACTTGAACATGTACCGTGACAAGGTGGACTCCCATAGGACTCGCGAAACTGGCGACAACAAGAACTTGCGAGAACTAGTTTCTTGCCTTATTTCCATTGAAGAAGCAAAGGATTCCTACACAGCGCACCATTCCGACCGAGTCCAGGAACTTTCGTGCATGTTTGCGAAGGCACTTGGCCTTTCGGAATCTACACTGCAGCTTATTTCAGACGCAGCCCTGCTGCATGACATAGGAAAGGTCGGTGTAAGCGATGCTATTCTTGGAAAGCCATCAAAACTTACCGATGAAGAATTTGCAGTAATCAAGCAGCATCCTGTAATCGGTGCTCGAATTTTGATGCAGTCGAACTACACGCAGGAACTTGTGCAGATTGTTTTGCACCATCACGAACGTTATGATGGCAGGGGATACCCGGAAGGCCTTGTTGGTGATGACATTCCAATCGGAGCACGTATTATTGCCATTGCAGATTCCATCGATGCCATGACAAGTAAGCGTTGCTACCGTGATGCACTATCCCTTGAATTCTGTCGCGAAGAAATTGAAAAGAATCTTGGGAAAATGTACGACCCGGCCATAGGCAAGGTTGTGCTTGGAATGTGGGGGAGCATTGTAGATGAATTGCTCCGTTTGCTCAGCGGCCCTGGCAAGGTTAGATAAAGAACAAGCCCTGGTTCATTGATGTGAACCAGGGCTTGTTTTTTTACAGTCTTTACGAAGTCGTGTGTTACTTCACGCCGATGAGGCTCAAGTCACGAACGGCTCCCTTATCAGCGGATGTTGCCATTGCTGCATAAGCCTGCAATGCCTTGCTTACCACGCGGTCGCGGGAAACCGGCTTCCAAGCCTGAGCGCCTCGGCTTTCCATTTCCTTGCGGCGTTCTGCAAGTTCTGCATCTGTAAGACCGACGTTGATTGTACGGTTCGGGATATCGATTTCAATGATGTCGCCTGTGCGAACAAGACCGATGTTACCCTTGTTTGCAGCTTCCGGGCTAGCGTGGCCAATGGAAAGGCCACTTGTACCACCGGAGAAACGACCATCGGTAAGGAGAGCGCAGCTCTTGCCCAAGTGACGGCTCTTGAGGTAGCTTGTCGGGTAGAGCATTTCCTGCATGCCCGGACCACCCTTCGGACCTTCGTAACGGATAACCACAACGTCGCCAGCCTTTACCTTGTCGCCCAAGATGCCGTTAACAGCGTCTTCCTGGCTTTCAAATACAACTGCCGGGCCTGTGAACTTCCAGATGGATTCGTCAACACCAGCGGTCTTTACGATGCAGCCGTCCTGAGCGAGGTTGCCGTAAAGAACTGCAAGGCCGCCGTCCTTGGTGTAGGCATGTGCGCCGTCGCGGATTGCGCCTGTTGCACGGTCCATGTCCAAGGATTCGTAGTAGGTGCTCTGGCTGAATGCAACGAGGTTGTACTTGCGGCCTGGGCCTGCAAGGTAGCGCTGCTTGACTTCTTCAGTAGCGTTGCCGCGCATAATGTCGTTAGCTTCGAGAGCTTCGCCCATTGTTGCTGCGTGAACTGTTTTTGCATTCTTGTGAATAAGGCCCATGCGGTCAAGTTCGCCGAGAATGCCCATGATGCCGCCAGCACGGTTCACCTGTTCGATGTGGATGTTGTGGACAGTCGGAGCAACCTTACAGATGCAAGGAGTGTTCAGGGAAAGACGGTTGATGTCCTTCATGGTAAAGTCAACGCCAGCTTCCTGAGCAACGGCGAGCAAGTGGAGAACTGTGTTGGAGGAACCGCCCATGGCGATGTCGAGGCGCATTGCGTTTTCGAAAGCGTCCATGGTAGCGATGCTGCGTGGCAAAATGCTTTCGTCGCCTTCGTCATAGTACTTGTGGCAAAGTTCAACAATGCGCTTACCGGCTGCTTCAAAGAGCTTCTTGCGTTCAGAATGTGTTGCAACGATTGTGCCGTTGCCCGGCAAAGAAAGGCCAAGAGCTTCGGTCAAGGAGTTCATGGAGTTTGCAGTGAACATGCCGGAGCAGGAACCGCAAGTCGGGCAGGCGTTTGCTTCGATTGCTGCAACTTCTTCGTCGCTAACAGAGTTGTCTGCAGAGTCGATCATTGCGTCGATAAGGTCGAGAGCGCGATCCTTGCCGTCCTTTGTAGTAACGTGGCCAGCTTCCATAGGGCCGCCGCTAACAAAGATTGCAGGAATGTTAAGGCGCATTGCAGCCATGAGCATACCCGGTGTAACCTTGTCGCAGTTGCTGATGCAAACGAGGGCGTCTGCGCGGTGTGCATTAGCCATGTATTCAGTGGAGTCAGCGATCAAGTCACGGGAAGGGAGGCTGTAGAGCATGCCGTCGTGGCCCATAGCGATACCGTCGTCAACGGCGATAGTGCTCATTTCCTTGGCGACGCCGCCTGCGGCTTCGATAGCGCGGGCAACGATCTGACCGACATCCTTCAAATGCACATGGCCAGGAACAAACTGGGTATAGCTATTGACAACGCAAATAACCGGCTTGCCAAAGTCTTCAACCTTGGTACCTGTTGCGTGCCAAAGGGCACGTGCACCGGCCATTTCGCGGCCTTCCATAGTCTTCAACGAACGAAGTTTAGGCATGTTTATCCTCACAAATATATGCGCGTAAAGCGCTTTTCAATAAAATTTTGAACAGGCGAAAATATAGCAAAGGCAATTTATTTGCGTTCAAAAAATTTGTTTTTACGAGTCCTTCCGACATTTCAAATCAGAACCATGAACGCAGCAGGGATAAATAAAAAATTTCATTTATATGCAAAAAGCAAGTGATTATCTAAAACAACTAATATAGTCCTAACAGCATCTCTTTTTCATATCACGTTTCATTCATCTTTTCTATATTATATTCTATGAAAAAACTAGCTCTTATCCTCTTTTTGGCAGTAGCGGCATTTGCTACAGATGTTCAAGTTTCTGTTGAGGTCGGTAATTCTGGCGTTGATCAAACTACGGCTGACATGCTTGTTCGTGACGCAGTCATTGGCTCTGGCAATTCACCAGTAGACAATTCCAAGTATACGCTCGATGTTAAGTTCCTTGCCCTTGGCAGTTCAGTCGTTGTAGTAGGCGAATATCAAAAGAAGGGCGAGCCAATAGCTTCTGCAAAACTCAAGGCTGAAAATCCAGAAGAACTGGATGTTGTTATCGAACGCGTTGTTCGCGGAGCCCTTGCAAACGAAAGTGCCGAACAGAATTCCGAAGTCGGTAAAATCGCTGAAAGCGAAGAATATGAAATGCTTCGCCGTCGCGGTACACTTCGTTACACAACAATTGGCCTAGGCCTTGGCCTTTGGCACCCTTACGATGGCGATAACGGAGCAGAAGCCTCCCTTTCTTACCTTCTTCGCTATGGTTACATTTGGGAAGCTAGCCCACATGGTGCCATTACACTTATTACAAACTTTGGTTTTAATTTCGAGGACAACTGGAGCATCCAGGAAACCTTCTTGATTGGTGGCCGTTACCATATTACTGCTAGTTCCGTTTCTTCATATATTGGTGGTGGTATCGGTCTTGGTTATTCCGTTTTCTATGGTGAAGACAAAGATGGTCATAGCGAGGTCTACGGTGGCTACGGTTTTGCTTTTGCAGCTTCTGCCGGCGTGGTCGTTTTCAGAACTTCTACAACCCAGCTTGATGTCGGCATCAACTATGATGTTGTTCTTGGCGGCTTTGGCTTTAACGAAGATGCTTCTGGCAAAGTCGGTCTCTATTTTGCCGTTAACTTCTAATAGAGTTTTGTATGCAACAGTATCTTGATTTGCTTCGTGACATCATGGAGAATGGCGTAGACCGTTCTGACCGTACAGGAACTGGTACACGCTCTGTTTTCGGCAGGCTGTGCAGATATGACCTTTCTCAAGGTTTTCCTTGCCTTACCACAAAGAAGCTTCACCTGCGTTCCATCATTCATGAACTGCTCTGGTTCTTGAAGGGTGACACGAACATCAAGTATCTGCACGATAACAAGGTGACCATTTGGGATGAATGGGCCGATGAAAACGGTGACCTTGGTCCGGTTTACGGTCATCAGTGGCGTAGCTGGCCAACACCAGAAGGCGGTCACATAGACCAGATCAAGAACCTTGTAAACAGCCTAAAGAACAATCCGGATTCCCGTCGTCACTTGGTTTGTGCATGGAATGTCGCTGAAGTCGACAAGATGGCTTTGCCGCCTTGCCATTGCCTGTTCCAGTTCTATGTAGGCGGTGTAGGCAAGTCCGGTAAGCGTAAGCTTAGCTGCCAGCTTTACCAGCGCAGTGCAGATACGTTCCTTGGAGTTCCGTTCAACATTGCTAGCTATGCACTTTTGACCTTGATGCTTGCCCAGGTTTGCGATTACGAACCGGGTGAATTTATTCATACCCTTGGCGATACGCATCTTTATAGCAACCACTTTGAACAGGTCGAGGAACAGCTCAGTCGCACTCCGCGCAAGCTCCCGACTATGAAGTTGAATCCTGAAATCAAGGACTTGTTCGACTTCAAGTTTGAAGACTTTGAACTTGTTGACTACGACCCGTACCCGACAATCAAGGCACCAATAGCAGTGTAATTCAGAGGACAGAGGACAGAAAACAGGAATCAGGTACGCACCTTCGGTGCTTTGAGGCGTAAGGTCGTTCGCTACGCTCACTTTGAGGTGTGAGG
>DCGZ01000101.1 GCA_002314675.1 Fibrobacter sp. UBA1765 | reverse complement strand
GCCCGGGTCCGCCCCCCCCCCCCCGGAATTGCTGGGAGGACAAATATCAAGTTTTTTTTATTCATTAAATGAGATATTTTTTATTAATTCTTTTTTCTTTCATCGCAGTCTCTCATGCCGGATACTGGGGGAAAGATACAGTTTTTGTGTCTTCTTGCAGTGCTTCTGGAATTTCTATTCCAGACCTGTTTTCTAATAAAAACAACTCCTATGAGGAACGGGAAAAATATTACAGGTCTAATGCGGAAAGATTTAAAATGCGCGCTCTTCCTGCAGTAGATCCTAAGAATCGAGTCCGCAGGACTTTTCTTTCAAATGGCTTGGTAAATCGATCAAAGGCTAAATTTTTAATGTATTTTTTAGCGTATGCAAAAAGAATATGAAATTATATCGGAACGTCAAGGAGACGATGTTGTAATTACACTCAAGGGTGAATTTTACAAAAGTAACCTCGCAAATGTTCGTGAAAAATTAGAGCAATCTATAGATTGTTCCGGTATCTTTTTCTTTTTGAACGTTGACAAGGCAGTTTTTGAAGACAATTGCTTTTTAGATATATTTTTGGATTTGCTAAATGCCTTGAAAAAGCGTTCTGCAAAGTTGCTTTTCATTTGTAC
Source organism: Fibrobacter sp. UBA1765 (assembly GCA_002314675.1). Taxonomy (GTDB): domain Bacteria; phylum Fibrobacterota; class Fibrobacteria; order Fibrobacterales; family Fibrobacteraceae; genus UBA1765. The sequence goes on along the minus strand of DCGZ01000101.1, from coordinate 4,856 downwards.
AAATCCAGAAAAACTTGAATATTTTACAAAATATTCGGCCATTTTCGAATTTACGGAATCTCGCAAGGATTACCACAAGTTAAAGCTTTTGGGCCAGTTAAAGCAAGTTGGCATCTTTTACTCCAAGAAAACGGGTATACGTGTAACGCCAAGTGTGGCGATTGTTTTGGCCTTTATCCTTTTGGGGTGGTTCTTGACGTTGGTTGGTATTATTTATAACCAGAATAAAGAACTTGCAGAGCGTAGGGCCGAAGTTATTATGCTTGAAAACGATGTAAAGCGTTCTTTGGTTGAAATTGACAGATTGCAGGCGTCAATAGGCCCTTTGCAAAATTTGGGCTTGGTAGGATCAGAGCAGGAAAGAAATTCTTTTGGCACTGTTCGCGATTGGATGCACTATTTAGATATGCTGGATTCTGCACGCCGTGAAAATTGAGTTTTCTTTTAAGGTTTCTATAGGCATTTTTTTTCTCGTAGTATTGCTTTGCTTCGGGAGTTTGCTTGTTTTTCAAAAGAAATATGTTGAAAACGCTGATGAAATTAAGGAACTTTCGTTAAAACATTCAGAATTATTGCTAAAAAAGCAGGAACTTGAAAAGTATGGCCATAGAACTCTAGAATATTTCCGGATTTCAAAGACACTTGATAAGATTTCTGGTGAAAAAATACCAGATGCGACACGTAAAGCCCTGGCCGAACGCTTGATGAAACTTTCACAAACCTACGATATAGACCCGTTGCTGGTATTGGCTATCGTCTTGCAGGAAAGTCGCGGCAATCCAAATACTCGGGGACGCTATCAATCGGGGGCTGAGTCCGGGGCGTATGGACTTATGCAGTTGAAAATAGAAACAGCCCAAACTTTGGGTAGGATTTTTGGGATTCGTGTCGAAACATCGGAAGACTTGATGAAGCCAGAAGTGAATATGGTACTTGGGATTGCGTACCTGATGCGTCTTATAGGTCATTATGAAGATGTTCGCCATGCTGTGATTGCCTATAATTTGGGGCAGGGCAAGGTGGATCGCCTGCTTGCCGAGGGACGAAAATTGCCGACAAAGTATTATGAAGGCGTTATGTCGAAGTATCGTGCCCTGGAAGCTGATCTTGACAAGGTGTTTTTAGAAAAATAGGTAGATGAAATGCATTCCTCAAAGATAAGTTGCTTTTGCTAACTTATTGTTTTTGCTAGATTTAAATTGATGAGGTTTGTGCTTTTTACATTATTGCTTGTTTCAATCGTCGCTGCGGAGATGCGCTACGATGTACAGAGCTTTGTGGAACAAGGAATGCAGCATGACCCAATACTTGCAGAAACTCGCTATACGGTTGAAACTAAGAAGCATCAGGAAGACGCTCTCTTTTCGGAGGCAGTGCTCCCAAAATTTACCTTTAGCATGATGGTCGGCCCCGCTCCAGGCTTGCGTGAATCTGTCGATGCATGGGGCGATACAGTTGATACCTGGGATTTTACGAAATGGGGCCCGTTTTGGGGTGCTGAAATCCAGGCGGTTCAGCCGCTTAATCTTGGCCAGTATCGTGTCGGAAAGAAAGCTATCCAGGCTGATGTAAAGCAGCAGGAAATGAGCATTGTCGGTTCGGAGCTTAAAAAGGAAGTTGAACTCCAGACCTATTATTACAATTATCTGCTAGCTTTGGAAATGCTGCGAATTGTGCGTGATGCAGAAAAGCAGGTGAACAAGGCTTATGACAAGCTTGAGGAAGCTCTTGACGATGATGACGAGAATGTTTCTCAAATGGATCTGCTGAAGCTTAAAGCTGGAATGCATACAGTCAAGGAAGGCGTTGCCGATGCAGAAAGCGGCATGAACCAGGTGATGCTCGCTGTACGTTTTTCGCTGGGTCTTGCCGAAGATGAAATCTTTGCAACGGTGGATACCGTTCTTGTTCCAAGGACTGACCGATTCCCGACGGTTGATGAGGTTCGTGAAATAACGCTTGCCAATCATCCTGATTTAAAGCGGTTGGAATATGGCCTTGCTGCGAAGTCTTACCAAATGGATTTGGCGTATGCAAAGCTTGCTCCTGAATTCTTTATAATGGGCGAATTTGAGTATGTAAAATCCTGGGCAGGCAATAGGAATTATGTGCAAAAAAATGCCTTTGCCCAAGACGCCGTAAATAAGATTTCTGGAATGATCGGAATCGGGCTTAGATACAGGTTGAATTTTTGGAGTGGCATTGAAAAATATCATCTTGCAAAAATTGAATATCGTTCTTTGAAATTGAAGGAACAGTACGCTTCCGAAGGTACGGTCTTGAAGGCCGTGGAACAATACCACAAGACATTGGCGGCAAAACAAAAAATGGAAGCCCTGAACGAGAGTCGCAGAGCTGCCGAGGCTATTTTAAAGGGTGCCGCTATGCAGTATGATCTTGATAATTCGAAGACTGGTGATTTGATTTCTGCCTATACGCAGTCTGTGAATTTGCAGAAGGATTATTACATGGCCGTGTGCAAGTACAATATTGCGTTTGCTGAGTTGCTTGCAAAAATGGGGCTGCACCTGGCCGATTACGCTATTTATAAATGAGGTAAAAAATGAAGATCGCTTTGTTGTTCACCGCAATCTGCCTTTCTGTGTCTGCAGTATTTGCTGCTGATGATCCTGTACAGGCTATCCAGAAAAAGGATAAGGAACTGCAGGCCTTGATTAAAAAGTCTAACCGTTCTGCAAAGGAAGGGGAACGCGTCAAGGCTTTGCTAAATGATTCTTTTAATTTTAAGATGCTTGCTACAAAGTCTTTGCCGAAGGGAGTTCTTGAGGCACAGACCCCAGAGGCTCAGGAAAAGTTCACTAGTGAATTTGAACGCATGGTCCGCAATTCCAGTGCAAAGCGCTTGGAAGTCTACAAGGCTGATTCTACTATTTATGAACCAGCAAAGATGAAGGGCGATAGCGAGGCTCGTGTCGTTGCTCATTTATGGAACAAAGGCAAGGAAGCTGTCCTTGAATACCGTATGACTCTTGAGAACGGCAAGTGGACGGCATGGGACTTGATTATCGATGACCTTTCTACAGCCCGTAACTACAAGGACCAGTTTGCAGAAATCCTGAAGACGAAGTCTTTTGCTGAACTTACCGATATTGTAAAGAATAAGGCTGACCAGGCTGAATAGAAGCAGGCTTGAATGGTCGTACTCTATGTAATCCTTGGCATTATGGCGGTCCTAGCCGCCATTTTGTTGCTGTTCCCGCTGCGTATTCGTGGCGAGTTTGAGATTACTGTAGAAAAAGGCTCTTTGAAATTATCCTTTTTTAAATGGCATAAAGAAATTTCGAAATGCTTTAAAAAGGAAGTAGAAAAAGCTTCTGAAGAGGTTGTTGCTTGCGCTCCTGAAGAGAAAAAGGATTTGCAAAAATCTCCTGAAAAAAAGAAAACTCAAACAGGAAAATCGGAAAATGGGAGTTTGTCAAAAACTCAGTCTGAAAAGTTGCAACCTTCTACAATGGGTGAAACAAGTGTTGAACCTGCAAAGGTAGAAGAAAAAAGCAAGCTTCAGCTAGAAGAAAATCCTAAGAAAAAGGCTCGTGAGATTTCTAGGGATCGGGAAAACGAAAAGCAAAAAAAGAAGCGTGAAAAGGAACTTGCAAAATTAGAGGCAAAGAAGCAGAAGAAAGAAAAGCAGGCGGAAAAAGAAGATTCGCCTGAGTTTAAGGACAAGGATTTCTTTACCTTGCTTTTGCAGCCTAAAATGGTATCTCTTGCCTGGAAGTACCTTATTAAATTACTGAATGAAACTTTCAAGCTTTTTCGATTTAAGTTTTTTGATTCTTTTGTTGAAGGTATCGATACGGGTAATCCTGCGAGGAATGGTTATTTGTCGGCCGTTCTTGGGGCCTTGCCGTCGATTGTGCCTGCCCTTGCTTGCGTGACCTTTATTATAAATTGGGATGGTTCTGTTAAACTTGGCGGCTTTGGCAAATTTACGGCCAGCGTGAATTTACTAAGGATTATTGCCTGGATTTTAGTTGTTGCCTATATTGCTGCACGGCTTGCCTTGCTTTATTTTTGGATGCGCTACCGATATAGAAAGGATGCCAGCCGTTACAAGCTTGCGTGGTGGCGTAAAAAGATTGTTGACTTTATTGCGGCGGAGGACTGATGCCTGCTATTACCCTAGAACGTGTTCTTGCTTCCATTGGCTTTGGATCCCGTAAAGATGCCCGCGCATTAATTCGCGAGGGCGTTGTGGAAATTAATGGCGAGGTGATGGATGATCCGACAATGGTGTTTGAAACTCGCCCGGAAACCATTGTCGTGAATGGCGAAGAGATTTCTACGGAAACAGAAATCTACGGTATGATTCATAAGCCGTTAGATTACGAATGCAGTGCAAGACCGCAGCATCACGAATCGGTATTTTCGCTTTTGCCGGAACGTTACGAAGGCCTTGGCGTGCGTTGCGTTGGTCGACTTGATGTTGATACGACTGGGCTTCTTTTGTTCTCGAATGACGGTGCGTTTATTCACCAGATGGAGAGCCCGAAAAAGGGTATTCGCAAATTGTACCGCGCGCACCTTGCAAGGCCATTTGAAAAAGGGCAGGATAAGCAGCTCTTGAATGGAGTGTTCTTGAAAGGGGAGAAGGCTCCTGTTACTGCGAAGTCGGTAAACAAGATCGATGACACTACCGTTGAAATTGAGATTACTGAAGGCCTTTATCACCAGGTTCGCAGGATGTTTGCTGCTGTCGGTAACCATGTGCTAGACTTGGAACGACTTGCAATTGGCGAGTTGAAACTGGAAGATAGCCTTACTCCAGGTTCGTGGCGTGCCCTTACGCAAGAAGAATTGGATATTCTTGGGTTTAAGAAGGGTTAGCTAGGGGC
>DCGZ01000147.1 GCA_002314675.1 Fibrobacter sp. UBA1765 | reverse complement strand
GCAACGCGAAGTGATCCAGAACTTTAATTATTCATTAATTGAATAAGCGCTTGTCATTGCAAACCGTTTTGTACTTGTTTCACACTCGGCGCGCAAGTAGGCAAAGTTGTCTAGGCGTATCTTGATTTCTGTTTTTATAGGGGCTGCAACGAGGCTTTCGTTTAGCAGTTCTTCTTTTTTTGAAAATTCGCCATTTGGCAAAATTCTGCGGGCAAAAATTCTAACATAACGGAAAGCGCCAAGTTCAGAATTGCTCAAAGCATTCAAGATTACCGCATCTGAAGATAATTGTTCAAACCAAAGCGCCGGGCCGTTCGTTATATATGTAGCAGCACCTTTCAAGAATGCCTGCTGCAAATTTTCCTTGGTAAGTTCGCCATCCAGTTTTACTGCTGTACGGGCAAAACCGAACACATGATCACGAGTTTCACGCAAAGCAAAAAGAGGCAAGGCATTCGAAGTCGTATCGTTCAAATCGCCATGGGCATCGTTACCAGCAATCGGCAATATAAAATTCTTTTTGCGCAATTCTTCAATCCAAAAATCACGGCCGAGCTTAAAGCCTTCATCTAGCAAACCATTCCAAAACTGGAATCCGCAAATCGGATTTTTTGCATTTAAGCAAAGATCCTTTGGTTGCCAATAGCCTCGACGGAAAATAAACTTTTCAAGGGCATTCATTTGCTGGAACGGGTGCGCAGCGAAGCACGGAGCCTCAGTCATTGAAAGCATTTGTGGAATGTTCAAAGTAGGTTTGTTATGCAACCAATAGCGACCGCAATCACCAAGACCCGGCAAGTAATTTTCGGAACCAAGAACAGTCACATGCACATTTTCTTGTTTTGCATTACCGACAGAAACTTCTTCACCGGCAACGAGCAAAGGATAACGCGAAAGTTCACCGACCTCTTTTTTTAAGGCAGCAAAACGAGCAACCGCATCGGATTCTTTTGTGTATTCCACATGATCGAATGCAAAATCATAAGCATGATCTGTGATACTTACAAAGTCAAGTCCCACAGCTTTTGCAGCTTCTTGCAAAACAATCGGAGAGGCACCAAATTCAACATGGTCAGCAGAATAGTAGCTGTGGCAATGAGTTTCACCGACAACAAAACCAGGGGCCTTTGGTAACTCTTCTTTTAAAACATGAATGCGAAGCGGCTCTGGCCGAAGTAACGGTAAATTCCAACGGGAAAATGTTTTTTGTTTGCCATCTTCACGACGCACAGAAACTTTTGCATAAACCTCATAAGTACCGGCTTCTAGTTCACCGACATCTATAGGCAAAAAACAAAATGGCTCTTTTACAGGCTTGTCAATTTTAAAATCGCGTTCAAGGGGCTCTGAACCTTTTTTGACAAAGCGAACCTTCAGGGATTCCACGACAACAGGAAACCTGTGCGCATCGCGCATTACGATGTAGAGTCTCGGCAAGGTCCCCGGCACAAACTGGAACGGCGCATCTACAATGATTTCTGGCCATGGTCTATACAATAGCGACCACGGCAACTTGAACTTGAAATGCGACTCAGCATACGCCGGAGTGTCAAAAAAGAAAATCGACATGTGTATAATTTAAATTTATTTCTGCATGAACAAGTGAAAACACGGGGAAATAAGTGATAACTTAGAACCACAAAATTGTATGTCAAAAGAAAAGCTTAGTCAAGTTTCGGCATGGTACTTTATTTTTGACTTGACGAAATAAAAACTATAGTCTAAATTTTGAAATATGAAAAACGCTTTCAGTGCATTCTGGTGGTGGCAGGCTCTATAGACGGAGTCTGTTTTAGCGTTTTAAAATCTGACACAGGCTCCGGAAAACCGGGGCCTTTCGTTTTGATTTTTTGATTTTCATTTAGCCGTGGAGCAAAAATGAGCGAAGATATTTTAAAGAAGATTGTTGACCGCAGACGTGCAGACATTGAACGCCTTGGTCTCACCTTTGGCTTTGACATTCCCGAAAAGCGTACCGTTGGCCGTTGCGAATTCCTCGGCCGCCCAGGTCCGATTTTAGAAGTCAAGCGAGCTTCGCCCTCCAAGGGGGACATTGCCCCGGACTTGGTTCCTGCGGATTTGGCATGCACATACGCCGCCGCCGGTGCACAGGCGATTTCTGTGCTTACAGAAACCAATTACTTCAAGGGAACTTTGGCAGACCTGATTACGGTGGCCAAGGCCGTGGATAATGGCGATGGTACCAAGAAGGGCGCCGTGCTCCGTAAGGACTTCTTGCTGTTCGAAGATGAAATCGACATCGCCTATCGCTGCGGTGCCGACGCGGTTCTCTTGATTGCCCGCATCCTGGATGACGAACAGCTGATCAAGATGGCCAAGCGCGCCCAGAGTTTCGAGATGCAGGCTTTTGTGGAAGTCCGTGAACCAGACGATCTGAGAAAGCTGAATCTTGTTTTGGAAACGTTGGACAAGGAAGCCGCTGGGGACGCAGCAAAAAGAGCCGAACGCACAATCGTTGCAGGCGTAAATTCCCGCGACCTGGCAACCTTCCACATCGACCCCATGGTTCCTGCGGCAATCCGCAACAAGTTGCCGGCAAAGGCTGTTTTTGAAAGTGGCGTGCATACTCCTGCCGACGCCACATTCGCCCGCAGCCTGGGCTTCAAGGGGATTCTCGTTGGCGAAGCCGTGGCAAAGAACCCGCCCCTGGCAGCAAAGCTGGTTGCCGCATTTGGCGCCGCCAAAGATAACCGCCGCGGCGACTTCTGGAAGATTTTCGCAGAACGTCGCGACGCCAAGCGTGCCGCTTACGCAGCCATGGAAGAATCCACTAAACAATGTCATTGCAAGGAGCGCAGCGACGCGGCAATCTCTGGATTGCTTCACCCACAAGGGGTTCGCAATGACATTACAAGCAAAATTCCTATGGTAAAGATTTGCGGAATCACTCGCGAAGAGGACGGCTTTGCCGCCGCCGAAATGGGCGCCGACATGCTGGGCTTCGTTTTCAGCAACACCAAGCGTCTGACCAACGAAAAGTTCGTCCGCGACTTCACCCAGTTGCTCCGTAGCGAATACGAAGCCGAAGGTAAGCTTTGCCCTCTGTTTGTTGGCGTCATTACCGAGACCACCACAGAAGAAGGCAAGACCGCCATTAAGCTCGCCGCCGAAGGCATTCTGGACGCAGTGCAGTTCCACGGATTTGCAGCCCCCGCATTTGATTCCACATGCAATTGCGCAGAAACGCTTGATAACGGCGACCGTCAAATGACTGCGCAAGTGTCCACGCTTGATAATCTTGCATGTCATTGCGAGGAGCGCAGCGACGCGGCAATCCAGGCTGTCCCAGCAACACTCCCCTGCTACAACGCCCTTCGCATCGGTTCCGCAGAAGACTTCGCAGCCTTTGAAGCCGCCCGCAAGCATGGCGAGCCCCGCGTTCTTCTGGACGCCAAGGTAGAAGGCATCCCCGGTGGTTCAGGCCAACGCATTCCTGAAGAACTGCTCCGCGAAAAAGCAGGCGAAACACCCTTCTGGCTCGCCGGCGGCATCACTCCCGAGAACATCGGCGACATTTGCGCAAAATTCTCCCCCGAACTTGTGGACGTGTCCAGCGGCGTTGAAGACGCTCCCGGCATCAAGAACGCAGAAAAGATGATGCAGCTGTTCGAAGCAGTGAACAGTCTGTAACAAACCGCCGCAAACATTCAAAATTTAAACTCCAGAGATTAAAACTCTGGAGTTTTCTTTTATTCGATCACAAGCATTCACACGCATTTGCTTTCTGAAAAAATAGCGGTTTCTTTTCCGTCTCCGTTCTTCGTTCATCAGCTTGATTTCAGCTTCTATTTCTTCTTCGCTCATGCCTGCGGTTCCATTTCGACGCGCATTCTCATTTGCCACCTGGAACGCAGCAAGAAGCCCTGTTGGATCTTCAATTTCATTTGACGGAGTGGTCTTAACCATCAAAGGGCAATCCTTTTTCAACAAGGGCTCGCTTGAAAAACACCCAAATTGCAGTAGGGATATCCATACCGAGACTTTCGAACAGCTCTGCGGCTTGATTCTTCAAATCCTCATCCATTCGAATTTGCAATAACGACGTTGCCATATTTAACCTCACTATAGAATACATGATAATAGCATATATTTGTCAATAGTTTGTAATTATGAAGCACTTATTTCCATTTCATCACAGAATTTAGAATGAGAATTATAAAAATTCATCTATTCTTATAAAACTCAAACTTTCTCGTCTCTTTGTCTACCATAATCATAATTTACCAGCCGTTCTCATAAGGAGTTTCAACCCCGCCTAAAATTCAATTCTCGGTTTACCGCCACATCCACCCATCATCAAACCATTCCAATTCTACGGTAGTGTCGTCAAATATGTATAAAGGTTCAAAACCAATCAACACCCTCATCATAGCGTGATCAGTAAAACGGCGATAATCGATCTTTTCATGCCAAAATTTCGCATACTCCATTTCTTCATCAAGTCTCTGCGAAAAGGCAACATATTCCATTTGAGAAGAAATTTTTCCGAGCACTTGATTTTCTTCAACAGCAAATAAGCAAGGACCATCAACAGGAATTTCCTTCACCATTTCCTGAAAAGACTCCAAATCATTTAATCTAAATGCAGTCTTTGCATGGAATAACGGTCCCCGAAAAAAGTAATGAGAATCATTTTCCTCAAATTCTTCAACAACGATGTGTTGCCAAACAAAGTATTCTCTACAAGTAACCCATTTCTTTTCAGGAAAATTTATGTTAACGACATCAGTTTCCTGGGTAACACCAACTAAAGTATATATTTTTTCGCCTAGCAATGATTTCGGATTTGTGACGCCATTCTTACTTACTCTCACTTCATAAAAGCCAAAGTAGCGTTCCCCCTTGTCCATTGGCCAAGGCCAGAAATGATAGTCCTTGAAAGCGTTTGCATCATGGCAATGAAAATAAATCTTTCCCATATTACCCTCTAATGTATTCGAACTTTATAAATCCAAGCAAAATTTAATCAGCCAGTTTTATCTTTTGTGATACGCGGCTTTAAAAACCTTAGCCAAAGAAATTCGATAAAGCCCAAAAGAAAGCCGAAAAGCCAAGCTAACGGCAATATTAAAACAAAAAGGAACGCGCAGATAACCAGAACATCCATAAGACCTCCACATTGCTTTTACAATCCATCAAATCCATGCAAAAAAACAACATATTTAACCGCCCAAAAATTTTTTCCAATAAGGATTCTCTTTATCGAACGAAATTGCCAGCCGACCAATTTCATCCAAAAATCCAACCCACCAAATTTTATCGTTTTTTCTTTCTTTGTAAAAAAATTGCCTTTCTTTTACTTCAGCACCGACATCATACATGATCTACCGTTCCTTCTCATATGATTTTTTGCTCAGGAGAAAAGATATTTTTCATTAGAAGATTGTTTTTTTACAATCTATAAAAAACTGGCTAGAAGGTCCGTAAAAGATCATTCAACAATCCAACCTTCTTTGGCTTTTTCATCGCGTTCTTTAAAGTATTTATTGATTTCTTTATTTACAGCTTTGAAAAAGATTTGTGCGTCAACATCAAAATGCAGTAACATTCCAGCTAAATTTTTCATCCACAGGAATCTAACCAATCTATCAGCTTTGTCAAAAAAATCTCTGGTGATTTCGTCTCTTGTTGATTTTTCCAGTCTCAAAAGTTCATCAATGGTTTCGTCGCTACCGAAGTCGTATATAGTTTTTTTATCCAAATTTGAAAAATCCACGCTAATAAGTTTCATAACGAAAACCACTCTCTACAAAACACCATTCTCCGTCTCATAGCAATTTTTGTTTAAGCACAATTAAAATCAAACCATTTTTAACCGCCAAGTAATTTCGCCGCCTTGTCAAACGAAATCATAAGCAGCCTCTCGCGTTAAATATACTCTCCAGCAAATGTCAAAAGATGTCAGCCACAAAAGATTAGTTCCAGGAAATAGTGAAGTTTCTCCAGAAAAGAATTATTCAAAATTTCAGCAGAAAAATTCAATTTTCAGGAGCGATTTCCGCCTTGAAAAATCCGTTTTTTCCTTGAAAAATATTGATTTTACTAACCAGTCGCTTTTACGCAAAGTACTTCAAAAAACCTCATTCAAGCATTTTTATGTTAAAAATCACGCAAAGTTCGGGTGTTTTTATGTATATTTCAACACATGAAGCGAAAAATCCTTGAAAAAATGAACCAATGGAAACATTCCGACAACCGAAAACCGTTGATTTTGGATGGCGCCAGACAGGTCGGAAAGACCTGGATTCTCCAAGAATTCGGGAAAGTCGAATTTTCAAGCGTCGCCTATTTCAACTGCGACAGAAACACGCAGCTTGAAGAAATTTTCAGGAAAAATTTTGAAAAAGACATCGTCTTAAGGAATCTTGAGGCTTTGGCAGGCAAGCCGGTAACCGGAGACACCCTAATCATCTTTGATGAAATCCAGGAGACCCCTGTAGTCCTTACCGCCTTAAAGTATTTTCATGAACAGTTACCTGAACTTTTTATCGCATGCGCAGGTTCGCTGCTGGGTCTATCGCTACACTCGGGCACAGGGTTCCCCGTGGGGAAAGTTGACATTCTAAAAATTTTCCCCATGGATTTTGCCGAATTTGTCTTGGCCGTAAAAGGCGACAAGTTCTACGACATTTTGACCAAAGACCCCCTAGACAATCTTGAGACATTTCACGAGACATTTGTTGAACTTTTGCGCCAGTACTATTTTGTGGGGGGCATGCCAGAAGCGGTGCAAGCCTTCGCAAACGGAAAGAGCATCACAGATATCAGAACAATCCAGAACGCAATTCTCTATTCATACAACAAGGATATTTCTAAGCACGCTAATGCCAAGGACATCCAGCGAATCCACCAGGTCTGGAATTCTATTCCTCAACAGCTTGCCAAGGAAAACAAGAAGTTCGTCTATGGGGCGATAAGGACTGGAGCGCGAGCAAAGGAATTTGAATCCGCCATACAGTGGTTGCTGGATGCGGGTATCGTTTATAAGGTGAACCGAATCCGTAAAGCGGGCATTCCACTGAAGTTCTACGAAGATGCCGAAGCATTCAAACTGTTCTTTTTGGACTGCGGCTTGATGGGCGCTTTTTCAGACACCCCACCAGAAGACATTCTGATCGGCAGCAAGATTTTCGAGGAATACAAGGGCGCCTTCACGGAATTGTTCGTTTTGCAGCAATTCAAGGCTGCATTAGATTCCACGCCATTCTATTTTAGCGCCGACGATTCCAAGCAGGAACTGGACTTTATCTTGCAAATGAACGGCAAACTTGTTCCCATTGAGGTAAAGGCAGAAGAAAATCTGCGGGCAAAGTCTTTGCGACAGTTTGTCTTGGAACACGAAGGCATCAAGGGAATACGCATTTCCATGTCCAAGTATCGCGAACAGGACTGGATGACAAACATTCCCCTCTATGCCGCAGGCAGATTCTGATTAATTTGTAAAGTAAAGAATCAACCACTAAACACAATATAGCAAGCTACAATTACCATGTCAAAACAACCCCTCACCGACAGGCGGGTCACATTTTTAGTATATTGAACTACATGCAGATTGAAGTTTTTCACGGTAGTGATCTTGTCGTAACAAATCCTGAACTTAGGATTTCGTCCAGGGCCCTTGATTTTGGTCCTGGCTTTTACACAACGACGAATCGTGAACAGGCCATAAGTTTCGCAAAAAAAGTTTGTGAACGGAACCAAACAACGTCTGCCGTTGTTTCTGTTTTCAGAATTGACTTGGACAAACTGAAACAATCATTGATAGGCAAATGGTTTGAATCCCCAGACGAAGTTTGGCTGGATTTTGTAAGTGACAATCGTTCCGGAAAGTTACAAGACTGCGACCTTGACTTCGTTTACGGTCCCGTTGCAAACGACACTATTTTTAGAACATTCATCGCCTATCAAAATGGTATCTTGACAAAGCAGGACACCATAGACCGTTTGAAGATTCGGCCACTATACAATCAACTTGTTTTCAAGACAGACTCTGCACTAAAGTTTTTAGAGTTTGACAGAAGTTTCTCGGTGAAGGTATAAGATGTCTGAAATAGAATTCAAATCTACCTTGCAGATGCTTGTACCCATGGTCGTGCAGAACATTTGTTCAGAATACGGTTTAAGCGAGTATGACGCTCTGATGGCTTTGTACGAATCGAAGCTGTATAGCGATTTGGAACGTGAACCCACAAAGCTATGGCATTTGAGCCCATTGGCCTTGGCTGAGCTATGGCATCAAGAATTCGAAACCGGGAAAATTGTATATCCGGAGGAAGCATGAGCATCGAAACAGAATTTGCAGTATGTTGCCTAGAGGAATACAAGTTCGTACATAAAATGACAGGGGCTGCCGTCATTGAACTTTTCAAAAAATACAATGTGGTCGAATACCTGATCCGCCATTACGAGGCGCTTCACACAACAAGCCTCACCTATTGCGTCGAAGATGTGGACCAGTACCTGGCAAATCGAAAGACACTCCCGCAACCATGAAAAAATTCGCGGTACCATTTTTAGTTTCATTCCTCTGTTTTAGCCTGATGGGTTGTCATCCTCCATCACACCTAATCCGCATTAACGAATCCCTGCCGAAAAATGCAACCATAGAAAAAGAATCCGTCGTTGTTTATGCGCAAAGGGACTGCCCTGGGGATTGTCCTCTAAGCGACAAGGATGCGAAATGGCATAGCGCAACGATTTATAAAAATGTAAGGCAAATCCAATTTACACGATACGGGCGAATGACATGCGATCCCGATGAACTTTGGGAAGGATATCGCGGTTACAACTATTATGTAATTTGGTACAGAGAGGGAGTAGCCCATCGGGGAATACAAGCATATTGCGATGCAGAAAAAAAAGAGTTCGTTGTAAAGAACATTATTGACAAAACAACGCATGTAACTTTTCTGAAATCACGAGATGAATGGGTGGTTGAAGTAAAATGAAAGCCATACTCTTATTAGCACTATTTCTTCTTGCTTCTTGTGGAGGGATCTTCAGCTCAGATTCATCGTCCTATGTAGATAGGCTACCCCCAGAAATTGAGATTGAGCCATTTTTTGCTGTTGTCGGTGATTTTCCTGAAGGAGTGTCCCCAAAGGATTTCCAGATCGTCGCTTACAAAAATACTCCTGTCAAAAGCGTCGTTCCTTACGAATATAATTTTGATTATAGATATAATTTTGATTATAGATATGCATTAATCGACTTTAAGAATCCAATACCCTCTTACGAAGTTCTTATAGACGAATTCGACCCGGCAACCGAAATCGTGTGGTACAATAAAGGAGTTCCTTACCAAACCTTGAATATTGAATATACGATAAAGAAAGGGAATATCGTTTCCTTTAAAGCCTTTTGGAATGGAAAGCAAGAATTGTGCTTAAACAACTATATCGGAGCCTGGGGTTCACGAATTTATATTCACATGCCAGACAACCGCCAGCCAGAGAGTGAATGGTTTACGATATTTAAAGACAATCCCAAATGCCGAGAAACTGAAAAGTAGAGACACACGAATTTTTAAGAACGGCATTTTTTATTGAAAACTTTTTCCAAATCAGGCATAAGTTTTCAGTAGAATTTTGGTTTGACTTTTGGAAATTAGTCTTCTGTTTCAGTCTTTTTATGGGACGGGGGGCTTACCAGCCCAAATATTCCTTAATCTTTTCGAAGATTTCACGATGATCACTAATCGGGAAACAACTTGACGGGTGTTTCATACACCAAATAGGGCATTGGTGATAGCCATCCAGGGTAAACAAATGCGCCCGCTTCGGAAGCTCCCAAATCTGCTTACGGTCTTCAGGAAGCCACGTCCACTCCAATTTACTGTAGCCCCAGCCAATCACCAAATCCGGCTTCAGCACATCCAGAACTTCGCCCAAAGCCTGCCGGGATAAAGCAACCAATTCTGGAGTATAGCGGTTTAAAAATTTAAGA
>DCGZ01000081.1:15825-16946 GCA_002314675.1 Fibrobacter sp. UBA1765 | reverse complement strand
TGGGCTTTTTCTTCTGTTTTTTTTGGCGATTAACTTTTAGAAAATAGCCCATTTTTTTGTTTAATTTAGGCGAAAGTCAACAAAAAAGGGTGGCGAAGCCACCCACACATGTTGATGAAGAGCCATTTTTATTTTCTATATTTATTCATATATTAATCGTCGAATGCAAAGTCGTGAGATTTGGCAAAGCAGACACTTTTCCTATTTTACGATTTTCCTTTGACATAGTAATACATTGAAGCCAGCAATTCTTATTTCTGGTTTCTAGTTTCAGGTTTCTTATCATGCGTTTAAACAAATTCATTTCTCTTTGCGGTGTCGCATCTCGTCGCGGTGCCGACGAACTCGTTCGCGAAGGCAAGGTAACAGTCAATGGCGAAGTGGTCGAAGACCTTGGCCGACAAGTAGAAGATAGCGACAAGGTCGCCGTAAACGGCAAGGTAATCATACCACCAAAAAAGAAAACTGTTCTTGCATTCCACAAACCGGCCGGCTGCGTTTGTACAAATCGTGATCCGCAGGGTCGAGAAACCGTTTATGACTTTTTGCCGCCAGGCTATCATGGCTTAAAGTACATTGGACGACTCGACTTGCAGAGCCGAGGTCTTTTGCTCTTTACCGACGATGGCGAGCTTTTGCACCGTCTAACGCTCCCTCAGTACAAAGTATACCGTCATTATCTCGTTTGGACAGACCGTTACTTGAGTGAACACGCCGCACAACGCTTGACCGATGGCATCGACCTTGGTGAAGGCGAAATCGGCTTTGCAGAAGCTGTATTCTTTAACGACGACTGCGTAGAGCTCGTACTAAGCGAAGGAAAGAACCGTGAAATTCGCCGCATGATGCAGGCCGTAGGTTACGAAATAGAAGACCTGCAGCGCATCGCATACGCAGACATTGATCTTGGCGACTTGCCAAGTGGCGAATACCGCGAACTAACTGACGCCGAAATAAAGGGACTTCGCAAGCTTTGTGACTTGAAGTAAGTTAGGATCTAGTGGCTAGTGATTAGACGAGAGAACGGCACTACGCGCCTACAGACGAGAGACGAGAGAAAATTGTGATTACAATTTCTTGCATCTTGCGTCTGGCCCTTGCATCTGATTTTGTCATCACGA
>DCGZ01000081.1:0-15697 GCA_002314675.1 Fibrobacter sp. UBA1765 | reverse complement strand
GCTTTGCGCCGACCTCACGCCTCAAGCACCGAAGGTGCGTACCTCATACCTGAATTCTGCACTCTGTTTTCTGTCCTCTGTTCTCTATTTTCTATTTTACATCTATATGAAAAGAACTCTCTACATTGGCGATATTCACGGCTGTGCCGACGAATTTGAACGCATCATTGACGCTTTTGGTTTTGTGCGCGGCACAGACACATTGTACCAAACAGGCGACTGCATCAACAAGGGCCCCGACATGATGCGCTGCATTCGCCTTGTAGAAGAGCTTGGCATTTTGACCGTGCGTGGGAACCACGAAGAACACCTGCTCCGCATGATGACAACCCCTCGAGAAACCTGGACCGACAAGCAGCGCGCCCGTTTTGACAGACTCCCTTTGGAAGACTGGGAATACATCAAAAGCGTCGTTGAAAAATGGCCACTCTGGCGCGACACGGAACATGCATTGCTCGTGCATGCAGGGCTTGAACCGGGCAAAACAAGGCTCGAAGAAATGGACCCAAAAGTGATTCTTTCTGTGCGACTTTGGAATGATAGACCCTGGTACGAACAAGTTGCCTGGCCAAAAAAAATTGTTTTCGGTCATTGGGCTGCAAACGGCTTTGTGCAAGGTCCAGGCTATATCGGGCTTGATTCCGGTTGTGTCTATGGCAAAAAACTGACCGCCTGGTGCCCAGAAGAAGACAAGTTCTACGTTGTGCCTGCAGCCCGCGAATACACGCCAGTAAAGGGCTCCGAAAAAACAGCTCAAGAAGCCCCCTGCATAATCCCGGAAGAAAACAAGACTCCACCGAAATTTTCAGAAAGCATCAAGAATTTTGCACCCTCCCTAGTCAAGGAATGGAGCGGTTACAAGGCTTAATCGCAATCTAAAATTACTCAAGCCCCATAAAATAAATCTATATTTTATTTTATGGAATCCATCATCACATATAGGAACTATCGTTCCTACATTCAAGACTTTTACAACGAAAATAAAAGTCTAAAAAAATTAACCTGGCAAACATTTGCAGAAATTGCCGGGTTTTCTTCGCCATCATTTTTAAAGCTTGTATGCCAGAATAAGGCTAACTTGAGCGAAGAAGCCATCGAAAAAACCGCACATTCCATGAACCTTGCCGGCTATGAAAAAGATTTTTTCAAAGGGCTCGTACACTTTAACCAAGCAAAAGTTGCTTCTGAAAAAATCAAGGCCTTCGAAGACATTTCTGAAATAGCAGAAAAATACAAGGCCACATTACTCTCCGAAGATAAAATTTCGTATCTAGCAAACTGGCAAAACGTTGTCATTAGGGAATTAGCTCCGCTTGCAACCGCAAACTTCAAGACTTCAAATATTGCAAGGCAGCTCTACCCAGAAATTACGGCTGCCGAAGCCGGAGCTTCATTACGCTATCTTGAAAAAGCCGGTATGCTAGAAAAACTGCCTGACGGCACATACCGCCAGACAGACAAGGTGTTGACGACCGGCGACAAGGACCTAGCCTCCATTTACTTGAGAAACTACCACAGAACCATGGCAGAATTTGCGCTTGACGCAATAGACAATGTTCCCATGGAAGAACGAAACGTATCTGAAATCGTCATGGGCGTTTCCAAAGAAGTTTACGAACAAATCACGCAAGAAATAAGCGCGTTTCGAAAGCACATCTTGGCTTTAGCCATGAGCAGTGAAACAACCGAGAGAATTTACTGCATGCAAACAAACTTATTCCCTGTATCCCACAAACTAAACAACAGGAAAAAGAAATGAAAACGCTTTACAAGACTTTTTTAGCTTTTCTGATTTTACTAACACTTTCGTTCATCGCATGTTCTAGCAGTGGTGGCGGCACAGAAACTGGCAACGGCATTCTAGATTCCGATATTGACGGCAAAGATTCCGTAGTTATCAAGGATTCTGTTATCATCCGTGATTCTATAGTCATTCGAGACTCCATAGTAACAAAGGACTCGATCATCACGAAGGATTCCATAATTTATCGTGACTCAATCATAAATAAAGACTCTTCTGAAACTGGAGTGCAGACCTTTACCGGCTATGTGCAAAAAGGCCCGTTCCTTGATGGCTCTTCTGTCTATATATTTGAACTAGACGATGAAGAACTCATGCAAACAGGAAAGGTGTTCCACGGAAAAACCGAGAACAAGGGACTGTTCAAAATTTCAAATGTCAAGTTCCAGTCACGCTTTGCAATTCTCGAAGCAACCGGATACTTTATAAACGAAATCACGGGCAATGAATCATCTGGTCAAATCACGATGCGAGCAATCGCCGATGTCACAGAAAAGGAAAGCATAAACATCAACTTCTTGACACAGTTGGAATACGACAGAGTCATGTACCTTGTGCAAAACAAGCACGCAAGCTTGAGCGACGCTAAACAGCAGGCGCGCAAGGAAATTCTAGCAACATTCTTCAACACAAGTTCTGACTTTGCCTTTGAAGACATGAACATCTTTGGCGATAGCGATAAGGACGCCATGCTCCTCGCAATTTCTGTACTCGTTCTTGACAACAACAGCGATGCAAAATATTCACAGGTAATATCGCAGTTCTCGCAAGACATTGAAATCGACGGGCTCTTCAATGACTCTACTTTGAGAGTTCAAATTGCAGACAATGTCGCATTCTTCACAGACCTCGCAAAGATTCGAAAGAATGTCGAAAAAATCAACAGCGGCAAAGCACCGAACTTTGAAAAATACATTCAAATGTTCTGGACAAATGAATTTGGGCTTGGCAAGTGCGACGCGCAAAACAAGGGCAAAATTCAGCAGAACCAAAACATGCGTAGCGGCTACAGAACAACCAGATTCCTTTGCGATGGCGAAAACTGGGAACCGTACTATTTCAATGAGACTTGCAATTACGGAACATTCACCGATGAACGCGACGGCTACACATACAGAACGACAACCATCGGCGACCAGACTTGGCTTGCAGAAAACTTGCAGTACAAGGGTAACGGTTATAACTGCTACAACGACAACGAAATGTACTGCAAAAAATATGGTGCCTACTACAACTACGCTCAAATTGAATGCCCCGCAGGCTGGCACTTGCCTGACACTACCGAATGGGCAAAGCTCTTTGAAGCTGTTGGCGGTGAAGCCATTGCAAGCAAGGCACTCCGTTCCCGCGGCGGCTGGGACAGAAACATCGATGTAAACGAAAATATCGTCGATGATCAGGATGAATTCTGCTTCTCCGCACTCCCCGCTGGAGTTTTTGGAATTGGAGCAGAGGGCGTTCTCGCCTACTTCTACACCTCTTCAATGATAGAGCGCGACGGTGTAGTTCTTGGTGCCTGGAATCGAGTCGTTAACAATACCGATGACATCGGAAAAAGCAATATGTACAACACGACCTCCGTGACGGTTCGGTGCGTGATGGATTCTGAATAGTAGTTTGTTGATTTGCTATGAGATTACTGAGGTTTAATGTTAATCCTTGAAGCTACAAAATAATCTTCTCGCATTCTCAATGGTAGAAACTGTTATGTATTTTTCACCGTAAAAGACCAGAAAATAGATGCTACAGCCATAATTTTTCAACAGCCATAAAAATTTATATAGAATAAAAAAATAAGACATTCCTTCGGAACGTCTTATTTTTCTACAAATCTCAACGCTATTTCAAAGCCTTGTATTTTTCATAGAGAAAAGCCCTAGAAGTTCGCTACAATTTACTTGAGATTTACTCGCTGAATCAGAGAACCGACACGAACTAGGTAACTACCGGCACAGGGCATTTTCACGGCAAAATTCGAAGAAGCAGCACGACCAGAAACGAGGATACGCCCCTGTATGTCGAGAATCGCATAGGCTGTCCCAAAGTGAATACCAGCAATTTGGATGCTGCGACCAACAACCGATAGGCGAATTTTCGGAGCCTGTGCGGCAACAAAAATCGCATTCGTCATACTAGAAGAAGACGTTGGCAACAAACTTGATGAAGAATTTCCATGATTTTCACTAGAACTAGAAACAATATTTTCTTCAAACAAAGCTTCAACAACAAGATTTTCAGTCACGTTTGAGAAATCCTTATTCCAGCCAACGAAAGTAAATCCAGCTTTTTTCGGGTCGGCAGGTTTCTCCGCTGCAGAACCATATTCAACTTCCTGAGCATCAATTTCTGCATTTCCATTCATAAATACAACTTCGTATTTCACCTTCGTGGAATCATACATAGCAGTATAATTGGTAGCCTTAATCACTTTGCCAATTGCGGGAGTCCAACCAATAAATTCGTAGTTCCATTCCGCAGTTGCTTCGCGAGAAACTGCACTGCCATAAACAGGAATGTTTCCGTATTCATAGGAATCCTTTTTAAGGATTGTTCCGTCAAAATCAAGGAACTTTACCACATAGCTATTGATTGAATACTTTGCTTCGGCAACAATATTTTGAGCAACAATAATTACGTCACCCACATTGCCAAGCAAGTCTTCACCAACATACCAGCCAACAAAAGTATATCCATCCTTTGCAACACCTCTAGGAACCGTAAAGGTTTCGCCATAAGCGACATTTTCTGTTTGCACAGCAGAGCCTTCGCTCATGAGCGACACAACATATTTTACCTTCGAGGAATCATACACAGCCTTGTATGTGGTTTTACCTGTTACGCTAGCAATCGCAGGATTCCATCCCTTAAATTCATAGTTCCATTCCGCAGAAGATTCCCTGGTTGGAATTTTTGTACAAGTTGGTGTTTCGCCATATTCCAAAACGGTCTTTTGAATTTCCGAATTATCAAAATCAACAAAAGTCACTTCATAGGAATTCTTTGTAGAATCATAAATTGCCTTGTATTCTTCGGAATCAGAAACTGTAGCAAGTTCCTTATCCCAGCCTGCAAAAGTAAAGGACCACTCTGCTGTTGCAGTGCGAGAAGGTGCGGTCGGAGCCGCTGGCATTGTTCCATATTCAAGTTTTGTTGTCTGAAGAATTTTACCGTCATAATCCTTAAAGGTTACATCATATTCTGCCGTAACGGAATCATAGACAGCAGTATAGGTTGCTGCCTTTGTTACAGCTTCTAAAGACGGAGTCCATTCCTTAAAGGAGTAAGCCCATTCAGCGGAACCTGTGCGAGTAGGAATACCGCTATACGAAGGAATGGCACCATAATTAACATTAACCGTGCTTAATTTTGTACCATCATAATTATTGAATGTAATGGCATACTGGACTTTTGAGGAATCATAAACTGCGGTGTATGTTGCAGCCTTTGTTACAGATGTAACAGTCGGAGTCCATCCCTTGAAGGTGTATTTCCATTCCGCTGTAGATGCCCGAGTTGGCGTTTTAGAACATGTTGGTGTCACCCCATAGTTTACTGCAGAGCTTTGAAGTTTCGTGCTGTCGTAATCTTTAAAGACAATGCTGTAAGAGTTAACCGTTGAAGTATATACAGCGTAGTAACTAGTGTCTTGATATGCAGCTGCAAGAGTTCGATCCCATTTACTAAATGTGTATGAATATTGAGCCGTAGCGGCCTTTGTCGGTGTTGCGCCTGAATATACAGGAGTTTTTCCATACCCAACAGATTGAGTACTCAACAAAGTCTTTTGATCATCGTCATAGAACTTAATCGTGTAGGAAAGAGTAGCTGTATTCAGATATTTGGCAGATACTGTTGCATCTGCGGTGAACACAGTCGAAGCAGAAACCTTTGTTGTTCCATTGTACCAGCCATCAAAAATATAACCTGTTGCAGGAGTGGAATTTGACTGGAAAGAAACCGTACCTTTACTTGTACCATACCTATTAGAGGTAGCTCCGTTATCGTTAAACACCACCCTGACAATAGGCTTATTCGTCGAGGTAGCAAAAATTGGATAACCTGTTGTGCGACTCCATATTTTACTGTTTGTCGCAGTTCCATTTGCGGTATTAAGAATCCACGCAAATTGATCTTTTTGCATGTCTGTAGATGTACAAGAAAATTCAGTATTATTAATCCAATACTGGAGTGTCACAGAACTATAGCAGGACTTTATATTCCCTGTAGATTGACCAACTATTGACCCGGTTCCGCCAGCCCCTCCATTTTCTACATTTCCGTTATTATAACAATTTTCAACATTAGATTCGTTCTTTCCAACAATTCCCCCTACATAATTACTCGTAACAGCATAGGGGATAGAAATTTTGGCAACATTATAATTTTTTGACAAAGTTCCTGTATTATAGCCAGCAATACCACCCGCATACGAAGATTTCTTATTATTGCGTACATCGACAGCACCACTGTTATAACAAGACACAATTGTGCCAGCATTGTTAGCAGCAATTCCTGCGGCAAAAAAAGTCCCTGAATTTTCAGGGAGTTTGTCCTGAAAAATTAAAGCTTTATTGTCACATTCAACCAACTTTCCAGCATTCCATCCAGCGATACCTCCGGCATAAATCAAAGCGGAAGAAACACCCAATTCATATGTTTTTATTGACGATTCATTATAGCTATTAGAAATTTCACCAGCATTCCAACCCGCAATGCCTCCGATATAAGCAAACCTTGGAGCATAGCTACTAGCCACTACCGTGTCCAACATTGCGCTATTATTTGAACAATTCTCGATTTTACCCCAATTGAAAGCAACAATTCCACCAACATAAACAGGAACCTTACGGCCAGCCACAAAATTCATCCTCGTATTAAGATTTTTTACAACAGCATTTTTTCCTGTAATGCCAAAAATTCCTGAAAAAGCAGGTTCATATTGTCCAGCAGCCGTTTGTTTTGAATACAAACCATAAATCGTATGACCCGCACCATCAAAAGTTCCATTAAAGATTGCCGTTGAATCTTTCCCAATGGGAGTCCAATTGACAGTACTCGTTACCGTTGTACTGGAACCAAATACAATGTCATTTGCAAGCACTGCATTTATTGAAGTTCTGCCTCCATTAACCTGATTAGCAAACCACGCAAGTTCATTAGCATTCGTAATAACATAAAAGGCTTTGCCATCTATGTTTTTCATATCATTAGGTTCATTGTTAGCTCCTGTCCATGCCGCGGCAAACGCCGATTCAACCGCAACAAACAGCAGTAAGAACAAAAATATTGCTTTCTGCATATATAATCTCCTCTTATTTAAATTCAAGATTGATTATTTCAATTTTCTGCTCAAGGTTTTCATATCGAGCTAAAATATTATCGTCCCATTTCCAGCCATTAGGCATAATGGACTTAAACATTGCATTCAACCTTTTATTTTCTTCTTTTGTGATTACTGCTATCTTCAAAGTTTCTAAGACTTTCTTAACTTTTCTTTTTGTTATTGTTTTTTCTTTTTTCAATTCTTGATAAACATAATCCGTTGGAACGCAATGTTCTATAGTCAATTGTTTTGTTAATTGGCTACAATATTTTATACCTTCATCCGTCAAGCATTTCCTCAGTTTTTCATCAACTGATATTTTTTCATACGCAGCTTTAGAAACAAACGTGTACAAGCCTTTATCAGCACATCCTCCAATATCAAACACCAACGTTTGTTTAGTGAACCCATTTACTAACTCGCAAAAAATCTGGTTCACTTGTTCATCAAGGCTTTTTTTGCCTATTTCTTTATTCCATGGCATAAGTTGTTCACTCTTATTCAAATTTCTTGCATAAAAGAAACTTGAATTTTGTTAATTTCAATATATTTACCAACTAGCTTGCTCAGAACGCACACACCTAACAGACAACGCATATTGTCTCACGGCATCCACAATTCCCACTGATTCCCAATCAACAATAAAAGCAACCGCAAATGTGTACCCTTCAGCTTCGTAATAGATATGTTCTACTTTACCACTCCTCGTTGTCGTAGAAGACCAAAAATGAGCCTTAGACCCCAATCCCTCAAATCCAGTAGTAGACGCATAGCCTGCAGGGAGTGCGGAAAATCCATACGTGTTAAAACTACCTCGAATCCCACTAGGGTCACTTAAATAGAATTCGTAATGATCTTCGCCATACTCCAATGGTTCCCCATTTTGATTCTTTGTAGCAATAATGTAATTGACCCTTCTATCAACAAGCTCATATAACGAAACAAAATCTTCTTTACTCGGCAAATACCAACCGCTAGGACAATTTTTGGCTTCATCCCAATAATAGAGACGACCATACTTTTCGCAGTTAGATGGAGTATTGTTATAGCATAACGAATATTCAGTTTTAAAATTCAAATTTTCAGCCATCCACCATCGTCCTCCTATTTTTACAGTTTTATACACTCTTCCATCACGGGAATCGACAAGAGTTCCAGTTTCATAATTTACCGAATGATTTTCTGATGAATCAGATTGTTCGCCCACTGCCGTTGTATTTGTACCATTTCCACAAGCAGCAAACCCAATGGACAAAACAAACATTGTTAAGTAAATTTTCTTGTTGTTCATATTACAATTCTTCCTTTATCTTGTTGTTTTCTCTGTCACCAGTTCCAAGTAATTTTTTATTTCCGACCTTTTCCTTTTTATTGTAAGACCAAGTAACAAATCCTGAAAAATTTTAACTTGGTATAAGTTAAGAACTAATGAATACCTATGCCTTGAAAAGCGCAACTCCATCGCAAAACATTATTAAGTTCTTTTTTGCAGTGGCAATAGTTGTAGGCACTTGTCTGAAGCACCTTTCCCTCCATATCGCAGCTACATCCCGTATTCGGTTCAAGGCATCTAGCAATATCAGGAGGAATGAATTCATCCGGGGCATCACCCTGTACGCATCGGACAGAGAAGCCTGACGCCGCATTATTTCGCGCTCTAAAGAAATTAGATGTAATTCCTACATTCTCACCGGAAGAAGTCCAAAATAAAGTTTGTGAATTTATGTCATAGTAGTAACCATCTTTATCCCTAAAGCCGGCTGGCACAACAGAAAAGCCCAAGGTGTTGAGGCGATATTCCGGAACCCCATTCCAATCATACCATTTAGCAGAGCTTGATAAAATCAGAGCAATTTGAGAAGGGTCATCACTTCCAGTAGCCGCAATCAGATCTTCCCATTCTTCCATAGTGGACAAATGCCAACCTTCAGGGCATACTTCCTTGGCAGCAGAATATGTATACAATCTTCCATAGTTTTCGCATAAGGATTCAGGAGACAGCATGGTCGCTGCATAGCAATAACTTTCGCTTGCTGCATATTTAAGATTTTCAGCCATCCATGTATAAGAACCTATTTTGATTGTGCGATACATCCGGTTGTCACGAGAGTCTCGCAAAGTTCCATAAGTTAGTGACTCGTTAAAAGTGGTAGGGGTTGGCATCCAATAAGCACCGTCGTGTAGCTGGTAGGGCCAGCAAGTGTGAAGTATTCCATCAATAGTTGATGTATCACCGACTGAACATTCATCTGCAAAATTCTCAATGGGATTCGAATAACCCAAATCATCCTTTTGTTCAGGGACGTTTCCCGTTGAAACTGCAAGCCAGTAGCCCAAAACGCATGAATAAGTATATAATTCTGTATCCTGGGGTCTTTCCTCTTCTTTGCATTCGCGGGGTGCAGAAGAAGTATTGCCTTCGTTTATTCCAGAACCGTTTTGATCTATAGGATTGGCAACTTCAGCATTTACGCTATCACTACAGGAGTTCAAAAGAAATAATGCGAAAAACGAGATAAATAAGGTGTATTTTTTCATAAAAATTTCATCCTATCTTGTTTCGTCTAAATTGAATTCAGACAATTTTGTTAGAGCAAATAAGTTTATTTGCCAAGTTGATCAATTCATTAAAGATCATTTAATGTTTCTTGTTGACAAGATCCATTTTCAATCTTCTTTTGGCAAGTTTTAAATCTTTCTTTTTCTCAAAAAACTCCTATGAAGTCTAGTAATTTTTTTTCATATAGCATTTCATCTCTTATTTTGCGATTTTTGACAGATTTTCTCAGTCTTTAACGCAACGAATAGAGTATGCAACATAAGGCCCCTTAAAATTATAGTACGTATCTACGTCAGCACTATGCATAGAGAAATTCCATACACGACCTGAAAATTCAGACTCATTTTCAGCTGACCAAAAATACGTCTCTTCCGCCTCTTTATCAAAAATGACATCAAGACCTTCAATATCACGATAACCTGCAGGCAAAACTGAGAACCCAAAAGAGTCAATCCCATTGGTGCCTCCATTCCAACCAGTTTTTGATTTTAGTTTTAAAGCAGCACCATTACCTCCAGCCGCAGTAATTAAAGCAGACCATTCACCGTAATACGGCAGATGCCACCCACTCGGACAAGCGCTTATTGTTGCAGCAGTTCCATCATACAAATAGCCATACTTGCTACAATTTGACGATTTACCCTCATAGCAGAAACTGTTGCCCTCTTCGTAATACTGAAGTTTATATTTCAAATTTTCAGCCATCCATGTTTGAGAACCTATAGTAACCGTCTTATAAACTTTACCATCACGAGCATCCGTGAAGGTACCGGCAAGATTATTCGCGGTTTTCGAAGAAGAAGACCTTACAAAAACAGAGGAGGAACTCTTCGGCCTTGACTGGGAGCTTGATGAAGATGCAAGAACACTCTCACTAGGGCCAAGAATACAACGAACCGAATTACCTCCAGTATTGTAACTAAACATACCTATAGCCATATTTAAATGAGAACTGCTACCTAAGTCGCCGGAAAAAGACGCACTATAGTTGTGGTTTCCAGAATTGGAAAGATCTACATACATGGTGCTAGACCAAAATACAGCCAAATCACCAACAAAATTTCCATCATACCTTAAGGCTCCTCCAGGCAACACTGAAAAACCAAAAGAATCAACCCCACCCCATAGAGTTGATTTCAGAGATACTTCTTCCCCTCCCACAAATGCAAACAAAGCATTCCATTCTTCCTTACTAGGCAGATGCCATCCAGCTGGGCACGTAATCATTGCAGCATCCCTAGTATACAGGCGACCATATTTGTTGCAATTTTCAATATTATTGTCATAGCACCAGCTATAGCCTACCATATCATAATTCAAATTTTCAGCCATCCATGTTTGGGTTCCAATATTTATAGCCTTATACAGAATTCCATCCCGTTCATCTGCAAAATAAAAGCCACCCAAAGAAACAAATCTTTCTACAGCAGCTATAGAATCAATCATCATTTGTTCTGCAGAGATTTCTCCGCTCATTTGTTCTGCAGAAACATCTCCACCAATTTGTTCCGTAGCAATGTTTTCAGAACCAACTCCATCAGTAACATTCTCTTTACCACAGGCAACAAAACAAAAACTTGTAACCAACATGTTCAACAAAATAAAAACTCTTTTCATAACATATCCTTTTTATAAAAACCGAGTACACATTTTATAACAAATAACATATTTCAAAAAAAACATCAGTAAATATAACAACAAAAACAAGAAACAGCGTTAAAATTATTAAAATTTTTAGTAAAAAGTGAGTTGCAAGAAATAAAAAAACATAAAAAAGTTGCGTAATTCAACTTTTTAACAGCAAGAAAAAAGGCCTATACCATACCGGCATAGACCTTTTATCAAACATTTTTTTACTAAATAGCCAATTCCTTTTGAATTTCAAGGACCTCAGAAACAGGCATGTCCATAAAATTCGCAATCATTTCAACGGAACAGCCTGCCCGAAGATTTCTTTCGACAAGCTCACGATTTTGTTGAGCCCGCAGCCTTTTGCGTTCTTCGGCGACTTGTTTTTCAACCCGTTCGGCAACCTGCTTTTCAACCCGTTCGGCAACTTGTTTTTCAACCTGCTCGGCGACCTGCTTTTCTACCTGTTCAGCAACCCTCTTGGGGAGCTCTTCGGCGACCTGCTCGGCAACTTCGCGTTTCAACTGGATCGCCATTTCGTATTCGTAGTCCAATGCCATCTTAGCCTCCGTGCAAAAGTATAACGCATCAAAATTACATAATTCCGCGCTTTTCTGCAAGGCAGCAAATACAGGATCGTCAAAGGAACGTTCTTCTTCATTGTTGATTGAGTCAATGGCGCGCAACCACTGAGCAAGGCGGCAACTATCTTCAGAATTATCGTACCTCAAAAACTTCATCACCTCAACGAGTTTGAGCACCTGTTTTTCGTAATACACCTGACCATTTTCATCTTTCAAAAGAATCGAATGCAGGTAATTCTTGTCTTTACCATAAATAGGCTCGTTAAACAACTGAACACTAATCGTGTAAAGACTTTTCAAGTGGTACTTTTCCCCCGTGCGAAGCATCGGGATCGTGTCTCGAGCCATGTAATAGACAAGCCTATCCTTAAAGTTCGAATCGCCCTCATGCTGGAATTCAAGGACGATCCTATCGCCGTCCCAATCGGCGACAATATCTGAGTTAACATGTTTTACGCCAAGCTCAGCACCGCGCTCAGTACGCGAAAATTGCAGTTTCTTAATACGATTGTCACCTTCGAGCTTAAGAATCGCATTAAGCAAATCAATGGTAAGTTTTTCTCGTACTTCCGAGCCAAAAATACTTTTTGCAATAGCATCGTTATAGACGTATGCGTACTTGTATTTTTTATAGTAAAGGTCAAGGACTTCTTGGGGGTCCTTATTCGCCTTGATTGCAGCCTGCATTTGGGCTAGCATTTCTCCAAATTGTTTTCGGTTCACGGTTTCTCCTTTTTTGTTCTTGAGCGTAAACTTCACGCTCTGCTATATAGAAACGCTTTTTTCAAAGATTTAGGAACCGAGAATTTCAAAAAAGTCAAGTTTTTACAAAGTTTACAAAATGGACGTCGCTCCATTTCACCGATACAGTAAACAACACAAGATATTTTTAACTACCTTTTGTGGCATGCAAGCGCCTACAAACGACACAAACTTTAAAGACACAAAGTTTCTTGGTAAAATCCAAGGTCTTTCCGACGACATCATCAACAAAATTGCCGCTGGCGAAGTTATCGAGAACCCGGCCTCTGCTGTAAAGGAAATGCTTGAAAATGCCATCGACGCGCACGCAAAGCGCATTCGCGTGCAAATTGAAGATGGTGGCAAAGCACTCATCAAAATTACAGACGATGGCGACGGCATGGAACCCGCAGACTTGTCCGTTTGTTACTTGCGCCACACAACATCAAAACTGAAAAGTGCCGACGACCTGTTCCGTTTAAAGACAAATGGTTTTAGAGGCGAAGCAATCGCTTCTATCGCCGCGATTTCAAAGATGACTATCACGACCCGCACTCACGAAAGTGCCGAAGGTCACGAATTAAAAATCATCGGCAACAAGCCCGAAGAAATCCGCACGGTGAGTGCACCGCAGGGAACCACCTTCCTCGTAGAAGACTTGTTCTTCAACACTCCTGTGCGCCGCAACTTTTTAAAAAGCACTGCTTTTGAAGGCAGCAAGATTCTAGACACGGTGATGCGCCTTGCCATGGCCCACCCAGACATTCGCTTTGAATATTACGTTGGCGAAAAGGATGTGTTCCTCGGCACAGCAGAAGACTTGCGAGGCCGAGTCGCAGAAGCCCTCGGCTCAGGCATTGCACGCAAAATGCTTCCCGTCGATTACGAAGAAAACGGCATTCATGTAACAGGCTTGATTTCGCCTCCAGACGAAACATTCAAAACCCGCAGCAACCAGTATCTGTATTTGCAGAACCGTCCGATTTGGAATGCTATGGTAAACAAGGCGGTAACGCAAAGTTACGACCCGTACGGAAAGGGGCACCCGGTTTGCGTACTGTTCCTAGAGTTGCCAGAAGATGATTTTGACGTAAACGTTCACCCGGCCAAACGTGAAGTTCGTTTCGCTGACGAAAACAAGGTATTCCTTGCCGTGCGCCACGCCGTCAAAGTAACGCTTCAAAACGAAGAGCAGGCCGAAGCGGAAAGACCGTTTATAAGCTTTACAGAAATACAAAAGACTGCCGGCAATAACGTTTCTTCGTTCCATCCTGAACAGAGCGGCAATGACATTTTCACGAGCCATTCCGCACAGAACGATAACGGCACATTTCCACGTCATCCTGGGCAAAACGAAATGGAGTCGAAGGATCTAGACTTCAAACAGCCTAAAGACGACATCCAAGACTTCATAGCTCTAAACAGTTTCGTTCCTTTAGAAAGCTTCAACGCTCCAGCACAAAACGCAACAACAGGGCCAAGCGAAAACAAGCCTGCATACACTTTTTCAAGCGCACCGGTTACAGCACAAGCAAACACACGCAAAGTAGAACAACCTTTATCACGCGACTTGTTCGACACGCCAGAAACTGGCGTTGTCGTTAGCATGCCAAAAGAAAAAAAGGAAGAACCTGTTTTTGTTCCACCGCAGTTTTTGCAAATTGCAAAAACATACATTGCTTGCGAAGATTCCGAAGGGCTTTTGCTCATTGATCAAAATGCGGCCCACACACGCATTTTGTACGAGCAGGCAATGCGCAATCTTGATGCAAAAATTCAAATGGAATCCCAGGAACTTTTATTCCCGGAGCTCATTGAATTTACCAAGGCCGAAAGCATGATTTTAAACAGGGCTTTGCCAAGCCTTGAACGCCTAGGATTTTCATTGGAACATTTCGGCGGTGATTCGTATCAGCTGCGAGCAATTCCTGCAAAGCTTCCATTTAAACGTGCCGTAAAGTCTGTTCGCGAAATTCTGGAAACAATCGATGACGAAACAGAAATCGGCAAAGATCCAGTCACAGAAACTTTCGCAAAGGCTTGGGCAAAATCAAATGCAATTCAATCGGGCGATACCTTAAAGTCCGAAGAAATGGCGCAGATTCTAACACAGCTATTTCAAACAGAGGAGCCAACGATTTCGCCTTTTGGCAGGCCAACGCTCCTCCGCTTAACAGGCCAGGAACTCGCAAAAAAATTCAAGCGATAACAAAAAGTCCCCTTTTGGGGACTTTTTGTTATTTTACCTGTACCATTCTTTGCTTATTGTAACCAGGAGCAGAGACTCGCATCAAATACACACCCGCGGGCAAAACACCTTCAAGCATCACCGTATTTGCTGTCTTTGCAACATGTACAAGCTTACCCTGTAAATTATACACCCGAACCGTAGCAAGTCCAACATTTTCAAAATGTTTTTCAAAAGCTAAAGCTGTAGTAGAATCTTCTGGATTTTGGACAGGCTTTACATCAAACGGAGTCAGCTCAATCTGATCTAGATTCGGGCCATCGTTATTACCAACAACAGCAAATCGAATAAAGCTAGCTCCAGCCGGCAACTCGACCTTCGTTTCCTTGGTTATATAGGTTGTCCATGCAGAAGTCTTTTCAAAAGAAAGAATTTCAGGCTCGCCCATCGCAGTAATTTCAAGGTCTCGATCTGTTGCGCTACCATTTGCAAACTGCATATTCATCGTGTAAATGCCAGGAGCATCTACATACACAGGGACCTTCACATACGAATTCCCAGCGCCAAAATTCACATAGCCAGAGCCAGCAAAACCTACATTGGTGCTTTCATTAATACCGTTTTCGATAACGCCACTTTCTGCCTGGAAGGTGGTAACGCCTTTTGCCGTAAACACAGCGCCGATCTCAACATCTGCATCAAGAGGCTGCAATGTAACAGTTTCAGAAACACCTCCATCAGCAAGCTGTGCCGCACTAGCACCAATCCAGCCTTCAAATGTCCAGCCGTCAATAGGCTTTGCCGTAAATGTTACAGTTTTATCTTCTGCAACTTTAGAGCCACTCAAGCTTGTCGCAATAGTACCGCCGAC
>DCGZ01000008.1:4951-5103 GCA_002314675.1 Fibrobacter sp. UBA1765 | reverse complement strand
AAGCACCGAAGGTGCGTACCTCATACCTTTCCTGGATGGCCGCGCTTCGCTCGCAACGACATGGTAAAGAACCATTTCTGACGACAGTCTACAGCCGACTGACTACAGCATTTCCTCTAGGCGCATGGCGCCGACCTCACTCCTCAAGCACC
>DCGZ01000008.1:0-4888 GCA_002314675.1 Fibrobacter sp. UBA1765 | reverse complement strand
CGACCTCACGCCTCAAAGCACCGAAGGTGCGTACCTCATACCTTTCCTGGATGGCCGCGCTTCGCTCGCAAAGACACGGTAAAGAACCATTTCTGATGACAGACTACAGCCGACTGACTACAGCATTTCCTCTAGGCGCTTTGCGCCGACCTCACTCCCCAAAGCACCGAAGGTGCGTACCTCACACCTCGAAGCGGGCTGCTCGTTCCAACTTGGAATAATCCATCAAAAAAAAATTATACGCACCTTTTATACATTATATATGTTATAGTGGGATTTTGGCAAAGATTGGGTATTTCTTCGCCATTTTCATATTTTATGAAGCTTTTTGACGAGCATATTGTACTTAGAATGCTCCTGCTGATTGTAGGAGTGCTTTTTTCGTTATTTGCAAAAGACCTTGTTTCGGCAGATGTGCACCCTGCATGGCTAATTCCTTACAGCGCAGCCATCACATTTCTTTTTTGCACGGCTCTTTTTTACAGTTTCGGAAAATCAGTATCCTTTAAGCGCATGCGCCGCGACGTAACTATCGAAGCCCCGGAACCAAATGCAATCATCGAAGACGGCACACGCGAAAAACTAGCCGAAACGCAGGCCTTCGTAAACCTTGTCATGAGCTCGAACACCAACGGGTTCTGGACATACGACCTGCCAACCGGGAAAATGCAGTGGTCCCCAAAAATTTCAAACATCCTAGGCATACCGCAAGAAAGACTTAATGACAGTTTTGAGTGCATCAAGGACCTGTTCTTTGAAAGCGATTGGAACAATTTCAAGAATGTTCTGAACATTTCTTTGGCATCAAACCAAGAATTTTCCGTAGACCTGCGACCAGTCAATTCCGAAGACATTATAACAATCTCCGGTACAAGCCAAAGAAACAAGGATGGACGTCCAATAAAAATTGCAGGGACAATCGTAAGCAAGCAAAAGCAGCTTGCAAGAAAAGACCGTTCAAATCAAGATGAATTGACAGGACTCAAAAACAGAAGATACTTCCAGGATCATTTAAAGAACGAAATTGAATACACCCAAACCCACTCGGGCAGCGTATTCGCAATGATTCTCATTGACCTTGAGCACTTCGGCAACATCAACGACATGTATTCCGAAGCGTTTGGCAACAGCGTCTTAAAGATTGTAGCAGATAGAATCACCACAATCTGCAACAAGAACGACTGCATAGCTCGACTCGGAGCAGACCTTTTCGGTATCATAATCCATGATATTCAGGGCAAAGAAAACAGCGACATTGTCGGACTCGTGCAAAAGATTCATTCCAGGATCAAGTCTCCATTAAAGCATGACGACAAGGAACTTTTAATAGGAGCGTCCATTGCCGTTATTACAAGTAGCGATATCGATTCTGCAGACGACATGATGTCCAATGCGATGGTGCTGCTCCGCAACTTGAAAAACGGAGAAAGCCGTGGCGGAATCCAGTTCTTTACAAGCGGCATTCGCGAAAAGGCAATGCACCTTTACCAAATGGAATTCGAGCTTCGCAAGGCGATTCTTGCAAAAGACTTCTCCCTTGTATACCAGCCTGTGGTAGATGTCTTCAACAACAACAAGGTTGTTTCCTTTGAAGCTCTTGTTCGCTGGAACAATATGGAACGTGGCATGGTTCCACCTTCTGAATTCATTCCGATTGCAGAAGAATCCGGCCTTATAGTTCCACTTGGAGAACTTATTTTGCGTAAGGCATGTTACCAGGCAAAGGAATGGGTTGACGAGGGCTATAAGGACTTGCGCATTGCAGTAAACTTCTCGGCAAAGCAATTCTCGCAAGAAAACCTTATAGACAACCTGTGCAACATCCTCAACGAAACAGGCTTAAATCCACGCAACTTGAAAATTGAAATCACGGAATACACGGCAATGAACGATTCCGACAAGACCGTGGAACTCATGCGAAAGCTTACAAGCATGGGGCTTGAAATTTCAATTGATGACTTTGGTACAGGATTTTCTTCGCTTTCTTACCTCAAGAAATTCCCGGTACACACACTCAAGATTGACAAGTCTTTTGTTGATACTCTTACCGAAAAAGAAGAAGACGCTGCTTTTGTCAAAATGATCATTGGCATTGCAAAGTCTTTGAACCTGGACTTGATTGCAGAAGGCGTTGAAACCAAGGAGCAACTAGAATTCTTGCGTACCGAAGGTTGCAGGCACATTCAGGGCTATTATTTTAGCAAGCCGCTCGCACCGGCTCCTGCCCTAGAATTCTTGAAGCAGCAAAACATGATTGCCTAAATTTTAACATATGAAATTTCTTCTGACAATTTTTACACTAGCGTTGTTACTTTCGGCCTGCTCCGACATAAACAATAGCTGGGAAGAAAAGGGCGGAGGATATGTTAAGTACCAGGTCAACGACGGTTCCTCGCGCACAATCGGCCTGCATGCAGACGATGTTCGAACCCCAAGCTACTACAACCACTACATAAGCCTGGAAACCGACGAAGATTCCAGTTCCGTAGGCGATCGCATTGCATTCCTTGTAGCAGACCCAAAACTTGGCAAAAATTCCATTGACGCAGGCCACACCTGGTTTATCCATGAATGGGGTGCACGAATGCCAGCCGTTACAGATTCCAGCGTAATAACGCTTGACCAGCGCGATGATTCCACCTGGACTGGATTTTTGAACCTGTACTTTTTCAAGTGCAGTTCCGGCGGAAACTGTTCAGGCGATTCTACAATAAATGTAACAGGTAGATTCAGATACTGGCCAGACCCCGATGATTGACATCCAAGTTGGAATAGCAAAAGCACAAAAAAAGAAACCTTTACTCTAAAATTTTATAAATACAAGCCGATGTTTTTTAATGCCAACATAACGAAAGATGATTTTTATCAATCCAAATACGACTACTACCAAAAATTTCTGTTTTGGTTGATTATAGTATCGTGCTTCGGAATAGTATCGTACCTGGTTTCTGACATTCAACTTTTTGCCCAATATGCCCGCGAACATGGCATAGACGGCGATTTTTTTGACAAGCGCATCATTATACCGCGCTGCATTGGCCTAGTTCCAATGATCGCCTATATCTTTATATCCAAGAAAGTTCGCAATTACAAGATAATGGTGCCATTATCTTATTTCATGTTGTTGCTTGTTCTCGGAAACACCATGTGGTCCGTGTACTATTTGCCAATCAAGGATCATTTTGCCGAAGGCTCCATAGTGATGCAGATTCTTTTTATGTCGGCAGGTTTCGCCTCGCCATTTTTATACGCTACCGTTGCAAACATTTTATTCATTGTTTTAATCTGTGTAACAAACCCTATAAACCACTACCCGAACTTTGACATTTTAATGTCTTTGAACCTGCCATGTACAGTAGGTATTTCTGCAGCGCATTTCTTTATGGAAAAGCTTTATGTAGACCACTATCTGACAGCAAAAAAATTGGAATTTTATTCCATTCGCGATCCACTTACAAACGCATTCAACAGAAACATCATCGCAAAGCTTACAACAAAAGACAAGCACTTTAATAATACCCTGCAAGGGGATGTTGGCATAATCATGTTCGACATTGATTTTTTCAAGAAGGTCAACGATGAATATGGCCATGCCGGCGGCGACAAGATTCTGCAATTCTTTTCTAGACTTGTAAAAAAATGCCTAAAGGAAGGCGATTACCTGATTCGCTGGGGCGGAGAGGAATTCGTTGTACTTTTACAAAATCGCTCCATAGAATCAACAAAGGCCTTTGCAGAATTGATTCGAAAGAATGTTGAATCTTCAGAAACTGGCGTCTGCAAAATAACCGTTTCAGCAGGTGTTTCTCTTTACCAGGGTGGCAATTACCAAACTTCAATCGATAACGCAGACAAGGCAATGTACACCGCCAAAACGACAGGCCGTAACAAGGTCGAAGTATTTTAATCTATGAAATATCTTATTCCGTTTCTTTGCCTTTTTGCAGTTGCATGTACATTTGCAGAAAACTCCGACAAGCCAACGCACAAGTACACTTATAAGGAAGTTGGCAAGATTTTACCCAAGGTCTACACGGACGTTTTGCAACGCGATCTGTACTGCGGCTGCGCCTACAAGAACAAGCACGACATTGATTTTTCTACCTGCGGCTACGAGCCTCGTGAAAATCCGAAGCGCAAAAGCCTGGAACGCGCACACCGCATTGAATGGGAGCACATTGTAACGGCGCACAACATGGGGCATTTTAGGGAATGCTGGCGTAACGGCGGTCGCAAAAATTGCAGCGCAAGCGATGACGAGTTCAAGTACCAGGAAGGCGACATGCACAACCTGTACCCGGCCATTGGCGAGGTGAACGCAGACCGCAACAACTTCATGTATTCACAATGGTCCAACAAGCCTGAACTGATGTACGGCACTTGCGAAACCGTAGTAGACTTTAAAATGAAAAAGGCACAGCCACGCCCGGAAGCACGCGGCATCGTAGCTCGCGTTAGCTTTTACATGGAAGAAACCTACGGCATCAAGCTTTCGAAGCAGGACAGGCAATTGTTTACCGCATGGGACAAAATGTACCCTGTAACAAAGGAAGAATGCCTGCGTGACGAACGCATTGCAAAACTTCAGGGGAACCACAACAAGTTCGTGTGGGAAAAGTGCAAGGGGATTTAGGCGAAAGACCGCTTCGCTGGTAGACGAGAGAGATGTTGATTTCCAGTGTGTAGGATCTAGGATTTAGGGGATAGGATCTAGGGGGGTAGAATAGACGAGAGAACGGCACTACGTGCCTACAGACGAGAGACGAGAGAAGATTGTGGTTACAATTTCTTGCCTCTTGTGTCTGGCTCTTGCATCTTAAATTGCTGGCAGTAGGCTGACGACTGTCGACTGAGAGGTATGAGGTCGCTTCGCTTTGAGGTCGATGCT
>DCGZ01000133.1:14134-25161 GCA_002314675.1 Fibrobacter sp. UBA1765 | reverse complement strand
GACGTCAGCCTACTGCCGACAACATTGAAAATTTGCATGCTCCTCTCGTCTAACCACTAGCCCCTAGATCCTATTTCCTCCTATTCATTTCTTCACTTTTCTTAAGCAGAAACTGTCGCTCTGAAGATGTCAAAGATTGCACACCTTGTTCGTGAACCTTCTTCAAGATTTCATCAAGACGTTTCGAATCGTCAATGTCAGAAACCTCGCCTTCCAAGACTTCCACCTCTTCCACATTTTCATTCGTATATACTTTAAACTTTGGCTTTTTTACACGAACCTTTGCACCACCGATTCCATTTGCAAAAATGCCCCGGCCTGTAAACAAAGCCATAAAGATAAAACCAGCAATCACGCCACCAAGATGCGTAAAGTGAGCGATAGAGTCGTTTGTTCGTGACATTAAAATATCAAGAGCAATCAAGACCCAGATAGCATGCTTTATTTTCATTGGTACAACAAAAAACATCAAAAGTCTACGTTCCGGGAACAACTTGTAATAAGCAACAAACAAACCCATCAAAGCGCCCGAAGCACCGATAATCAAGGAATATGGGCTAAGGAGGCCAAAGATGTAGAACGGAATGCTAAAGACACCGGCAAAAATCGCAGAAAAAAAGTAAAGTCCTACAAATTTCTTTTCGCCAAGGTAATCGCAGACTTCATCGCCAAACATCCACAGCATCATCATGTTGAACAAAAAATGCCAAAAGCCGCCATGCACAAAAGCGTATGTTACATAGCGCCAAGGCTCTATCATAAATGCAGGAATCAATGCGCCATAAAAACGGATTTTGGCTTCTAACATTTGTCCACCAAGTATACCAGCCAAAAACACCACGGCGTTCGCAATCAACAAAACACGAATACACTTCGGCAAATATCTAAAAGGTTTCATTCCAAACATTACCTACCCCATTCTCGTTCAACGCTCTCGCGAATGCATTCCGGCACATAGCCCGAAATTGGCGCAGAGAATTTCAAAAGTTCTCGAACCACGCTACTAGAAATTGCCAAATGTTCCGGCGCACTCATAAGCAGCAAGGTTTCTGCACTATTGTACAAATTTTTATTGTTGATAGACAAGCTCTGCTCCACATCGAAATCGGAAGCATTGCGAATGCCGCGTACAAGGTACTTTGCACCTACAGATTTCATAAAGTCAACAGTCAAGCCTTCGTAAATCTCGACACGGACATTTTTCAAATGAGCGGTCGACTTGCTAATCCATTCCACACGCTGTTCTTCAGCAAAGGCATATTTCTTTTGCGTATTACGAGCAACAAGAACAATAAGCTCCTCGAACAACGGGGCTGCGCGTTCCACCAGATTGAGGTGGCCCACGGTAAACGGATCAAACGAACCTGCAAATACTGCTTTCATAATGATGTTAGATTTCATTTTTTTAGAAACAAGAACCAGATGCAAGAAGCAAGAAATTTTTCAATTTCGAAATTCCTCACCCTTCATTAAAAAACATGGCAAGCGAAGATTCTCCGTATTTGCGGACCTTGCCTTCGCTAGTCCATTCAGGCAAGTTTCTACTAGGGCATTCAAACACGGCAATACCACCTGGTGCAAGGAACTTTAGGAACGGACGCAAATCCGGGTAAGCCATATTCTTGAACGGAGGATCGGCATAAATCAGATTGAACTTTTGCAGGTACGCATCGCTGTTAAGCAAGCTCATAGCATCTTTTTCAAGAAGCGTGAGCTTGTCTACTATTCCAAGCATTTGGTAGGACTTCTTGATCTTTGCCGCCTGCGCCTTGTTCATTTCAACAGCTACAACAGAAGTAGCGCCCCGGCTAACAGCCTCAATCCCCATGATACCGCTGCCAGCAAACAAGTCTAGCATCGCAAAGTCATCAACGCCTTGCAAAATGTTAAAAAGCGCCTCGCGGGCCATAGAGCCCGTGGGGCGCGTTGCATTGCTTAGAGGCGAATCAATGATTCGCCCACGAAAAATACCACCTGTTACTCGAATGCCCATATTACGGTGTTACGAACATATCAACAGTAAACGATGCGGACACATCCTTGCCACTGCGAGCAAAAGTAGCGCGGCTAATGCCCATGCGAACATCGGAAGCCTTCCATGCGGCAATGAATGCATTAAGCTGTACAAAGTTCGAAAGGACACGTACATTGAACGTATAACGCTTATATACGCCAAAGTTTTCAACCTTAACGGGCTTTTCAAAACCGTTAAACGAAATCTTGTCTAGGCCATCCAGCTTTTTCAACTTTGCAATTTCGGCATTCACGCTGTCGGCACCAATAAACTGCTTGACTTCTGGCTTAAACTGAACATCTGCACGGAGCGTACCGAATGCTGTAATTTCAGTAATATTGTCATCTTCCTTAGAAACCTTAGGAGACTTGAAATCAAGGCTTACAGCACGCAGGCGTTCGATAAAGGCCCTCTGCGAAACAGGAGCGTCAGTCGTACCATGGATAAAGTAATAGTTCGGAGCTTCATACACGACTTCGGTAAAACCTGTATTTTCTGGAGTTGCAGTCTGCAAGAATGACATTAATTGTCCAAGGACAATCTTCTGGTACTGCATCTTTTCAAGAGGATAGTAATCCTTGTAAACAGTACGTTTTGCATTCTTGTCAGCAAACATAGCCGGCTGAACTTCATCAACGATGACCGGCAGTGTACGAGCGGCCTTGGCCTTGGCTTCTGCAATGGCAGCGCGCTTTGCTGCAAGCGAACCAGCCTTGGCAGAACCTTCATGCGAAATGCCGGCAGCATCCAAGGCAGCTTCTGGAATAGCGCCAGAAAGGAAGCTCGGGACGCCAAACACAACTACATAGCAGGAGCATGCGACTACAACAAAAGCCGCAGCGGCAAGAGCCGTCATGAAAGTTTTCTTTTTCTTTGCTGGTGTCGCAGAAGAAGAGAACTGAGGCCTTACAATGGCAGCCGAAGATACATTACGGTCGTTTGCAACTGCAATCAAATTCACTCTAATCATACAGAAACCTCCGTGCTAGCAGCCTGTACCGCCACCCCAAGTGCGCTCACGCACAAAGGCATCAAGGCGGCTTCAGCCTCGTTTTCAGGGAGCTTAATATTTGCAAAAGAATCCATCAAGCTGATTTCAGTTTCTGGCAAGCGAGCCTTCAAAACATCAACAAAGAGCGTATCTGTAGAAACGTCGCCGCACAGGAGAACCTTAGGAGTATCAATCTTCAAGGAATCCTTCACCTTGGAAATTTCTTCTGCAATGCCGTAAGACAAAATCTGGTAGGCGTCCATCTGGTCACGACCAACAAGTTCAATCGTTGACACGCCGCGCAAGCACCTGAGGTTGTCCTTTTGGAACCACATAATGGAAACGCCGGCAATGTCAGCCTTGACCACGCAACGCAGTTCGGTCGGTTTTTCAAGACCTGCTTCGACAAGGTTCATTACAGAAACCACGTCAACGTTCATAAGCTGCGGAGCAAGCTTCCTGTTTCTAAAGCCCTTACGAGCCGCATCAACCCATTCATTGCGAAGAGCGACAAAAAGGACCGTTGTCCCGATATCCTTGTCTTCGGACAAGACCTGGAAGTCCAAGAAATAACGGCGAACAGGATCGTTCACGAGCGTAGACAAGTACCATGTAAGGTATTCGCGAATATCAGGAACTTCATTAGGAACTACGACCTGCTTGACAATCGACCTAAATGAAGATGTA
The DNA here is from genome assembly GCA_002314675.1 of Fibrobacter sp. UBA1765. Lineage (GTDB taxonomy): Bacteria > Fibrobacterota > Fibrobacteria > Fibrobacterales > Fibrobacteraceae > UBA1765. The sequence continues at coordinate 21,469 of DCGZ01000133.1, read as the reverse complement.
GTCAACGAAACAGAAGCCAGGTCTTCTATACCAGCTTCAGAAAGCCAGCCCTGCAGAACAGTTTCTGTCGTTGCAATGTCATTCAATGCCGGAGCCGGCAAATCCAATGAAGCAGCCCTTACGACAGCCTTTTCTTCGGCATCATAAAGAACAACTTTCAAAGAAAGGTCGCCAGCGCCTAATCCAAGATGTAACTTCTTATCACTCATATAATTAATAACTTAAGGTTATACGCACTAAAACTAATCAAAAATTATGCTAGGCAACAGCTTTTTTGATTTTTTATCCCCGATTCCGGGCACTTTTTTTAATTCTGACTCGTTTTTTATGGGTCCGTGGGCCTTCCTGAACTCAATAATCTTCTCGGCAAGCTTAGGACCGACCCCTGGAATTGCACAAAGATGCTCTACGGGGGCTGTATTAATATGCAACGGAAGATTGACTTTTGGCTTGGATTTTTTCTTGACCTTCTTTCCTGGATTATCCCTGCCGTCCCCAAAATCTTCATTTGTACGCAACAAAGTGTCCGTATTTTCCACTGGAGTTTCAAGAGGCAAAACAGCAGGCGCACTTTCATGAAAGTCCAAATTTTGAGCGACCCTAGCCACCCCCGTAATTTCGGAATTTGGTAAAAGAACGGGAGTCTCCCCTATTTCGGGGAGGCTCCACGGTACATAGCGGGCGGCAAAACCGACCGCAAACAGGAATAACATCAATACGACTGCATTTTTCTCATTCTTGTTCATCGGCGGCCTTCAACAATCCTAAGAAGAGTGGGGCCGGATGTAACAAAGAGGACTTAAGTTCCGGGTGGAACTGGCAAGCCATAAAATACGGGTGGTCCGTAAGTTCCATAATCTGCATAATGTCTTCGCCGCTGGCCTTGCCAGAGAACACAAGGCTACCCTGTTCGATATCCTTGACATAAGCAGGGTTAACTTCGTAGCGATGGCGGAAGCGTTCGCGAATCTGGCTTGCGCCGCCATAAACGCTTTCTGCCTTGGAGCCTTTCTTCAAAAGAACATCGTGGCCACCAAGACGCATTGTTGCGCCCATGTCCTTGATATGTTCCTGACCAGGCAAATATGCAATCACAGGGACCTCTACATGGTTCGTTTCAGATTCCATTTCAATCGTGCCTGCGCCTGCAATGTTACGAACGTGGCGAGCATATTCAACAACGGCAAGCTGCATGCCGTAGCAAATTCCAAGGAACGGAATCTTCTTTTCACGAACGTATTCAATAACCTGGATCTTGCCTTCGATACCACGGCTGCCAAAGCCGCCCGGCACGATTACAGCATCTACGCCCTTGAGAGCCGCTTCAACAGATACAGAACCGTTTTCGACCTTTTCTGTATCGACCCAGCGGATTTCTGCACGCAAATCCAAATGAGCTGAAGAATGGCGAATCGCTTCTACAACAGATGCGTAGGAATCTTCAAGAGCCATGTACTTACCGCAAATGGCGACAGTCAGGGTCTTACGCGGTGTAACCTGGTTACGCTTCAAGGATTCTACGAGCTTGCTCCACTGTTCAAGCTTTGGCGGAGCATAAATGTTCAAGCGCTTTGCTAGGATTTCTGGAACGCCTTCCTGGTCATATACGAGCGGGCATTCATAAACATGCTTAACGTCAACGCCAGAAATCACATGGTCTGCAGGCAAGTTGCAGAACAAGCCAATCTTTTCCTTGAGGTGCGGCTTAATGTATTCTTCGCAACGGCCAATAACGATTTCCGGATAAATACCAAGCCTGTTCAAATCGTGTACAGACATCTGCGTAGGCTTGGACTTCTGTTCGTTCACGCCGCTTGGAATCGGAACGTATGTAAGGTGAACAAACATTGCATTTGTACGGCCAACGTCATGGCTAAGCTGACGAGCCGCTTCAATGTAGAACTGGTTTTCAAGGTCACCAACAGTACCGCCAATTTCAATCAAAAGCACATCTGCCTTTTCCTGATTTGCAATACGGTAAAACTGTTCCTTGATAAGATCTGTTACGTGTGGAATAAACTGAACAGTGTGGCCAAGATAGTCGCCACGACGTTCCTTGTCAAGAATCATCTTGAAGATGCGACCCATGGTAAGGCTCCAGTCCTTCTTTGCAGTCACATTCAAGAATCTTTCGTAGTGGCCAAAGTCCATGTCGCATTCGCCACCGTCATCCAAGACAAAGACTTCGCCGTGTTCGGTCGGGTTCATTGTACCCGGGTCAGTATTCAGGTAGCCATCGCACTTGACAGGAACAACTTTTAAGCGCCCAGAAAGCAATGCGCCAATAGAAGCTGCGGCAACACCCTTGCCAAGGCCAGAAATAACACCGCCAGTTACAATAATGAACTTTGTTTTGCCGTTATACGTGCAAAGCGGGTCCTGTTGATTCATAAGTACTCACCTCTTCTTGTTCGATCAGTTTTTCAAGTACCGGCACATCGGCAGGAACATCTACCGAGGCCGAGTGATTTAACGTCTCCACAACGCGTATACCACGACGCCCGAGCACTCTCATTTGCTCAAGCGATTCCTGAATTTCTCTGACGTTACGCGGAAGCGCACTGAACTCGTCACGTGCCTCTTTCGAGTAAGCGTATATACCACGGTGTTCAGCCCAGTTTTTTGAATTCAATTCATATTCTGAATCTGAAACATCACGGGTAAAATCAAGGGCAAGACCTTTTTCTGTTTTTACCTTTACGACCGTATTTACGTGAATATCTTCTGGTCTAAGAGGCGAAGATGCAGTCACCCAGCAATCCGGGTGTGCCCGCAACTCACTAGCCACCAATCGCAAAAGATCAAGCTCCGCCGTAGGCTCGTCACCTTGTAAGTTCACCACAAGGTCTAAACCAAGTTTTTCGGCAGCCTCTGCAACACGGTCAGAACCTGTTGCACAAACGCCAGTCATTACGGCATCAAAGCCTGATTCACGAACAAGGTCGTATATGCAGTCATCGTCGGTTGCACATACGATCCTGTCAAAACAGCCTGCAAGTTTCGCCCTATCCAAAGTGCGTAAAACCATCTCGCGGCCACAAAGCTTTACGAGAGGCTTGCCCGGGAACCTTGAGGAACCCATTCGGGCAGGCACTACGCAATGAACAGGGCGCATTCCTTAACCGCCAATAACCTTTGGGATTACAAAGTGGTCGGATTCCATTTCTGGAGCATTCTTGAAAGCTTCTTCAAGCGTGAAGCCCTGCACAGGAACGTCTTCGCGAAGAACCATGGCTCCGTCTTCAACGCCAGTCATAGGTTCCACGTTAGAAAGGTCAAGTGCACGGAGTGCTTCCATGTGGCCAAGCATACCATCAAGGTGCTTTGCCATGGCAGGAATGTCTGCTTCGTCGATGCTCAAGCGAGAAAGCTTGGCAAGTTTTAAAATGTCATTTTTTTCAAGCATAAAAAAACCTCGGCGATGCAAGTTAGAAAATTCAGGTCATTGCATTTACATTTTTTGGCGTTTTGACTCGCTAAAAGCATGTAAACCAATAACACGATAACAATTTAAAAGCAAACCTACAATAAATTGTAATAATTATCGTTTTTACAGAAAAAGAAAAAGTCCCCAGTTTAACAAAAATGTGACAAGGTTTGAAGGTTTTACAAAATGTGTAAAGTAAGAGGACAGAAAACAGAGTACAGAAGACAGGAGACTGAAATTATACTTTTCCATGTCTTTGCGAACGTAGTGAAGCAACCCAGGAAACGTAATGAGGTACGCACCTCCGGTGCTTGGGGTATGAGGTCGGCGCTTGCGCGCCTAGAGGAAATGTTGTAGTCAGTCGGCTGTCGGCTGTCGGCAGAAGTTATACTTTTTTTGTCGTTGCGAGCGAAGCGCGGCAACCTAGTACAGCGAAGAATGGAATCGTGATGACAGGTTAAGATGCAAGAGCCAGTGGTTCGACAAGCTCACCAACCTTGTGATGGTCATGTCTTTGCGAGGAATGTCGTGACGAAGCAACCCAGAAATATGTGGATTGCCACGGGCCTAAAGGCCCTCGCAATGACATTTCATTATTAATTGATACCTAAGGCGAGAGAAGCGGCCAAGCTTGCTTGGACATTTCCGAGCCGGTTATCAAAGCAACGAAGTTGCTAATTGTTAATTGAAGTATCAGACGTCTGCCTACAGCCGACAACATTGAAAATTTGCATGCTCCTCTCGTCTCTCGTCTGTAGGCACGTAGTGCCGTTCTCTCGTCTAACCACAATCCCCTAGATCCTAAACCCTAAATCCTAGATCTTATACCTAACCCCTAGCCCCTATTTTACTATTTTTCCCCCTACTATGACAGCAGACGAACTTTACAAGAAACTTCATTCTATCCAGCCTGGTGCAGTTCTTTGCAACTACTCCATGGAACGTGTTGAACAGATGCTTCCGATCGTAAACGAGATCAACGAGCTCAAGCGCGAACGCAACGCCGTGATTCTTGCCCACAGCTACGTGGCTCCAGAAATCATTTTGACAGTTGCCGATTTTGATGGTGACAGTTTCAAGCTTAGCCAGGACGCAACAAAGGTTCAGGCAGACACAATCGTTTTTGCTGCAGTTCGCTTTATGGGTGAAACTGCCAAGATCTTGAACCCGACAAAGAACGTTTTGATTCCGGGCCCGCTCACAGGCTGCAGCCTCGCAGACTCCATTACCGGTGACGAAGTTCGCGCACTCCGCGAAAAGTACCCGAACCACACATTCGCTTGCTACATCAACACCACGGCAGATGTCAAGGCAGAATGCGACGTTTGCGTTACAAGCTCCAATGTAATGAAGATTGTTTCTAGCCTTGAAAACGACAAGATCGTCTTTGTCCCAGACCGCTTGATGGGCCAGAACCTCCAGAAGGAAATGGATAAGCGAGGCATCAAGAAGGAAATCGTATTGCATAGTGGTTGCTGCTATGTCCACGAGCAGTACGACCCGGATATGATCAACTTCTTCCGTAGCCAGAACCCAGGACTCAAGGTTGTAAGCCACCCGGAATGCCACCCGGGCGTAGCGCTCCTCAGCGACTATGTCGGTAGCACGGGCCAAATGGTTAGCTATATCAAGGAACAGCCGGAAAAGACTCCGTTCCTGCTCCTTACCGAATGCGGCCTCAATGCACGCATGCAGTACGAGTTCCCGAACAAGAGCTTCATCGGAAGCTGCAGCATGTGCAAGTACATGAAGAGCAACTCCCTTGAAAACATTCTTGAAACTCTCCGCCACCCAGAAAAGGCACAGAGCATCCAGCTGGATGAAGACATTCGCGTTAAGGCAAAGCGCTGCATAGACGCCATGTTCGACTACGCAGCAAGGTAACGTTCTATAATGAGATTTGTTTTTTTCACGATTCTTGTTCTTTGTAGCCTGGCAAGCGCCGATGGCTGGCTTCGTTCCTACTATGTTTCGCTAGGTGCGGGGGCAGCCATTACGCAAGGTGACCTGGAAGGTGAAAAAAGCAATGTTGAAAAAAGCGACAAGTCTACAGAAACCACATACGCACCGTATTTGGGAATCTACTTTATGCCAGAGCTAGAGCTTGGTGTAAACCTGAACCAGCATACAGTTTCTGTAGATTTATCTTACAGCGAGCCTACTACAAACTTTGCAAAAGGTACGGCCTTTGTAGACGAAACAAGTACAGATGTCTTTAGGCTTGCATTAAGCTACCGCTATAATTTCTTTTGGCCAGAACCGTTCCAGGTTTTTGCAGGTGCAAGCTATGCCTTCACATACCTAAGCACAGAGGACAATGCAATACTTGTACAGGGCGACAAGGTTACAAAATCAGACGCGGTACTTATGGGCAACGGTTTTTCATTGAACGTCGGTACATTTTATTATCTAACTCGACACGTGACCATGGAAATGCACTCCCGTTTTAGAACAATGTTCTTTAATTCCGTCGGTACAGATGAAAACGGCTTTAGCGACCTAGACGACTCCTACAAGCAAACCGCGATAGAACTACTGCTCAAGTTCGCTTACCATTTTTAAAAATTGAAGGCTCGCAACGCGAGCCATTCTTTTACTTGTTCAAGTGCACGACGCACTGCGGGAACGGGATTTCAATTCCAGCTTCATCAAACTTTTGCTTAACGACAGCCTTGCATTCCCTGCTCAAGTCTGCATAGTCCTTTGTATTGACCCAGGCCCTAAAAGTTACACCGACCGAACTGTCATCAAGGCTTGCAACAAAATATTGCGGTTCCGGATCTTTCAAGAAACGAGGTTCGTTTTCAACGACTTCCTTCAAAATCGCAGTCGCCTTTTCTACGGAAGCCGAATACGAAATGCCAAAGCCAACTTCTAGACGTCGCATTGGATTTCTGCTAAAGTTGACAATAGGCGCACCCCAAAGTCCGCTATTTGGCGCAGACACATAAAGCCCATCCAAGGTTTTCAAAGTCGTGTTAAACAGGCTTATCCCGACAATCGTGCCCTTGATGTTTCCGCATTCAATATAGTCACTTGCCCTAAACGGCCTTAAGCACAAAAGCAACAGACCCGAAGCAATATTTGAAAGCGTATCCTTAAGCGCAAGGCCAATGGCAAGGCTAGCCGCGCCAATCATTGCGATAAGCCCGGCAGTATTTACGCCAAGAACATTCAATGCAAGTAACAACACCAAAACATAAAGCGAATACTTTACAAGCGATGTTAACAATGGAAGCGCAGCAGAATCAAGTCCACGCTTTTCGGCACGCCGCAGAAACCGTCTAAACAACGCCATGATAATTTGGCTTAAAATCAAAAGCGCAAGGATAATGCCTAGGCGCTCCAAAAGGTAATAATCAAGTACAAAATCAATAAGAGAATGGAGGTTCATTGTAATCCTTAATGCCTAGATAAAATAGGGGTAAACATAATCTTCTAGCAATTGAGGTAGACAGTCAAGAATGGCGGATTTGCATGCTATATCAGATTCTTCAAAAAGCTTTCGGATATGTTGCTCCGAAAAGTTTTTTTGAATTTCACGGGCTGTCGGAATATGCGACAAGTGCCACTTTTCTGGCTGAACCTTGCCTCTCCCCGGAATGAAAACACGCTTAAAACCAAATAGGCGATCATGTTCCGATTCCTCGGTAATCCAGTCATGAAATTCCTTGAACATGCCATCGCATTCTGCCGGGGTCAAGTCGACTTCATAGCCATTAGGCGTGTGGGCAGCATCGGAGACATCGATTTCGGAACCGAAATGATGTCTGCTCCCACCCGGGAGCGCGGACCATAACAAGATGGCACGCATCATGGATTCTTCAGTATCGGGCATGGTCTTGTATGGTTCGCCCGATGCATCGCGAAGAAGCAGTTCGCCGCGCGCCTTTCGATTCCAAATCGAA
>DCGZ01000133.1:0-14100 GCA_002314675.1 Fibrobacter sp. UBA1765 | reverse complement strand
CGAGCGGTAGGCGGATTCGAGCTTGAGCTCGAAACCAGCGCGCTTCGCAGCATGCCTTAACTGTTGCAAGTCCTCAACCATTGCAGTTGCAACAGGAAGGTTTTCGGGGCCAACCACAGTCAAGCCAACATCAGATGTTCCATAAGGATTCGGATAAAGCATATGTCGCTCTTCAATATACTAAAAATTTTTTCTTTTATGCGAAAGCATCACGCGTGGCCGATAAAATGCATGAAAAAGCATTTTTTACCCGCCATTTATGACAAATTATTTCATCATTATTGCAAACAATTCAGCTATTACGGAATTATTTTATTTTTTGACAGATAAAACAGGACTATATTTTCAATTTATCCGCCACCCAGCGCATTTTCAGGATAATTTTCACAACACACATTTAAAAGTGGCAGATAAAACAACCTCCTGCAACCCTTTTTATCCGTACTTTTTTCAAAAACGGTCTACTTTAATAGCAAAAAAGGCCCGGTTTTTACGCCGAGCCTTTTTTAACAATCATTACAAGATTACATCTTGAACATTTGACCGTAGCCTGGGAGCGGCCACTGTTCTTCTGGAACAATGCGTTCAAGCTCATCGGCGTTCTTGCGAACTTCAAGCATGCAAGCAATCTTCTTTGCAGAATCATCGCTATCGATAGCCTTGTCAAGTTTTTCGATTGCAACGAGAAGTGCATCTACAAGATCGTTCGTCTTTTTAGACAAGCGGTCCACAGCCTTAGACTGAATTGCATCGGCAGAATCAACAAGATCGGCGGCGTACTGAATAACTACAGGAGCAATCATTGTCTTAGCCATGTTAACGCAGCATTCTGCTTCAAGCTGAATGACAGTCTTGTAGTTTTCAATAGAAATTTCGTAGCGGCTCTTAAGTTCTTCTGCAGTAAGGACCTTGTACTTTTCGAACAAGGCGATAAACTGCGGGTCCTTGTAAGCTTCGAGTGCTTCCGGGGTATTCTTCAGGTTCGGGAGTCCACGGCGTTCCGCTTCCTTGACCCATTCTTCACTGTAACCATTGCCATCGAACAAGATACGGTCATGTTCGTTGATAACCTTGGTAATGAGTTTCTGGATTGCGTCTTCCTTCTTTTCACCATTCTTTACAGCTTCATCAATTGCGGTAAGCATGTCGTCGAGAGCAGCAGCAACAATCAAGTTCAAAACAGTGTTTGCAGTTGCGCAACCAGCGGTAGAACCAACGGCGCGAAGTTCAAACTTGTTGCCCGTAAATGCAAATGGACTTGTACGGTTACGGTCTGTTGCATCGCGAGCAATCTGCGGCAAGGAATCAACGCCAACGCCCATCTTGCTTTCGGACTTTGAAGTCTTTGCAACGCCAAACTTGAGCTGGTTCACAACGTCAGTCAACTGGTCGCCAAGGTAAATAGAAATGATTGCCGGAGGAGCTTCGTTTGCGCCAAGGCGGTGGTCGTTACCCGGAGTTGCAACTGCAGCGCGAACAAGGCGAGCGTTTTCATCAATAGCCTTGATGATTGCTGTAAGCAAGAAGAGGAACTTTGTATTTTCCTGCGGATTCTTACCCGGAGAAAGCCAGTTCTTGCCATCTGGACCGGTAACGGACCAGTTGTTATGCTTACCGGAACCGTTCACGCCAGCGAACGGCTTTTCGTGCAAAAGGCAAGCAAGTCCATGACGACTTGCAACAGACTGCAAAACATCCATCGTAAGCATGTTATGGTCAACTGCCAAGTTCTGTTCTTCGAACACCGGAGCAAGTTCAAACTGTGCCGGAGCAACTTCGTTATGGCGAGTCTTAGAAGGAATGCCAAGCTTCCAAAGTTCCTGATCAACGTCTGCCATAAACTTAAGAATACGCGGCTTGATTTGGCCAAAGTAATGGTCATCAAGCTGTTGGTGACGAGCAGGGCGAGCACCGAACAATGTACGGCCAGTCTGAATCAAGTCTGGGCGACGGTTAAAGTCTGCCGCATCAACAAGGAAGTATTCCTGTTCAGGACCAAGGGTTGCATACGGACGCTTATCGGTTGGCAAATCAAAAAGTTCAGCAACACGGTAAAGCTGCTTTACAATTGCAGTCTGGGAACGGAGGAGCGGAGTCTTTTTATCAAGTGCCTGGCCATTGTAACCGCAGAACACGGTTGGAATGCAAAGCACAGAAATACCGCCTTCGGTCTGCTTAATAAAAGCAGGGCTTGTCGGGTCCCAAGCAGTATAGCCACGTGCTTCAAATGTTGCTCGGAGTCCGCCAGACGGGAAGCTAGAAGCATCAGGTTCAGCTTGCAAAAGTTCCTTGCCAGAAAAAGAAACTACAACGCCACCTTCAAAATCCGGGTTGTAGAAAGCGTCGTGCTTTTCTGCTGTAACGCCGGTAAGCGGCTGGAACCAATGAGTGAAGTGGGTTGCACCATTTTCAATGGCCCAGTTCTTCATGCCTTCGGCAACTTCGTCTGCAATGGAAGCATCGAGCGGAGAACCGCTCTGCATGGTTGCAAGAAGGCTTTGGTATGTTTTGCTAGAAAGGTACTTGCTCATGGTCTTGGCATTAAAAACCAAGCTACCAAATGTTTCTTTGACACTCATTAGAGTACTCCTTGAAGCGAACCTCCGTTTACTTTACAGAAATTCGCCATTTTACAAATTTTCGTCACAAAGATAGAAAAGTTTAGATTTCACAAAAATTGTAAAAAAGGCAAAGAATGTATAGGACGTGTTGTTTTAAAGGAATTTTTTCATGCTTTGCGGGGAGTGGCTACGCGTTTTCTACAAAGGCTTTGATACGTGCGATTCCTTCAGCAAAAAATTCAGGCTTTTGAAGCAATGAAATAACCACCCAACCGTCTTCTTCAAAATCAAAGAAAAAACCTGGTTGCACAAGCACATGCGCTTCAGACATCAAACGGAGTGTGAGCTCCTCGTCGTCATCCCCCAAGTGAATCGTTGCATACCAGCCACCATAAACTTTCGGGCATTCTCTAGATTCCGCAAAACACTTGCGTAGCGACTGCAAATTAGTTTCTAGGCGTTCTTGCACGATCCCAGCATATTCTGCAGAACCTTGCAACAGAGGAATTCCAAGAGCTTGCGCCGGGCTAGAAACGCTCAAGTACGCATCTTCAACAAACTCCAAAGCTTCGTGCAATTTTTCAAACTCCCCTTCCGGAGAATGAATTGCCATCCAACCAAGCTTTAGCTGTGGAGACCCCACAGTCTTGCTCAAGCCATTGAGCCATACGATTGGGCATTTAGCAGAACTTGCACGTTCAAAAAGCCAGCTACGCCTTACGAGTTCATCAAATGCGTAATCGCCAAAAACTTCATCTACCACAAGCACCATGTCGCGTTCTTCACAAAACGCAATAGCCTCGTTCCATTCCAGTTCGTTTACGCAATGGCCTGTTGGATTGTGCGGCGAAACAAGCAAAAGAATTTTCGCATTATCGGGTGCAGAAAGCAAGGTATCTGTATCAATAACAAAACGCTTGCCTACCTGCTTTAAAAAGTACGGGTAACATTCCAAATGTTCAAGTTCTGCAAGCGTATCCAAAAGCGGATAACCTGGGAGCGGTGTCAAAATACAATCGCCCGGATCACAAAAAGTCTTGAACAAAACTGAATAAGCTTCGCTTGTACTTGCCGTCAAAATAATATCTTCAGGTGAAAAATTACCGCCACGTGACCTGTAATAATTAGCTACAGCGTCCCTAGAATTTGCCTTACCGGCTGCGTCCGGTACCCACACGCCAAACTCATGTTTTGAATTTTCAATAGCAGATTCCAAGTCAATAGGCAAGCCAACCTTTATTGGAGAGCTCACAGTCATGTCAATATAATCAGACACGGACTTTTTGCGTTTTTCCAGTTCCGCAAAAAATGGACTCATAGTCAAATCATCTGGAAGTCGTGAAGAAAGGCGCATTACAAATTAACAATTAACAGTGAATGATTAATAGTGAAAGTTTATTTTTTCTGATTGAATTTTACAAAGAGTAATGAAGACAGCAGAACTCCTGCTGGCAGGCATACCGCAACAATAATAAGCAAAATCTTTTGCCAGCGTTTTAGACCTCGGATCTTATCACGAAACGCAATAATTTTTGTACGGCTTGACTTTATAATTTCAATTGGTGATAGTTGCATATTACGAAAAAATAGTAATAAAAAAAGTGATAGCATTTGTGCTACCACTTTTTTAAATCAACGATTGTGCTTAATCCTTAATGCACCTTACAGAAACCGCAGTGCTATAGCGAGCGTTTCCGACCCAGGTAGAATCTCCATCACATATACCGATCACATAGGAAGTTTCAACTTCCTTTCCAAGAGAATCCAAAGTCACGTCTGAAACCCTGAAATATCCAGAATGTCCTTCATCGCCAAAGCCATATACGCCATAAGGCATTGCAGAAAAGCCGTATTCGTCCTTGTCTTCAAGAGTTCGCGGATACTCGTTTACGTTCCAGGCACCGCGAGCTCGAAGCTTCGTTGCAGCATGCTCTATGCCGCCGACAGCATCGAAAAGTTCCAGCCATTCATCACGGCTTGGCATGTGCCATCCATCTGGGCATGAAACGGATTTATGCGTGTAATGGTAGCCATACATATCGCAATAAAGTTGTGAGTCGTCATAGCAGAAGTATCCGAGAATTTCTTCCTTGGTTGCGTAGCGAAGATTTTCAGCAAACCAGGTCTGCTTGCCGATCGTTGTTGTGCGATAAACATATCCATCTCGTTTATCGGTAAAGGAACCGTACTTGAACTCTGGATTCTTCAAGAAAATTTTCCAGGATCCATCGTGGCATACAAAGCTTGCAGTACGACGTCCACTAGACTTGCTTGCATTTTCTTTCAATTCGCCTTCATTTTCCTTAGAACACTTACCAAGACCATATTCGCTTACCCAGAATTGGTAAATGTATTTTTCAAAATCAGGGACCTTGCTAGAATCGAAATTTTCAACATTCTTGCGAACCTTTGCTAGGTCCAAGTAAATAGCTGCAAAGTCAGCCATTTCTACACGACGTTTTGTATCACCAAAAACACCATCTTCTTCTATATCCGAAGAAAATTCGGCTAACAATTCAGAAAAATCTCCATCACTATGGTTTGCAAGCGCAAGTGTAGACATTGCAAGTAGCATAGCGTCGCCTTCACCATCACCAAAAATATTCAAATCTTCAAATTGTAGGGAATCGCTCACACCAAAGAATGTCTCTACAATTTCCCCTTCGGCCTGTTGCTTTGCTTCAGTTACACTCATACCCTCATGCGTTACCAAATACTGAACTCTATCATATTCCAATTGCGTCAAGAAATTGATGTTTACATGTTCACGTTCAGAAAGATCGACAAGAGCATTCAATGTTATCTGGCCCAAAGATTTTTCACCTGTAACTTCATTAAAGAAATATCCAGAACCTTCAAGAATTGCATACTTGGATACCAGAGAAACATTGTTCAACTTGAACGCACCGTATTTATCTGTTTTACCAACAAATGCCTTGCCAGTCTGTCGTAAGCTATCGCCATCTAATTCGTAGGCAATAACTTTAGAACCTGCTGCAAAAGGACCTTTTTGCGCAACACCAGATACAGAGGCCACAGTAATGGCATTTCCACCTATGGTAGCACCACCCGCAGTAGATTCTCCATCATCAGAGCAAGCGCTTAAAAAACAAAGAACTAGCAAAAAATGAAAAAAGAATACCTTGAATAAATTTCTAAGCATCTTCCGTGTCCTTGGAATTAAATTTATGGCTTAAAGGGAATAGATTTGTTTGCAGGCAGTAAACTCTATGAACGTCGTCCGTTGCCGTTACCATTTCAAGTATTTCCTGTTGGAATTTTGCAATCTTTTGAACGATTTGTGCATATTGTTCTTTTGTTACTCCAATAACCATTTCAGAAGCATTGCGTTCTGCGATAGGAATATTATCAAGAGCCTCTATTGCAAGATTATTCATTTGCTTATGGAAATTTCGCAAGGCGACGCTTGAAACATCCTTATTGCCAGAAGTCAAAACCTTATCTGTCTGGACATAGCTTCCGTCTTCCTTTTTTTCAAGCAATCCAGTTGCAGTCAAAAACTTTAAGGCACGAGAAACTTCTGACGCAGAAATTTCAGGGAGGAACAATCGACCAATATTGAACGTTTTTGTATTCGGGACCGCATGCGGAGCAATTTCACGCATGACTACATTATGCCAATTTGCAAAGTAATCCAAAGCATCGTCAGTCAAAACTCTAGCAGGGCAATCTTTAGCAAGTTTTTGCAAATTTTCTAAAGACTTATTTTTTTCAGGAGCGCACTTAGACTGATCAAGGCGAACGAGTTCGCAAAAATAAGCCGTTTCGGATTCATTTAAGCCCATGGCCTTAGCAACCTGGACCATACCACTATCGCTTAAATTAGCCTTTCCATTGCATACCAGCATCAAATAACCCGATGACGAAAAACCGGCATGCTTAGAAAAGCCACGCCATGTAATTCTACCACGCCGTTTATTTTCATGAAAATAATCCAGCATATAGGTTCTAAAATTTTGATATTCAGTGATTGGTTTCATCTCGTTTTTCCAAATATACAAAACTCGGCAAAGAGTTTCATTCTAAGTGAGCAAAAAGAAATATAAAAATACGTTTTAATACGGCAAAAGCCCATAGCACTACACTATAGGCTTTTAGCCCAAGCCATGAACAAGGCCATTAGCTTGTATGTAATTTATATCAAAGGCTTTATTAGCCGTTCTTCTGGAAGTCTACGTATGCCTTTAGAACATCGCAGAATACTTCGTCCGGAGTATTGTCGCCAACAATGTGGCTGATGATCTTCGGATCGTACTTTTCGAGAACCTTAGCTGTAGATTCCTTATAAACGTTCAAGCGGTTCTTGATAACGTTTTCATCAGCGTCATCCTTACGGCCTTCGATCTTTGCGCGGTTCAAGAGACGAGCGACGATTGTTGCTTCATCCTTGATGTCAAGAACGAAAATGTGCTTAACGTCAACGATTGGCTTGATAAGGTCAACCTGTTCAACAGTACGTGGAATACCGTCCAAAAGGAGAACGTCCTTTTCTGGGTTGAGCTTGTTGGTGTTTACAAGACCTTCAACAAAACGGCCGAAAATTTCGACGGTTGCTTCGTTAGGAACCAAAAGACCCTTGCTGGAATAGGAAGCGAGAAGCTTGCCGGATTCGCTAGACGGTGCGATGCCGCGGAAGATGTCACCAGTGGAAAGGTGCTTGAGGGAAGTTGTTGCAGCAAGCTTTGCACCAACGGTGCCCTTGCCGGAACCTGGAGCTCCAAAAATAAGGACTGCAGGAATCTTTGCCATGTTTGTATCCTTTGTTAGATTGTTTGATTTTTTGAATTTAAATTTAGCATTTTTAATTGCTTGGCAAGGCCTCGCTCTTGAATGTCAACTTACCATCGGCGACATCTATAGAAATTGTCGAGAAATCCTTATAATCGCCTATGAGCATGCCTTCGGCAATCGGGTCTTCAATGTAAGTCTGGATAGCTCTACGAATCGGGCGAGCGCCAAGAGTCGGGTCATAGCAAAGCTCAACGACATTCTTCTTGGCCTCGTTTGAAACTTCAAGCATAATGCCACGTTCCGAAAGGTACTTTTGCAAAATCGCAAGCTGGATATCAACAACGCTTACAAGGTTTTCCTTGGAAAGGCTATGGAAAACAATCTGGTCGTCGATACGGTTCAAAAGTTCCGGCGTAAAGGCTCGCTTCACTTCTTCCTTGATTGCCGTCTGCATACGGTCAAAGTCATCATCGGCGCCAGTCTTTGTAAAGCCCATGCCACTGCTGTGGCGAACTTCACGGGCACCAACGTTACTCGTCATGATGATAATCGTGTTCTTGAAGCTTACACGGCGGCCATAGCTATCGGTAAGAATGCCATCATCCAGAACTTGCAAAAGCAAATTGTATACATCCGGGTGCGCCTTTTCAATTTCATCCAAAAGCACAACACTGTAAGGACGCTTGCGAACCTTTTCTGTTAGCTGACCGCCCTGGTCTTCATAGCCGACATATCCCGGAGGTGCGCCAACCAGGCGGCTCACGCTATGCTTTTCCATGTATTCGCTCATGTCAATGCGGATCATGGATTCTTCGGTACCAAACAAGTTTTCGCAAATAACCTTAGCAAGCTCTGTCTTACCGACACCGGTCGGGCCAAGGAACAAGAAACTTCCAAGCGGGCGCTTGGTATCGCGAATGCCTGCGCGGCTACGGCGAATTGCGCGGACTACAGAGTCTACCGCAGTGTCCTGGCCAATCACGCGCTTCTTGATTTCATCGCCAAGGCAAAGGAGTTTCTGCGTTTCTTCCGCGGCAACTCGTGTAATAGGAATGCCCGAGATCTGACTAATCACATCGCGAATGGTATCTTCATCCACAACCAGGTTTTCGGCCTTCTTTTGTTCGCTCCATTCTTCACGGCGAGCCTCCAAATCGACTTTTAGCTTTTCCGCATCGTCACGAAGGTCCGCTGCCTTTTCAAAATCCTGGGCGGCAACGGCATCATCCTTTTCCTTTGAAAGCTCGACAAGGCGACGTTCCATGTCGCGAATCTCAGGCGGAGTGGCCATGCTATTCAAACGGATTCGAGCCCCCGCCTCATCCAAAATATCGATAGCCTTGTCCGGCAAAAAGCGTTCATTCATGTAACGGTCAGAGAGCGTTACTGCAGCACGAATAGCCTCGTCCGTATAGCTAACCTTGTGGTGTTCCTCGTACTTTGCACGAAGACCATTCAATATGCAAATGGATTCTTCTACAGTCGGCGGATTTACCAGGACCTTCTGGAATCTACGTTCAAGGGCTGCATCCTTCTCGATGTACTTGCGATATTCGTTCAAGGTCGTAGCGCCAATGCACTGGAGTTCACCACGGGCAAGTGCCGGCTTGAAAATATTGGAAGCGTCAAGGCTGCCATCGCCACCGCCAGCGCCAACAATCGTATGAAGTTCATCAATAAATAAAATCACAGACTTATCGACACGCTGCAATTCAATAATGAGTCCCTTGATTCGTTCTTCAAACTGGCCACGGTACTTTGTACCGGCAACCATTGCGGCTACATCCAAAGAAATCACTCGCTTGTTTTCAAGGATTTCAGGAATCTTCTTTTGAACAATCTTTTGTGCAAGACCTTCAATAATTGCAGTCTTACCGACACCAGGTTCACCGATAAGGGCCGGGTTGTTCTTTTTACGACGGCAAAGAACCTGAATCAAGCGTTCAATTTCTGCACCACGCCCAATGATCGGGTCTAGCTTTCCCTGGCGGGCCATTTCTGTAAGATCTCTACCAAAATGGTCTAGGATCGGTGTTTTAGACCTGCTTTGACGCTGTGCTGACTGCGTACGCTGAGGGGCTTCAGAAGCCTTCTGTTCATTTACTTCTTCATTGTAAAGCTTTTGAATTTCTTCGCGTACAACATCATAGGTAACGTTATACTTAGAAAGCGTAGAAGCCGCAGGAGAATCGTTTACATGTAGCATCGCCAAAAGCAAGTGTTCCGTTTCAATCATTGCCTGGCCACTTGCGCGAGCTTCATCAGCAGACATCTGGAGAACTGCCTTAGCTCGTGCAGAAAACGGAATCATCTGCTGAGAACCGATAGTCATCATGCCGCCAGAAGAAGTCAAGGATTCTTCTACATCGGCCACCATGGATTCCAAGTCAACGTTCATACGGCGCAGTACTTCGACAGCCACGCCGCCACCTTCACGAACAAGACCAAGCAACAAATGTTCCGTACCTACAGATTCGCTACCAAGGCTTACCGCAGCTGCACGAGCAAGTTGCAAGACTCTTTTAAAACGATCCGAAAAAACTCCGTTCATACAATCCCCCGACCATCTACAATTTTTCCATAATGCATAGTCACATTGCGGAGAGCACAGGCAGCAAGCCTTGCATCATGCGTTACAACAAGAATGGTCTGTTTAAATTTTTTATTCAACTCACTAAAAAGTTCATTCAGCATTACAGCATTTTTTTCATCAAGGTTTCCGCTCGGTTCATCGGCAAGCAAAATATCAGGATGATTCATAAGGGCGCGAGCGACAGCAACGCGTTGACGTTCACCACCGCTAAGTTCACGCGGCAAATGCTTCATACGGTCTTTCAACCCAACAGTTTCTAAAAGGTTTTCTGCACGTTCCCTGCATTCAGCAACAGAAGAGCCAATAATGCGAGCTGGAACACAGACGTTTTCAAAAGCCGTGAATTCAGAAAGCAAATGATGGAACTGGAAAACAAACCCGAGGTGCAGGCGATGGTAATTATCCTTTTCTGCAGAAGAAAGCTTTTGCAAATTCTTGCCACGAAAAAGGATTTCACCCGAAGTAGGCGTGTCAAGCAAACCAATCAGGTTTAAAAAAGTCGACTTTCCAGAACCAGAGGAACCCGTAAGAGCAACAAACTCGCCTTCGTTTAAAACAAAGTCAACGCCCTTCAAAATTTCAAGATCTTCGCCAGTTTCCTTGAATACTCGATGCAAGTCACGAGTCTCTAATAGAGGCAAATTATTCATGTCTAATAGCTCCAACAGGGTCAAGTCTGCTAGCCTTCCACGCAGGCAAGAGCGTAGCTACGACACAAAGAACAATGCTTGTAACAAAAACCATTACCACATCAAGAGCATGAACCTGTATTGGGAAATATGGTAAAACGTACACATCGCCAGGAAGCGTTATAAAGTGATACTTCTGTTGGAACAGACAGAGCGTAAGCCCAACGGAACCACCCAGGAGAGTCCCTCCTACACCGATAAAACTACCCATAAGCATAAACACACGCATCACGCCAGCCTTGCTTAAGCCCATGCTGCGGAGGATACCAATTTCCTTAGTCTTGTCGATTACAACCATGATCAAGGAGCTAATGATGTTGAACGCAGCAACAAGGATAATCAAGCAGATGATGGCAGCGACAATGAACTTTTCATAGTTCATCCACTTTAAAAGCGTAATGTTCTTAGTCTTCCAGTCAATTGCATAATAAGTATACGGCAACGCATCAGAAAGCTTGCGAACAGTATTTGAAGCTTCATCATAATGCTTAACACGAAGTTGAATGCCACTAACCTTGTCTCCAATATTCATAAGCTTTTGGAACTCAGGAATACCAATGTATGCAAGGTTTCCATCATATTCATACTGCCCTGTTTCAAAGATACCACTGACAACAGCCTGCATCATTTTAGGACCGGCACTAGCCATCATTGCATCCGGGCTTTGGAATGTCTGCAAGACAACCTTGTCACCGACGACAACACGCAAGCGGTTTGCAAGGCCAATTCCAAGAATCACACCAGGGCGATTCGTACCTCCCATATCAGGCAAGCTGTCTACCGAGAATTTTCCCCAGCGCATTTTTTTGCCGATGTCTACGACAGAGTTTGAACGCTCCGGGTCAATGCCATAAATTACAATGCCATCGTTTACCTTGCGACTACTGATACCCATCTTATAAACGAGATAAGGAGCAGCAGCAATAACAGAGGAATCAGCCTGTTTAATTTGCTTAATCAGTTCTTCATAATCAGCAAACGGTTCCCCATCGTAACCCATAACGTCTACATGGGCATCCTTGCCAATCATTTGTTCCGTGACTTCTTCTTCAAAGCCATTAACAGCAGCAAGTGCTATTACCAACGCAAAAACACCGATGCTCACACCGAGCATGCTGAAGATGCCAATAAGCGAAACAAAGAGACTCTTACGCTGAGCCCCCAGGTAACGCCAGGCTATGAGAAATTCGAGCTTATTCATATTAGACGAGAGACGAGAGACGAGAGACGAGAGATTAACGCAACTTGGATTTCTTCAAACCCGAAAGCATCTTTGCGATTTCTTCAGTCTTTGGATCAACAACGTCTAATTCTTCCTTCGTTATATAATTCAATAATTGTGCAATTTCTAATTGACTTTGCACTTCCATCAAGGATCCATAGCTAATTTCAAGGAAATGAGCCACATCCTTATTTGAAGAACGGCTCATTCCCTCTGCAATATTCGATGTGACGGAGACCGCTGCACGACGAACTTGACTTGATAGAGCGAACTTTTCAATGTCAGGAAATTTTCTGCATAGTCCATAAATGTCCAGCACCCATTGCAATGCTTTTTGATAAACATTCAATTTTCGATACGCAAACATCTTATGCAGTAATTATCCTAAAAATTCTCTCGTCTCTCGTCTGTAGCGAACGTAGTGAGCGTTCTCTCGTCTGAAGTTTGGCAAGCTCCGCTTGCTAAACTTCAGGCTTCATGAGCGGGAAGAGCTGCACGTCGCGAATGGTTTCCTGATTGGTAAGAAGCATGATCATGCGGTCGATACCGAAACCGACACCGCCTGTAGGAGGAAGTCCGCTTTCGATAGCGTGCATAAAGTTTTCATCCATCGGGTGAGTTTCGCCTTCACCACCGCGACCACGGCGAACCTGGTCTTCCAAAAGTTCACGCTGGCGGATCGGGTCGTTAAGTTCGGTATAGGCGTTGCCGAGTTCCCAACCGTTTGCATACGGTTCAAACTGTTCGATCAAGCCCGGAATTGTACGATGCTTCTTGCAGAGCGGAGTAGATTCAGTCGGCATGTCCTTGATGAATGTCGGCTGGATGAGTTGACCTTCAACGGTAAGTTCGAAGAGTTCCAAAATGCCACGACCGCGGCTGAATTCGCCATCCAGGTGACCGCCAAGTTCTTCCATCTTGTTCTTGATGTCTTCGTCGCTCATTTCGTTGACCTTGAGGCCACCGAACTTTTCAATAGCTTCGATCATGCTATAGCGAGGCCACGGAGCCTTGAAGTCGATTTCCTTGCCCTGTGTCATGATCTTGGTTGTGCCGTTTGCAGCGATACATGCACGTTCGTAGATATTTTCGAAGTGGACCATCATATCGTTGTAGTCAGCGTATGCTTCGTAGAATTCAAGACCTGTGAATTCCGGGCTATGGGTACGGTCCATGCCTTCGTTACGGAAGTTCTTGGAGAATTCAAAGACCTTTTCCATGCCGCCAACAATGCAACGCTTCAGGTAAAGTTCCGGAGCTACGCGCATGTAAAGTGTCATGTCGCAAGCGTTGTGGTGAGTGGTAAACGGACGGGCGTTTGCGCCACCGTAAATCGGCTGCAAAGTCGGAGTTTCCACTTCGATGAAGCCCTTTTCCAAGAGGTATTCGCGGATAGCCTGCATAATCTTGGAACGCTTGATGAAGACTTCCTTCACGTCGTCATTCATTGCCATGTCGATATAGCGCTGACGGTAACGTGTATCCACATCTGCAAATTCGTTGAACACAACCTTGTTACCGTTTTCGTCAATCTTTTCCTTGGCAACAGGGAGCGGGCGCACTGCCTTAGAAAGCATGGTAACTTTCTTTACGCGCACGGAATATTCGCCACTCTGGGTTTCAAACATTGTACCGTTCACGCCAATGAAATCACCAAGGTCAGTCATCTTTACGACTTCATAGTTTTCTTCGCCAACTTCGTCACGAGCGCAAACTACCTGCAAACGACCATAACGGTCCTTCAGGTGCATAAAGCACATCTTGCCCTTGCGATTGAAACGGACCACACGACCTGCAAAAGCAACTTCTTCCTGAGAAGCTATGAGAGCATCCTTGTTTTCCTTAAGGACCTTGGAATCGTGAGTACGGTTAAACTTGTGCGGGTAAGCTTCAATACCCATTTCCTTGAACTTATCGAGCTTGGCGAGGCGGGCTACCACCTGGTCATTCATATCTTGCATTGCCATGGTATTTACCTTGTGACTAAATCACGTTTAAAATTTTAGACGAGGCAAATTTAGAAAAGTTGAAGCATAATATTTTTAAGAAAGGCAACGGACGCTTGCAATTGACCACAACAAATTACCACAACACACATCAACAATCGCAAGCTCATACGGATTCCCTTACAAAAATTAATTTGTATTCAACCGTATGCCGTCGCCCGAGTTTTTAGCCTTAATGGGCTGTACTCATTTACGCTTATAATATGTAAAACTATCCGAAAAAAACAAAGAGTTTTTTTTGAATACCAAAACAAAAAAGGGACCCACCGGCGAAGCC
>DCGZ01000042.1 GCA_002314675.1 Fibrobacter sp. UBA1765 | reverse complement strand
TTACCTCAAAGTGAGCGCTGCGAACGACCTCACGCCTCAAGCACCGAAGGTGCGTGCCTCATCACGATTCCTGGATTGCCGCGCTTCGCTCGCAATGACATGAAAGAATACTGTTTCTTGTATCTTGCGTCTTGTTCTTGCATCTTACTTACCTCAAAGTGAGCGCTGCGAGCGACCTCACGCCTCAAGCACCGAAGGTGCGTGCCTCATACCAGATTCCCGACTCCTGTTCTCTGCCTTCTATTTCTGTCCTCTGTATTCTACTTTTACCAAAGTGTGAAGTTTTCAAGACACTTTTTATATATGTAATTTTTTTATTTTATTGGATATGAAACGTTTTTTTGCAATATGCCTTGGCCTTGCCGCATTTGCGCTTGCTAGGCCCTCGCTAGAATTTAGTACAGATAGAATTGAAGCCGGTGGAACATTCGACCTTTACCTTGTTGTTCCTACACGAGAATTACAGGAACCACGTGAAATTCCGCAGCTCGGCATGCAGGACGGATTCAAGCTACTAGGAATTGACTCCGTAGATGCCCGTGGTGGCGACTTTTTTAGCGGACCCTACAAGGTTCGCAAATATGCATTCAAGATCCAGGCCCCAAAAAAGACTGGACGTTTTAACGTTGGTCCGCTAACATGGAAAATTGGCGAACAAAACTACAACCTATCTGACAATATCGGCATTACGCTTCAAAAATCCTTTGATGACGCCGCCGTTACTATCTCGCTTACACCAAGCAAGAAGACTGTTTACGAAGGCGAACAATTCTATGTTACCTTAGGATTCCATACTTACGAGCATTTTGCTGGCAACCTGATTGCGCAAACGCTTGATCTCGGTAACGATTTTATAGCACACCGTTCAGAAATGAGCGATATCAACTTTGAGCGAATTCCAGGAACAAGAGAAACCCAAGCTTCTGCCAAGTTTGCCTGGCTTGCCGCAACACACAGCGGCGAAATGAACATTCCTCAATTCAAGTTCAAGTATACCAAGATGGGCGCTCCAAAGGTTGTTGAAGAGAACAAGTCCTTTGGCGGGGCAACCATGAGCTTTAGATCTGTAAAACAGGAACAGGAAGAAGCTGAGGCTAGTACCGCCCCAGTCAAAATCAAGGTTTTGCCACTGCCCGAAGGCGCTCCAGCAGACTTTAGCGGAATGGTAGGAAACTATAGTTTTAAAGCATCTTTTGATCGCGACACTCTTAAGGTTGGAGAAGCATTGACTCTTACCATTACCATTGAAGGCGATGGTAAACCAGGAACAATCAATGAGCCAAAGCTCCCTGACTTTAGCGAATTCAGGGCAGTTCCGCCAGAAAGCAAAATAAACAAGAAGATTTCTAAGGGAAAGACCATTACCTCAAAGGAAATAAAGACATTCCTTTACCCCAAACGCAAGGGCACTTTCGAAATCCCGGAAATCAGCTATTCATGGTTCAACCCGAGCAAAAAGAAATACGAAACCGCTAAAGCTGGCCCATGGACTATTGAAGTAGAAAAGGGAGAAATGCAAACTGTACAGGTTCCTGTTACAGCAGCCGGAGAACCGATAGCTGCAACAAAGAAACAGGAAATAGAGACTCTTGGAAGCGATATCCGGTTTATAAAGGATGTTCCGCAAAAGACCTTTGCAAATCCTTTATACAAAAACTTCATCTACTTGATTTTAGTATTCCTTTCAATTCCATTCTACATCATTTCATTATTGCTTTTAAAGCGTACCCGCAAGCGTCGTAACGATGCCGGCCTAATGCGCCAAAGCAGTGCAAGCAAGAACTACCGTTTAGCAATAACACAGGCCGAAAGAGCGCTCAGGGAGAACGACTCCAAGGCATTCTATGCAGCCCTTGAAAATGCTCTTATAGGATACTTGAGCGACAACACGAACCTTGAATTCCGAGGCATGGTCAAAAGTGCAAGAGTTGATGCGCTCAAGGCTAACGGAGTAGACGACAAAACAATCGAAGAAATTGAAAAATGGCTTGAAAAATGTTCAAGCGCCCGTTTTATGCCAATGATGGATTCTACGAAAAATACCGAAGATTTTACAAGCTTCAAGAAATTTGTAGAAAGCGTCAAGATCAAATAAGGGTTTAACATGAAACGTATTTTTGCACTAATTTTTTTGATGTTCATGGTCACATTTGCAGGCAACCTTGAAAGCGCAAAGGCAGCCTACAATTCAGGAGACTACGAACGCGCGGCCGACTTGTGGAAAATAGAATTGGACGAAGGCTTGAAGAACCCTGAAATCTTGTTCAACCTTGGCAACGCGAATTACCGTATGGGCAAAATTGGCTTTGCAATATTCTACTACGAATCAGCAAAGGCTCTGGCACCTAACGACGCAGACATTGAATACAACCTAAAGCTCGCCAAAAGCCAAACCAGAGACAAAACAGAAAATACGGAAGAAGAAAACCCTATTCTTTCGGCCCTATTTTCTGCCCACCACGCAATTAGCTTAACAGTTCAACTAATTATTCTTGGAATCCTTATTTGGCTAATCGCAACACTTGCGTTCCTTAGGATAGCTCTCCGTAACCCGCGGGCAAAGAACATTTGCATTGGCGGAACTTTCGTAGCGGTAATTGCAACCTGCATATTTGGCATGAGTGCAGGCTACAAGATCTTTGTCGCAGAAACCGAAGTCATTGGTGTTGTTACGGCAGCATCTGCAGACGTACTAAGTGGTCCGGGACACAAGAACCAGACATTGAATGTACTTTCTGAAGGTACAGAATTCCTGGTCCACGGAGTTCAGGACGGCTTTGCAGAAATTTCCATTGGCGAACGCATCAAGGGATTTTTAAGCCTTGCAGAAATCGGTATAGTGAAATAGCTCACCGATAATCCCAAACGACAGCATTGTCTGCGGCCAAATCCACCGCAGCAGAAATGGATCTTTCATAAAGCATTGTACAGACCTTGGCATTTTCTATGCCATATTTACGCATTGCATAAAGACAGGCACCTGTTGTAGCCCCAGTCGTATAGACATCGTCTACGACAACAAATAAATCTCGAGCAAGTGGTTTTACTCTTTTTTTTACGAAAAAGGCTCCGGCAACATTTGCGCAGCGCTCACCGCGAGACAGCTTAGTCTGTGATGTAGAAAAATTTCGGCGGCCAAGCAAATCCAGGACTCGGCCCTTGCAAAGGCTTGAAAGGGCCTGGCAAATCTTTTGAGTCTGGTTATAGCCACGTTCCCGAAATCTTGAAGAATGTAGTGGCACAGGGACAAAATAAAGTCTGTCATGCGGCGGAAGCCATGCCTTAAATTCTTCCAATACTGCCTTGGAATTTCGAACAAGATACGACGCCATCCCAGGCATGTTCCCATACTTTAAGCCATGTATCAACTTTCGGCTTACAGCGCCCATGGTATAAAAAGAAAACGCGTCAGCGCCATTTTCTACCGACACGTTTTCTTCGGCAAGCTTTTTTCGGCAATCCTCGCACAGCCAAGGATCAAGCGGCTGGCTAGCGACTCCACACGCAAGGCATTCTGAGCCAAACAGAAAACGAGAAAAATTACGGACAATATTCATTAGCGGTTCCTAGAAAGCTTAAAGGGAACATTCCCGATAAAGCCTATATAGAAACGCTTTTTTTTGTGATTTTTGCAGTAAAGAATTGTAAAAAAATAATTAACTAGCAATCCCGGTTACTGCGCAATGGAAAGCCTTGAACGACCGTTTTCCTTTGAAGTATACAAAGCCTTGTCGGCAGCTTCATACATCATGTTAAACGTGTTGAGCTTTTCGTTAGCGACAATCGCACCCATAGAAAGGCTTGTTTCGCCCGAAGAAAGCTTCAAGGTCATGTTGACCTTGTCAAAAATTTCCTGGGCACGACGATACATGAATTCATCTGTACATTCCTTTTTAAAGAATAGTGCAGCAGCAAATTCATCGCCACCAAGCCTGCCGGCAATATCTTCACGGCGAAGCGCGGATGTCAATGTCTGAGCGATAAAAGTCAGGAATTCATCGCCAGCATGATGACCATTGGTATCGTTATATTCCTTAAAATGGTCCACGTCAAGCATCAACAGCATAACCTTGAACTTGCCCTCGAGCAAACGCTGTTCCATATCGCTCTTGAAAGCACTTCTATTCAAAAGACCCGTCAAGGAATCGCATCTAGAAATGTTTTCAAGGTGCGTTTCCCTGACCTTGGCGCGATCACGTTCCATTGCAGCCATAATACGCATCGCATAGGTAGATGTAGCATCACAAAAAACAATTTCTGACCTTGAAGCCCTGACCGCAGAATCATAGAACGATTTTCCATAACAAAGTACATAGATCACGCTACCGTTCTTTCTCACAATTCTGTGTTCAAAGAAAGCTTCTGGCGTTTTAGACAGGGCACTTGCGACAAGAGCCAAATATTCTTCACGGTCTTCCGTAGGAATCAAGTCTATATGAGACAGGGATTTTTCAAAGACCTCAGCCTCGGTGTAGCCGGTCAATTTTTCAAAGGCACCATCTATCGAAAGAATTTTAAAGTCGGAATCAATGATATAGCGCGCATATTCAATATCATGAACCTGGTGAATTACATGGCTATCTTCGAGTTCCAGTTCTTCTCGAACGATGGCCTGAACTTCGGGAGAAGATGATGCACCAGAAGTTTCTTCTGGAGAAATCTCCTTAAGCATTTGCAAAAATTCAGCCACGACTCCTGGGTCAAACTGCGACCCAGCACAGCGCCTAAGTTCATCAACGGCCTTCGAAATAGAAAGAGCCGGACGGTAGGAACGCTTGCTCACCATTGCGTCGTAAGCATCTACTACAGAAATAATGCGAGAAAGCAAGGGGATTGATTCCTTACTTAAGCCATCAGGATAACCAGAGCCATCCCAACGTTCATGATGGTGCAAAATCAAGTCGGCAACGCCACTAAGTTCGTTTGAACTCTTTGCAATTTGGTAGCCTTTTTCTGCGTGAGACCTTAGAACATCAAGTTCTTCCATGGTAAGCTTGCCAGGCTTATTTAATATTTCAAGCGGAATCGTAATTTTACCAATATCATGCAGCAAGCACAGCAAAGACAAATCACTAAGCTGCACATCGGTAAGCCGCAAACGCTTGCCAAGGTTCCTAGCAAGTTTTTGAGTTCTTTCAACATGGGCTTCTGTATCGTGGTCGCATTCTTGCAAGGCTCGCAACAAAGAGGTAAGGATCGCAGAATGCTTAGAAGCCTTGTCCAAAAGCTTCTTATGCTTCAGCCCCTTAATGGCAGCATCAACAATATCCAAGGTTGCATCTGACGCAAGCCCAGGGTTTATCGCATACTGTATATGCAACGAGAATTCGCCAACAATTTCTTCAAAGATTTTTTCAATAGCTTCCGATGAAAAATCAGGAACAATTACAATAAGCATTGCTTCTTGACCACGCACAAAATACGCGTTTCTCGGAAACTTAATCCTTAGCAGCTGCGACAGCTCCCTAATTTTTTTATCGCCCTGCTGCTTACCCTGAATTTCGTTGAGCACAGACATTTGCGATATATCACAGGCAGCCACCCAAAAGTCATTTTTTATTTTTCCTTCGTTATCTGTTGCAAAACTTTTAAAATTATCCCAGTTATGGAAACCGGTAAGCGGATCCGTTTCAAGGATGGCGTTTGCAAACATGAACAAGTAGCCAATAACACGCTTTTTGGCATTGGTAATGGCCTTGTACTCACAACGCAAAGGAATTGAAGATTCTCCATCTTTTACATAACATTGGAATACATAGGCATCCCCTTTGTCCAATTCATCTTGATTGATGCCCAAATTTTTGACAAACTCAGCCTTTTCTAGACTGGACTTGAAATCAACTTTTTTGAGAAGCTGTACAGCCATTTCATTATTCAAGACAAGTTTGCCGCTATAGTCAAAAAGAACAAGCCCCTGTGCAAAATTTTCGAACACGCTCATCTTCAGCAAGTCTGCCATGCCTCGTGTCGTATAATTGTAGCACGCCCAGTACAGCACGTAAGCGGCAAGGCTATAACCACAAATGGAATAGTCCAGGAAGTTATAGATACTTAAGCCCGGGGTATACAGAAAAACCGCATTGATGGCGACAATGCCCAAGACTCCTATCACGGAATAAATATATTGGCGTTTGTATTCCCTTGGTATAAGGACTATTTTCCGAAAAAACAGAAATAATACCACAGCGACAAAAGTGTAACAAACAAACAGATGCATTTTAAACAACGCATGCATGTCATAGTCGAAAATCGCAAAAGGCGTATTTCTTGGAATAAACCCTACGACATTTTCAAAAAACGGATTTATAGCAAACAGGATAAATTCTATCACTACATACGCAGTTCCTATTCTAAGGAAATAATGCATAAGCCGGGACAGACTGCGCTTTGTAAAATAGAACGCAAAAATCACAAAGTTAAAGAGCATTGCCGTAACGCCCCAAAAATAGAGGCTAGACATGCACGCAAAGATGAATTCACTTTCAGAAAGGGCGCTCGCCAAGTAAGCAAGATCAACGACGGCGGCAAACACGCAAGTCATTGCAAGGGCCCTGCCAGAACCATCGTGCTTGCGAAACGCATTTAGCGCAAGCATTATATCAAAGCCAGCAATAAGCAAAGATACAATAGTAAAACCAATCAAAAACATGCCGCGAAACACTCCAAAAAAACACTCCATTATAAAAGGAGGGTTTTCACCAAAAATATATTCCTTTTTACAGATAATTTAAAAAAGTTATTTTTACATAAGTTATCACTTTATAAACAAAGAATATATATTTAGTGATTATGAAGGACTTATTCAGTAAAATGCACAAAAATATAGCCAATAGGTACTCGTTACCGATATTGGCGTTACTTGCCGTGCTCACTTTGCTGTTTGTCGGGGTTCTTTTGTTTGGCGGAGAACACGCCAAAGACATATTCCTTGTGCTGATGATTTGGTGCCTGCCGTTATTTTTGCATTAAGATTCTAGCCCGAAATTAAACGGGCTTTTTCATTTACATAGGGTTTCTTAAAATTTTACTACATTATCGCTATGCTTTCTAGACAAACTAAAAGAAAATTCAAGGCAATGTGCTTTTACATCATCAGCTGGATTCTATGCTGCGTGACTTTTGGATTGCTTTGCTACTACAACGAATCTTCTTTCGTGGAATCCAAAATATTCTTTATACAGCTATTGTCGCAATTTGCCATTTTTATGGGACTTTCCCACGGCATTTACGACGTTGTCATTTTGCAGGATGACAAGGATCACCGCCCAATAATCCCAGCCGTAATCATACGTTCTCTCTATTTTCTTTGGGCAGTGGTAATAAACCTCGGCCTTTGCATACTTGTTCAGCATATTTACCTTGAAGGCGAACTCATTACAGAAGGGAGCCTAGCCGAACTTAGGGAATATATCAAGGAACCAACAACAATCGTCTTTGTCATTTACGCATTCTTTATAGGTTACTTAATTACATTCGTTCGTAGCGTACATAAAAAATTTGGCACTAGAATTTTCATAAACACGCTTCTTGGCAAATACCAGGACCCGGTCGAAGAAGATCGCATATTTTTATTCATTGACTTGCGTCATTCCACGACTCTTGCCGAAGAACTAGGGCACTTTACCTATTCGAACTTTTTAAGGGATTATTACCATTACCTTTCGAACTGTTGCGAAGAGAACAGGGGCGAAATCTACCAGATTGCAGGCGACGGCGTGTATTTGACATGGCCCTTAAAGAAGTGCAAAAAGAAACCAAGACCTCTTTTTTGCTTCCAGGACTTAAAAAACTGTTTTCATGGCCTTGAAAAGAAATTTATGTCGACTTATGGAAAAATACCCCAATTTAAGGCGGCGGCACATTGCGGCAAGGTCATTCGCAGCGAAGTCGGCAACTTTGGCAGCGAAATGGCATACCATGGAGACGCCCTGAACACCACGGCAAGGCTAGAAAGCCTTTGCGCTCCGCTTGATGAAGATTTCATCATTTCGGAGGAATTGCTAAGACTTTTGCCCAAGACAGAGCGTTTCAAGCCAAAATCCTTGGGCAATTTAGAGCTTCGAGGAAGAAAAAAAGAAATTTCTGCATTTTCTTTAACATTTTCCCTTGACAAGCGTCAACGATTTTACTAATATTGGGTCACCCAAGCGGGAATAGCTCAGTTGGTAGAGCACGACCTTGCCAAGGTCGGGGTCGAGGGTCCGAGTCCCTTTTCCCGCTCGAAAATAAAAAGACCGGTGCGAAAGCATCGGTCTTTTTATTTTTTTGTGATAAAGTGTCGGATGCTCGACCCCAGGGGGTCGAGGGGGCGACTAAATCGCATTATGCGGAGCATA
>DCGZ01000038.1 GCA_002314675.1 Fibrobacter sp. UBA1765 | reverse complement strand
GATCCGGATACTTGCAACGTGTTCAAGCTGTACAAGCTGTTCGCCACTCCGGAGCAGACCGAAGCTCTGGCTACCCGCTACCGCGCAGGTGGCATGGGCTGGGGACACGCCAAGCAGGAACTGCAGAACGTTCTAGAAGAACACCTGGGCGCCGCCCGCGAAAAGTACTTCGACCTTCTGGCCCACACCGAAGAAATCGACAAGATTCTCGCCTATGGTAAGGAAAAGGCCCGCGTAAAGAGCAAGGCCATGATGGACAAGGTCCGTCAGCTGTTGGGAACTTACTAATTGTCCCCCGACGTAGGTCAGGGTCGGCTGAACTCTTTATTTTACAATCGTCCTCGGTTAATGCCGAGGGCTTTTTTTGTGAGAAGTTGCATTCGTCAAAAAAATGTTTATATTCAAGATATGCGTGGGTTAGTTTTTACAATTCTTATTTCTTTGCTGGTCTGGGCTTGTGATTTACATGATGGTGGCTATGTGGATCTCCATGCGGTTACAAAGGCCGTGCATCGTCCATCGGTTTTGGAAGTTTCAGTAGACGTCTCTGGAAAATTAGACAGCGTCGCCGTGACATATAGCGACTGCTACCGCAATCGTGATATATCTGTTGTTGATTCCGTTGTGTTGTGCCCATCGAAAGTTCATCACGATGGAGACGATGTAGAAACCCATTGTCGTGACTTTTGGGGTCAATGTTCGGGACCATGGACTGCGAAAATTCCTTTGGATGAAGATCATCATTTGCGTTTTGACTTGCTGGACGAAGATAGCGTGACGAAATCCTACGATGTGGATATGACTCCTTATCTAAATGCCGTAGTCAAGGAAAATGAGTCTTTTAAAATTTCTACTTATGACGAGGGGGTTCGGTTAGATGCGTACGTGTGGGCGAATGATACGACGGTGTCTGATGATGGAAGCTTGTTGGAAACGTGCTTTGAATATAGTGTCGATAGTGTAGCCTATGACTCGTCCTATAAATGTTGCCAGGGAAGTGTTGGAAAAAAAGAATGGAATAAGTTTTGCAGCGATTATATAAATGAATCTGGTTATGGGGTGTATCTTTCGGGAGAAGAAATGTGCATGCAAACTCCAAGCAGGGAGACCTGTATATCCGATTCCGTTTCACTGGTGGTAAGTGAGTATCATCCTGTAAAAAATGGGAGCGTTCCTTGTAAGAAACTCTCGTTGGATCGTAAGGCGATTGTGGATGACTTGTGGATTGTGGATGATTATGTTCGTCGTTCTCAAGTAAAGGATTCGTTGGATGCCTTTTTCGATGAAGCTGTGGTTGGTTTTGCTTATAAGAAAGATTTTGTTTGGCTTGCAACCTACGGCATAGGTGAGCAAAGTTCCTTTGAAACGGATTCTATTGTTGTTCTGTTGAAGTATTCGGAAAAGTAATCCCTGTTCTCTTTATTTTACAATCGCCCTCGGCACGTATTAATCTGTTAGAGTACAGAAATGAAAATTCAGAAGACAGGCATGTAAAAGTGCCTGTTTTTTTATTTTAGTGGATCGTGATTAGATTTTGTTCTCTGTATTCTGTCTTCTGACTACTAATTCTTTGTATCCGTGCTGCCGGCATTGATCTTGATATCAGGCAAGTCCCTTACATAAATGGAAAGGCTCCAGCCCTCGGCAGGTCCTGTCGGAGTCCATGTAAAGTCAAGCTTCCAGCAGTGCAGGGAACGGTCGAACGTGAAGGTGTGCGAAACAAAACGGCCTTCGTTGTAATTGTAGGTTGTACTGTATGTCATGATCCAGTCGTTTGTTGGCTGGAAACTTGCGTTGATGCTTGTTGCATGGTTGATTTCATCCTTGAACAAGTCGCGGGCCACACGGGTACTAGAGAACGTGTAACGGTATGTAACGCCAGCACTCCACTTGTTCATTTCGTACTTGCCCATTTGCGAAGGCAAGCCAGCATTCAAGTCACCGTTCCAGTTAAAGCTCTTTGAAAGTTCATAGCTCCACCTTGTAAGTTGCGGAATGCGAACCTTGTTCGGGTCCTCTTCAAACTTGTGGTACACGGAATGCACTGTTCGAACAGTAAACATGTAGTCCTTGAAAATTTGGAAGCCAAAGCTGGAATTGATGTCAGACCAGTTCAAGGAATCGGCAGCAAAGTTATATGAAGTAGAATGACTTGTTGTCATTAAGCGACGTGTATCGTACTTGTCTTCTGCAGCCTTTGAAGTATCTTGCAAGGAACTCTTGCCGCTTGAGCCTCCAGAAAGCAGGTACTTGATATCAAAATCATTCGACAAGCCAAAGCCAATAGTCTGCTGTTCCGTTTGGTACGGAGTCTGGCCAAGGAGCGGGTGCGGAGCAAATGTTTTTACAGTATCGATTTCTGGAGCATACGTATATGAAATGCTTGGAGAAAGCACATGGCGAATACCGGTGAACCGGCCAATTTCTGGGACCCAGATTCCATAAAGCTTTGTATCGGCGGTAAGGCTATAATCATGGTTAAACGCGGCTTCGCCAAACTCATGGTCTGCTGGGTCAAAGCTTAGCCTTGACCTGCGATACTTCAAGGAGTCATCGGGATTTACCCAGGTACGACCAGTCCAAAAGCCCTTGAACTCGGCCTTTGGCGTCAAGTTGATAACATCAAGAACCGTGGTCTTGTAATCGAGCGTGTAAGTGCCTGTATAACCTACATAGTGCGCGGTCGTATCGGTATCAAGAAGCGTATCTGGAGCTGTTTTAGAATAGTAGTTAAAACGGTTCGTAAAGCTGTAATTGAACTTTTCAAGGAACGAGGGTTCCACCGCAGCCACTTCATCTTCATCAGGTTCAAATTCAAAAAGCGGACCGCTCATTCTATACTGGATATCTGGCAATTGGCGTTCCAGGTTACCAGTCACCAGGTTATACTGCTGCGATGCCTTGACCGTCAAATTTTTATTCGAGCCAAAACGACCTGCATAAGTCATTTGGGCATTCGCCTGCTGGTTCAAGATTGTTTCTGCATCAAGGCCGTTATCCTTACGAACATGCTGGCTACTTACAAAGGAACCGGAACCACTCAAGGTATGCTTGCCATCTGGAGTCAAGTTCTGGTTGTGCGTAAAGTTAATGTCGTAGCCGCTATTGCCCATGTCGAATTCTTCAAGGTAGCTTGTGTAAGAAAGGCTACCGTCAAGCTTGTATCGAATTTTGTAGCGGACTTCGCCAGTCAAAGTAGTTCTTTCGAAACGGGCTTCTTCGCCTTCGATAATATCACCCTTGAATGTTGCGTCCCAGTAATCATTTGCAGCATAATAAAAACCAAGGTTGCTCATGTAGTAACCTTGCACCTGGTCACCACCAAACTTTGGCGTTAATAGGCCAGACTTGCGACCACTCTTTAAGGGGGCAACAACCATCGGCAAAACCGCAACCGGCACATCTGCAATATTTAACACGACCGGCCTGACAGTGATAGTTTCTTTTGGCTTAATAACCATGCGCCTGCCATAAAAATAGTAGTGCTGGTGCGTGGTATCGTCACAAGTACTAAAGTCGCCACGGGCAATAAGCATTCGCGTATCTTGCAAGCGGCGGACTTCCATGCCGTTTACCTGATTGTTGTCCTGGAATGTCGTTGCGTAATACAGCTCGCCCACCTTGGAATTCAAGTTGTACTTCATACGCATACTTGCAAGCGACGATGTTTTTTCGGCCTTGATAATCGGGTCGCCCGAAGCTACAAGGACCGAGGTTTCCTGGTTGAATAAAATGGTGTCTGCATCAAGCGTTGCCGTTCTAAACGAAAGGCGTGCATCCGTATTCAAGTTGAACGTAGATGATTCCACATCATAGACAAGGTCTACTGCATGGTATTCAATGGTATCTAGACCGGTGGTATCGTTACTGCTTAGCCAATCGCCTTCGGTATCGGTAGTATCTTCAACAACGTCTTCTCGTTCTGGCAAATCGAATACAGCCAACTCCTGCCCATGCGAGAACGCAAAGGCAAAACATAAAAACACGGCTAAATACAAGCCGTTCTTTAAAAAACGAAAAAACACTGGCGCACAATTTAGATTTTTTGGAGGATAGGGTTGAGAATTTAGTAGTTAGAATCTAGAATTTAGGGGCTATATTAGACGAGAGAACGGGCCTTCGGCCCTACAGACGAGAGAATTGGGTAATTCAGAATTAAGAATAAAATGTCATTGCGAGGACCTTTAGGCCCGTGGCAATCCACATATTTCTGGGGTTGCTTCGTCACGACATTCCTCGCAACGACATGACCATCACAAGGTTGGTGAGCTTGTCGAACCACTGGCTCTTGCCTCTTTAATTGTCGGCAGTAGCTGACGTCGGTCGACTGAATTAGTTGTTAGTTGTTAGTTATTAGTTACTAACTTCCGTCTTTCGTCTTCCTACTGTCTTCAGTATTCTGTTCTCTGTCTTCTGTCATGGCTTCTTCGTAAAATTCCTCGCAATGACACGATAGTGCACAATTCTCTGACTCCAGCTCACTAAAGCGCTAGCCCCTTCGACAGGCTCAGGGACCTTGACTCTTTCT
Organism: Fibrobacter sp. UBA1765; assembly: GCA_002314675.1. Taxonomy (GTDB): domain Bacteria; phylum Fibrobacterota; class Fibrobacteria; order Fibrobacterales; family Fibrobacteraceae; genus UBA1765. The sequence goes on along the minus strand of DCGZ01000038.1, from coordinate 125 downwards.
AGTTTACTGTTCTCTGGATTGCTTCGTCACTACGTTCCTCGCAAAGACACGGTAAGTTACGAACCTCTTGTATCTTGCATCTGGCTCTTGCATCTTAATTGCCTCAAAGTGAGCGTAGCGAACGA
>DCGZ01000046.1:6869-7709 GCA_002314675.1 Fibrobacter sp. UBA1765 | reverse complement strand
CACATCGCCGACGACACCTTCGAGGAATGGGCCGACGAAATCATCCCCAAGTTGCAGACCAATCTTTAGAAAATGCAAAATAACATCGCTGACTTTATAGAAAAGAGGGCCTCTTGCGAAGCCCTCTTTAATGTTATACGGTAAAGGTTTTTACTTGTTAGTATTTTCTAGCCTTAAAACGCGCATGGGGTGGGCTTTGCCTGTGTGGAGATTTTCGTCGTAGAATAGCCCCGGAATGTATTTGAATCCGCACTTTTCCAATACGCGACCTGAGGCAGGATTGTCAACGAAGTGGCTGCTTACAAGAGCGCTCAAACGACTCTCATCGAAGGCATGGCGAATGACCAACATCAGTGACTCCGTGCAGAAGCCTTGATTCCAGTAGTTTTTTCCAATCCAATATCCAGCGATTCGTTCCTTTGCACCGCAGGGAATATTCACTTCGTCGGCGAGCATGTAGCCGGTGCAACCGATAATCTGTCCGTCTGATTTTTGAACGATGGCCCACACGGTATCGCTAGCAAAAGCGGTGCGGATTACCTCTTCGCTTTCTTCAACGCTCTTGTGTGGCGGCCAGCCGGCCCGTTCTCCAATTTCAGGTACGCTTGCCAGTTCAAAAAGACGAGGAGCGTCTTCAAATTTCCAGGGCCGTAAAATTAAACGTTCAGTTTCAAGTTCCATCATTTAACCACGAATCCAATTGTCCAAAAATTCCATCTGTTCTTCCGTATGGAACCAATGCTCACCATTTTCCATAACGGTTAACGTCGCATCGATATTCTTTGCAAAAGACGAAATTGTTTCTAGTGATTGCAAATTGTCTTTGGTTCCGTAGAGTAT
>DCGZ01000046.1:2376-6748 GCA_002314675.1 Fibrobacter sp. UBA1765 | reverse complement strand
AATTCTTTCTCACTCACATTGGCCCATTGCATCATGTCTGTAATCAGCTTTTCCATATTCACAATTGGCGAAATAAAGTAAGCCATTTCAATGGACTCTTGGCCAAAGGAATTTAATGTGAAAAATGCACCGATGCTGTTGGCGATAATCGAGACAGTGTCGTATTCTTTCGCTACTTGATGGAAAAAGTTTAAAAACTCTTCTTGAGCATCCCAGGGCGTCTGGGCCTTGTAATCAAAACCCAAAACCTGATGCTCAGGGAATAAGGTTTCATAATGCTTTGATTCCTCTGCACTACCGCCTTTGCCGTGGATATAAACGACTGCTTTTTTCATTGTTGCTAAGAATTTTTAGTACTTGATATCCACGCCGCCGAAGAGGCATTCTGCACGAACTCGCAGAACCTTGTCGGTGGTTTCTGTAGCGGGTTTTACGTTCTTGACGCCGCCGCAAATGCATGAAGAGGAAACTTCCACCTTGATGTCTTTGGGGACGAATATTTCGGCACCGCCCATCAGTGCATTTACCTTGATTTCACTTTCGGTGGAGAAGTTGGCGCCACGCAAGTCCAGGGAGACTCCGCCCAGCATGGCACTGATTCTTGCACCGGAGAAATTCTCGCCGTTTAGATTGTACTTCTGGCCCGAAAGCAGGACGTCAACATTCATTACGCCCTTGTCGTCCATGGCGTCTGCAGAATTCTTCTCGTGCATATTGTCGCAATGGCCTTTGCCGCATTTGCATCTATGCCTGCAACCGCCAAAAACGATCATCAATCCTACAAGAATAACGGCAGCCGGTGCGATATATGTTCTCCACTCAAGATTGAACAGCCAATCAAAAGTTTCGATGCCCATGGCACGAAGTAGCATCATGACGCCGATGGCAAGAACAACCAATCCAAAAATCACACGTTTCATATTTACTCCTTGATAAACTTTGGGCAGGGTTTCACCCTTTCCTCTTTGAAACACTGGTATGCAGCGAATCTGTTACCTGCTTTTACGATTTTTTTCGAAGAATCAAATAGGTTTGATAAATCCCGTAGATACCTGCAGCCAAAAGAATCAAATCCTCGTAGGCCTTAAAGGGAATCGCCTTAACGCCTGTCAGACCCCACACCGCAAGAAGTCCCATTAGCACGGGGTTCTTTTTATTGAACATGGAATACAGAACAATGCTGATTGTTGCCACGGGGCAGGGCATGATATGTGTTACCATCCTGGGAAATTCATTGCCGCAAGCCATGGACACAAGAGGGTAGACGAGATACAACGCCGCCAAGAATAGTTGAATCGGAGTTGGTTTGCGCAGGGCGTCTTTGCGGTTCCTGATCGTTTCGTATGCAAAAAGGACGCCTACCAAAAGATACAGCGGCAATGCGAAATATTTTTGGATGGGCTCCGTTCCAAATTGCACGAAGAATACAATTCCGATGAACAGGTTTAAAACAGACAACACCATCTTGCAAATCCAACCCTTATGGATATTGCAAGAGACTGCGAAGGAAATCGCAAGAGATACGAATAGGACGATTTGGATGTAAATCGTTTGCGTATTGTATTGCTCAATGATATCCCAAAAAATTGATGCGTCCATTTTAACCACCCATTAGGTGCAAGGTTTTTATTTCAATCCGCAAAGATTGTTCTTGGCATCGGGATTGCTGCCGTGGATCATCATTATGGTTTCGCAGTTGCCCATTTCGGGGCAAAGGCCGCAATGATCAAAACCTTTTTCTATGGCGCACTTGCGAATGGGGCAGAGGTGACCGCAGAAATAGAACTTGACGCCAGTGCCGCGGCAACCGGTGCAGTTGATTGTTTCTGCAGTGATTTCCGGGGCGTTATTCATCTCGGCCCACTTCTTGGCAGTCTTTTCGCGAAGCGCGTTATCGTTGTTCTTTGTGGCGATGTATGCATCGCAAGTCTCGCAATTTAAACCGCAACAGGCAATTAATTTGTTGTTCATATATGCTCCTAGATGGGATGAAGGATGAAATTCACTATTCACTGTTAACTATTGCTCTGACAAAACTTCTGATTCTGATCCATTTTTTAAGTCCATAGACTTCATTTCTTCTTCGGTATTAATCAATAAATTCCTGGCTACGGGCCATGATTAATCCTTCTTCCCGTATGTATCTGCAAAGTGCTTCATGTGGGCTTTGATTCGCTTGATGACTTCCTTTTCTTTGGAAGGGTCGCGATCGTATGTCTGGAGCAGCACTGTTACAGGTGCAACGAATTCCAGCGCTAAAGCGTCGGGATCGTCCTTCACCAGGATTCCTGATTTCATCATGACGGAAAACATCCCACGGAACATTTGATGGAGACCGTCGATGCTGTGTATGCCGGCAATGGTTCCAATTCTTGGATTGCGGAACTGTTCGATGGTAAGAAACTTTCGCATCTTTTGCACCATTTGGTCATGCATGGTGAAGTTGATCTTTGCAAAAGTCGCGCGGGTCAGTTCCTCCATGGACTGGGGGAGTTCTGTTTGAAATCGCTCACTTTTTCCGGAGGCTTCGAAGTTTTTTGAGTAATGGTCTTCCACGATTTCTAATAGAGTGTCAAGAATGTCGTTCTTTCCTTTAAAATGCTTGTAGAGGGAGGGGCCTTTGATGCCTGCGGCTTCTGCAATTGCATCTATGGACGTAGCCTCGAACCCCTTTTCCGAAAACAAGTCTAGGGCGGCGGTCAAGATTCTGTCTTTTGTAGATGTTTTTTCCATGGATGACCTTTGTTTAGCTAACGTTCGTTAGCGTTTGTGACTAATCTAGCTAACGATTATTAGCCTGGCAAGGCGAAATGCCAAAATATTTTCTATATTTCAAACTGTAATTTTCTGAATAGAAAGTTAGGTGTGTATGGAATATTTTAAACTTCAGTTAGCATGCTTGCTAATTGTTCTTTGTGTTGCTGTAATCTATGTCAAGAATACAGCCAGTAGGGAATTGCCCTGCAATCGTTATTTCGACTTGATTCTTTATGTGGCTCCCTGGTTTATTGTGTTTGACGGTGCGTCCGCATACACGGTAAATCATCTGGATTGCTTTTCGCCCTGGGTCAACCTTCTGGTTCATGGACTGTTCTTCTTTTTTGCCCAGTTGACTATTGTAGCCACGTTCCTGTACCTGTGTGACACTTCTGTAGGCTTGCCCAAAGGGCGGCTCAAGAAGAGTCTTCTCTTTTTGCCTTTTATTTTTTCTGAGATTGTAGGTCTGGTGTTTTTAAAGAACATTGAATATGTTCATGGGGTGTCAACCAATTATTCCGTAGGCGTCGCCCCTACGACTTGCTTTGTCTCCTTGTTCATTTATTTCTCTATGGTGTTCTTTATCTTGGTTGCCCATAAACGGAAAGTGGAAAAGCGGAAGTACGTGAGCATCCTGATTTTCTTGGTGGCTTCCTTGCTTGTGGTTATCGGTCAGACCATTTATCCTGAGGCGTTGATAACCTCAATGGTTGCTGCCATTCTTGTGTTGGGAATTTATGCCGTGCAGGAAGACCCTGCCTATCGCCAGCTTGAATTCCATAATTCCGAAATGACTTCGGGATTTGCAACCCTAGTGGAAAACCGCGATAACAGTACCGGCGGCCACATCAGGCGAACCAAGGAATATGTGCGGATGATGCTTTCGGAAATGCAGAAAAAGCCTAAGTACAACGCCGTGCTTTCCAGGGATTTTGTGAAGAACATGATTAACGCAGCTCCTCTTCATGATATTGGAAAGATCTCCACACCTGATCGCATTTTGCAAAAGCCGGCAAAGCTGACTGACGATGAGTATAGTGTTATGAAACTCCATGCAGCCACCGGTGGTGAGATTATCAAGGACACGTTCAAGTGTGCCAGTGATGTGGAATTCCTGGAAGTTGCCTACCAAGTGGCGCGCCACCATCATGAAAAATGGAATGGTCGCGGTTACCCCGATGGACTTGCTGGAGAAAGCATTCCCCTATGTTCTCGCATTATGGCGGTAGCTGATGTATTCGATGCCGTTTCTGCAAAACGCTGCTACCGTGACGCCATGCCTATCGAAACCTGTTTCCAGATTATATCCGATGGGGCCGGCTCCGATTTCGATCCCGAACTGGTGGAAATTTTCATAAATGCAAAAGAAAAAGTTCTAGAAATTTATCACAGGACCTTTGAATAAAAAAAACTGTTTATCCCAATATTGTCAAAAGGGGCTGTGCCGTTTGTTTCGCGCAGCCCTTATGTTTTATTTAAGTTGACAAATCAAAATTCTTTAGTATCTTGAACAGTATATGGCAATAAAACTCCACCTATTTACCGGTCAATGCGAATCCGTGGGCGAGTCCCACGTCACGAACACTCTCTCGGCAAAGGCGAATGCGATGCCAAC
>DCGZ01000046.1:745-2314 GCA_002314675.1 Fibrobacter sp. UBA1765 | reverse complement strand
ACGAAAGCATGTAGCATCAGCGTCTAATGCAAAAGACGCCGCAGCAGTAAAGTAGTTTGTTTAAGGATTCGAAATAAAAAGCCCACGGATAATTCCGCGGACTGTTTGGCGTGTTGTATAATTTCTATCCTAAAAAAGAATTCTATCGAGTTCGTATTTTTTTGACTTTGATAGTCTTGTTACTTAGAATTTCTCGGCGCATGTAAACGCCGGGCTGCTGGGGCTTGCCCTTCAGTAAATTGCCGTTCATGTCGAAATACTGAACACGAACCGTAGTGGTGAAACGACGGTCGCGAGCGAAACCAATTGCCCCTGGTACAGAATCCTTTTGTGTTGTATCCGGATCCACATAGGGGTGTTCTGGATCGTTTACTACCAGCTTGATCCTTTCGTAAGACTTGCAACCTGTTTCGTTGGTGTATTCGATGGTGTAGATTCCGCTGTTCTGCCACTGCAAATCCTTCAGGGTGTTTTCTCGAGTGGTGGAAACAAAGTCAGCCGGCCCGTTCCAGCTCCAAATCTTGCCATCCCAGGGATGAGGGCCAAAAGTAATGCTTGCGCCCGGTTCCACGGTCAAATCTGTAGACTCGCCCCAGCTGCCGTCGCCAACTTTTACGTAAGGAATAATCTTGGTTCCTGAGCAAGGTTTCACGGCAGTCTTGCCGCCGTCTAGCTTTGCAACGGTTGCAGGAATATCAATCACTCGCGGCTCGAAATCAGATGTGGGAAAGGCCTTCATGAGGGCGGCTGTTTCTTCGGCTGTAATAGGAATGACTGTTCCATGGCGAGGAGTGAACGCTCCCGCCATTTTTGTATCCTGAACGAAAGTAAAGTTGGTCAGGTCCGGGCTGCTGGTAAACTGGTAATGACCGTTCATATAGCAGTCGTACATCAAGATCCAGGAATCTTGATTGATCAACTTAAAAACGCCAGCCCCTTCCACCGCTTCTGTGGTTTGCTGGAGGGTGCCACTGGGCTTGCTCCACTGGGAGCCTTCCTTGCCAGCTGCCGCAGTCAATGTCTTTGCCGTAGTCTTGCAAATGCCTCCGTCCCCTTCGTTCTTGAAGAAGGCGTGGTAAAGGCTGTCGTTATTGTTGTAGACAATGTCCATGTCGATGGTGGCGGAACCGCGATCGAAGAAGTAGGTAGGCTTGCCTAGCACATCGGTAAAGTCGTCGTTGGCGTACAGGTAATAAACCTTATCGTATGAAATGGTGCCGTCGTTGGTGAGCAAGGAGAAATAGATCATCAGGCGACCCTTGCTGCCGTCGGCGTTAACGTAGTCCTTGTCCCAGATGGTTTCGGGAGCCCACACGCGGGTCACGTTGGCAAAGTTGGTGCCAGCATACTTATCCGGAAAATGAACCGTGCTGTGGGTCCAGCTGATCAAATCCTGGGATCGCATCAGGACCATGCCGCGATTACTTGACCATCCCTCGGCACTCTTCATGTCCGTATTCACCATGTAGAAGTAGCCGTCGGGAGCTCGCAAAATATGGGGATCACGCAGGCCTTTCTTCAAGGCTACCGTGTCAGCGGACACTACCCGCTTTCCGCCGTTCATGGCGG
>DCGZ01000046.1:0-721 GCA_002314675.1 Fibrobacter sp. UBA1765 | reverse complement strand
CGTAGTAAATATTCTCGTTGTCGTTGGCGGGAAAGTAAATGAAAAGGTAGTTGGAGTAGGGCTCGTAACCGTGAATTGAAACGTCAAACTTTTTGGTTTCGAATTGGGTGCCGTCGGTCAAGTTGGCTGAAAGCTGTACCGAATGATTTTCGCTAATCAAGCGGGCCGCAATAGTTCCGTCGTTCTTTAAAAAGGTGGTGTCGCCAGAAGTCCAGTAAATGCGCACGTTTTCGCATCCCGAAATCCCTGCACCGGTAGCAGGTAAGGTCAAATCCTTATAGAGATTGCTCAGAACCCCGTCGATTTTCAATTTGGAAGCGCAATCGCTAAGCGTTGCTGCCTGGGCGTTATTGGCCATAAGACCAAAACTTGCCAAGCCTACAAAAAAAATCCCTTTAAAACTCATATTGACCCAACCTCTGAAGGGCTGAATTGGCCCTGTCTTTAGGTAATATAAGTTCTAAAAGGGATGTTGAATGTTCTAATGAACATTTTAAAAGGACTATTTGTCCATGAGGCTACTGAGGGTCCAGTTCTCCACGGATAATCTCCACCTCGTGATGGTTCACCAGGCTGATGATGTTTGTGGGATTGATTTCAATAGGGCCACAATCCACCATCATGTCTACGGAATGTTCGAAGGTTTTCCAGAGTTCGTCGGGCTCGTAGATGTCCTCGTCACTGAGCTTTGCGGCGGTGCTGAGGATGGGCTTGTCGAAAT
>DCGZ01000161.1 GCA_002314675.1 Fibrobacter sp. UBA1765 | reverse complement strand
TAACTCTTTGCCAGTCAACAAGTTACGAAAACACGGACTAGGGCGTTCCCCTGTCGCGAATGCTCCAGGGTCGCCGTCTTTCGGGCTACCTTCTAGTCGGTGCTTCGCACAGCCCAGCGGCATTTGCCTTGGGCTCCCTCCAGGTGGCTAACGCAAATATTTCATTTTTCTCGTCTTTCGTCTCTCGCCTCTCGTCTCTATTTTAGCTACATTGTTGCTCAAATATTACAAACAAGGAGAAATCATGAATAAGCTTTTGAAGACTCTCGCAATTTGCTCCATCGCATTTTGCTCTGCCACATTCTTTACCGCATGTAGCGATGGCGGCAAAAAGGTTAACCGTATCGACGCAAACTCCACAACAGACCTTTCTGGCGCATGGAACGATACCGACTCTCGCCTTGTAGCAGATGAAATGATCAACGACTGCTTGAATCGCCCTTGGTACAACAAGATGACTGCAGAACTTAGCGGCAATAACCCGACTGTCGTCATTGGCAAGGTCAAGAACAAGAGCCACGAACATATCAGCGTTGAAACATTCGTAAACGACATGCAGCGTGCTCTCATCAACTCCGGTATGGTCGACTTTGTTGCCGGTGCTGCTGAACGCGCTGAACTCCGCGCTGAAGTTGCAGACCAGATGGGTAACGTAACCGAAGAAACACGCGTAGAAGCTGGCCAGGAAACAGGTGCAAACCTCATGCTCACCGGTTCCATCAACACAATCATCGACCAGGAAGGTTCCGACCAGGTTATCTTCTACCAGGTTGACCTCGAACTTACCGACCTCAAGACCCACAAGAAGGTTTGGATCGGTGACAAGAAGATCAAGAAGTACATCTCCAAGGCAAACGTAAAGATGTAATTCTAGGGGCTAGTGGTTAGACGAGAGAACGGCACTACGTGCCTACAGACGAAAGACGAGAGGAGCATGCAAATTTTCAATGTTGTCGGCTGTAGGCTGACGTCTGTTGACTGAGAGGTATGAGGTCACTTCGCCTTGAGGTCGATGCTTCGCATCTAGAGGTGTGAGGTTTTGTAATTAGCGTTTCCTCTAGGCGCATAGCGCCGACCCCATACCTCAAAGCACCGAAGGTGCGACCTGATTCCCGACTCCTGTATTCTTTCTTGCATCTTAACTTGTCATTGCGAGCCGTAGGCGTGGCAATCCTGAACATTGTATGACCCATCTAGTTAATGCTTCACTTCGTTTGCAATAACATGATAAGTTACAACTCCTGGCTTCTGTCCTCTCAAAAAACTGAAATTCAATTTTCTTGCATCTTGTATCTTGATCTTGCATCTAAAAAAATGAAACGTTTATTTCTTCTCATTGCCACAGCGCTGTTCTTGACCTCTTGCGCAAACAAGTCCATGACTCGCTACGAAACTTTAGAACCTGCTCTTAAAAAGCATGGTTATTCCGGAGCCATTCAAGAAATCAAAAAGAACAAGGATGATTTGTACGGATCCAATACGGAATTCCTGTACTACCTTGACCTTGGTATCTTGCAACACTACGACAGGGATTTTGACGCAAGTATCCAGAATCTTGACAAGGCAACAAAAATCTATGAAGACTTGCATGCACGTTCCGTAACAAACGAAGCCGCAGCTGTCCTCACAAACGATAATGTTCGCCCGTACCGAGCAAGGCCCTTCGAACTCTTGATGCTTTACCAGTTCCAGATTATGAACTACCTTGCAAAGGGAGACATTGACGGAGCCGAAGTTGAAGTTCGCCGTAGCCAAATCGCAATGACGGAACTTTACCAGAAAGACAATAAGAAGGTAAACGACAACGGCTTTTTGCGTTACCTTGGAGCCATGGTTTACGAGCTTGACGGCAAGGAAGATGACGCTGCCATCGATTACTACAAGACGGTTCAGGCATACGACGAAAGCAAGCACCCGCTGCCAAAAGAAGTCTGGGGTTTTGTTTGTGACCGCCTGGTTGCCGCAGACCGTGAAGATGACTTGAAGGCATTCAAGCACGACCCGGTAATCTTCAAGCGCGCCGCCGAAACCCGTGAACAGAACCAGGAAATCATAGTCGTTGGCTATGGTGGTCACAGCCCGATTCTTGGAGAACTCTACATGCAAGGTACATACGTAAACGGCGGTGCCTTGAATTTAAGCTACAAGGATCCGCAAACAGGCAGGCTTTCAAGCTTCACAATGATCGCGCCAATGATGCCAGACGCTTCAAACGGAACGACATTCCATATTGGCTTTAGCCTTCCGCAAAAGAAGACCTTGAAAAACCATGTCGGCGGCTTCATGGTAAATGTAGACGGGCATTCCGAAAGAATGGAATCCATGCTTGATACTGACCTGGAACTTACCCAAAACCTTGATGACGATTGGAGCTCGACAATCGGTCGTACAGCGCTTCGCGTAGCAATCCGTACTTACGCAGCCCAAAAGGCAAAGCAGGCAATGAAAACAGACAATGTTCTTTTGAACCTTGTAACAAGCATCGGTACAGATGTTGCGCAGTCGCAGCTTGAACAGGCCGACTTGCGTGTAGGTCTTTTCTACCCAGAAAACATCTACATGATGCGTGTTCCAGTTTCTGCAGGCAAGCACAAGGTAAACGTAGCAGCAGTCGGCAAGAACGGCGGCAACACACAAAGCTTTGACTTTGGCACGCTCGACGTAAAGCCAGGCCAAAGAATGTTCCTGTTCGTGCCAGCAATCTACTAAAGCTCGCGTTTTCGTCATTCCCGGCTTGACCGGGGATCTCAAAAAACACTAGCTTTAACTACCGTGCATTACCCTGAGCGAAGTCGAAGGATCTAGCAATTCAAAAAAAATCGCGAGCATTACCGCCCGCGATTTTTTTTAATGGACTTTCAACAATTCAGAACTGTTGCGTGAACGCAATATGTATATACCTTTATTACGAGCCTTCAAGGTAAAACTATTCCCGTCAACATTTACGCGATCAATTACGTTGCCTTGAACATCTGTTAGAATCCAGACGCCCTTCAAGGCGTTACAAACAGAAATATTCAATCCATTCACTTGAACCGAATGCCTTGCGTTTTGGCGCTGCGCAAAGACCGGGACTGTTTCGCTCGAAGAACTATTTTCGCTACTGCTGGATTCTTCTAAAATCCCGGAAGAACTACTTTCAATTTCACTAGACGAACTTTCTACACTGCTCGAAGAGCCTTCATTTGACGAGCTGCTAGAACTAGCAATTTCGCTAGAAGAGCTTTCAGCACTACTTGATGACAACGTCGATACATAATACCCATAAATCGCAGTATCGCTCACAACAACTATTGATGAACATGCAGGACTTTCATGAGTAAACTTGTTATGTCCACGGTATTGCGCAAAGCTGCATGAAACACCTTTTTGATTATAGGTAGCCGTTACCGTCCTATCTAAGGTTGTGTCCCCTTCATCTTCAAATACGTTATAGATGCTGACGTTGTACTTTATCGCCGTTGAATCGTATATTGCCCTGTAGACATTATCTCTTATAACTTCAGTAATTGCCGGTTCCCATTTTTTAAACTTGTAGGAATACGATTTAGTGGTATCCCTTAACAGTTCCTTGCCCGTGTATTCGGGAACCGTACCGTAGGGAACGTCATTCAAGGTCTGCAATATGCTGTTGTCGAAATCAACAAATGTGATTGTGTATTTTAAGTTTTCCTTCTTTTCAAATGATGCGTAGATTGCAGTATCTGCAACTATCACCGTACTAGAATCAACATCCGTGTTCTTTCCGTTCTGCACAAATTGCCATGACCTAAAGGCCGTCGTTTCAGTAGGTTCAGGAACCTTATCCGTAAATACAATATGGCCATTTGCATCGGTAAAAAGTGTATCCCAAGCAATTCCATTGCTATAGCAAATTACCCTTTGTGGCAATTTGTCACCAGCTTCTGCAAATACTGGGTATGAACCTTTATACGTCCAGATGCCACTGCTTTTTTCAGAACCATTCTTTGTATTCAGCATCCAGGCAAGTTCAGGGGACTTTGCAATTTCCGTTGAAACTCCGGTTGTGTCATTTTCAAATTTGTTGTAAAGATATTGCGCATCGTAGAAATTGTTATCATGGGTTCCTGTCTTGCTTGCCAAATTATAAAGCGGGCTTCTTGTTCCAGCTCCAAAAAATCTATAGAATGCTGCATACGAATTCGTGACAGAGCCAGAATCCATGCCGACAATGCCACCGACCTGCATTTCTTCCTGGTACTTGTACGAAGAAGAGGCTTCTAAAAGCGCAAAATACGCTCCGCAATTATCAATCTTGCCAATACCACTTTGGCTACCTGCAATACCTCCAATTTTTGCAACTGGCGACACAACATTATAGCTCCCCACGGAATATCCAGTTACGCTTGCATATATGTCATTATCTTTTCCGTAAAATATGCTCTGCACTATTTCGCCATTATTACTTCCAGCAATGCCTCCAAAATAAACGGAATATGTTTGCTTATTTGTCTTTATAGAATGATAATTGGCAGCGTTTATAATCTTGCCGTGATTTTCGGCAACAATGCCGCCGGCAACACCTTCCGTGGTAACTATTCGATTATGCATTTCTGCATTTTCAATGGTGCCATAGTTGAGGGCGCAAATACCTCCGAGATACACAGGTAAGGAAGCCGTCATGGAGCATTCATTTTTTACATCCGTAATGTAGCCTTCATTAAAGCCTACTATTCCTCCCCTATATTCAGGATTATAAAGAGAGTTTTCAAAAACAATGTCCCCCCGTGAAATTGCGTTTTCAATGCTACCTCGATTAACGCCAGCTATATTGCCCGCAACATAGTTCACCCTGTAAATATTCCCATTGATATTTGTAGAAGTACCACCCTGCGGTTTTACCGTTCCATCATCAAATGCGACATTTTGCAGCGTTCCGTTATTTTCGCCGACAATGCCCCCAACAACGGAATAAACATTGGGATATTCGTAATCTCCCTTTAGTTCTGTAATTTTTTCAATGCCCTGGTGGTTTGTGACAATGGTACAGCTTTCAAGACTTAAATTTTTTACAACACCGTTCTTGCCTACATATCTAAAGAAACCGTTTACCAAAGTATCAGGTCCCCTCAATGAATATTTTGTATAGGCTCCAAGAATCGTTTTCCCGTTACCATCAAAAATGCCTTCAAATGCAGCTTCACGTGAAATCCCTATAGGTTCCCATTCCGTAGTGTCCCCTGCATTTATGCTTTCAACAGAAATATCATTTTCAAGAATGGCATTGAGATCATGATTTTCTTTTGTAGCAACAGAAAACCACGCAAGTTCACTTGCATTTTGAATGCTATAAAATGTTTTACCATCTATCGAAACTTGCTTTGGCTCCGTTATGTTATCAGCCAAATTTGCGGCAACGCTCAAACAAGCCGCCATTAAAATAAGCAATGCAGTTTTTTTCATAATCCA
>DCGZ01000053.1 GCA_002314675.1 Fibrobacter sp. UBA1765 | reverse complement strand
GCTGTGGCGCTCCTGGCGTTCTTGCACATTTCGTGAAGACTGCAGAAGCTCTTGGTGACAAGTCCTACATTGAACAGGCCAAGATCACTGCAGACAAGTTACTGGGCGATTCCTGGAACGATGACAAGGGCCGTCGTTGGTACGCCGCATGGACCCGTAAGATTCCTGGCTTTGTGGAAACCTACACCGGCCTTTATGCGGGTGCTGCGGGAGCCGCTTCCGCGTTGCTACAGCTTTACGCGCACGAAAAGGGAATCAAGGTCCAGACCGAAACAGTGGAATACTTGTTCTTGAAATAAGTGCCGGAATTTATCCGCGACGAACCTAAAATTTCCGTACAACCGAGGCCCCTGGGTAAATGAAATCCGCCCGGGGGTCTCTTTTTTGTATTTTTGGCAACATGGCAATAACCGACGAAGTAATACTTTCAGAAGCAATCCGCCTTGTAGAAAGCGGAGTAAGCGTAACATTCCCAGTGAATGGCAAAAGCATGCTCCCCTTCATTATCGGAGGGCGTGAAAGTTTAATTCTGGTCAAGCCTCAGGCAATAAAAAAAGGCGATATAGTTCTCGCCTTTGTTGATGGCAACCGCTACGTAATTCACCGTGTCATAAATATTCACGACGAAAACGTTACATTAATGGGTGACGGCAATTTGGCTCAATGTGAATATTGCAAAATGTCCGACATCAAGGCTCTTGCAACTCACGCAATCAACAAGTCAAACGCAAGACGCTACTTATACGCCAGGCATCGCCGCATCGCAGCCAAGCTTTGGCTTTTTTTGCTACCACTTCGCAAATGGCTCTTGAGGTTTTATCGCCTCGCCCACAATTAAAACTGTTGCTGAACCAATTCAACAAGTTTTTTTATTGCAGTTTCCGGGTCAAGATCCGTATCGCCACCTGCAGCACGAACATGGCCACCACCGCCAAACACGCTAACAACAGCATTCACGTCTACTACGTAGTTTGAACGCATGCTGATTTTGTACTTGCCATTTACAGGATAAAGGAAAATCGTAACTTCCGTTCCACCAACTTCTCGAAGCGTATCAACGACAGTGCCCATTTCAAAAGGATGCACACCGTAACGGTCCATATCAGCTTGCGTTACATAAGAATACACTACCTTACCATCCAAGGCAAGCTTAGACTTTTCCAAGGCAAAGCCGGTAATAAGAGTTTGCTTGTAGCTTCGAGTATAGTAGGTATCGTTAACAATACGCGCAAAGTCGCAACCCTTGTCAATAAAGTCACCGACGGCATTCATTGTACGCTTACTCGTGCAGCTGAACTTGAATGCACCGGTATCATGAACAATGCCAAGGTACATGCAGTTTGCAGCATTCTTGCTTACCTTGTTTTTATCCAGGTGGTAATAAAGGACTTCGCTTGCAGAACTTGCTTCGGGCTCCACGATATTTACGCTGCAAAGATTGCACGGGTTACTAATATGGTGGTCCACATTGCAAGTAAACTTTGCCTTGGCAAGGCATTCTGCACCCTTCGCACCACAGCGTTCAAAAGACGGCGTGTCCATCAAAAAGGCAAGGTCGACTTCCCTGCCATCATATTCTGGCAAAACCTTATCAGTACCATTCAACAAAAGATATGTTTCCGGGAATCCTTCAACAAATACAGTTGCTTCAACCTGCGGATAGTTATCCTTAATGTAGTTGTACAAGCCGACAGTAGAACCAACACAATCGCCATCCGGGCGAACATGGCCAAATATTGCTACAGAGCGAGCACTTTCAAGCATTTCATCAATAGTCATAAATCACCTTCTTTTTCACGCCTATATATAACAAAATCAAAGTCATTCGCAAGCAAACAAGCATAATTTTAACATTTTAAATTCTAAATACCTACAACAATTATAGGATATTAATTATATTTCTCAATATGACTCTTCAACAACTTCGCTACGCTATCGGTATTGCAAAGGTCGGCTCCTTCAACAAGGCCGCCGAAGCTTTGTTTATTTCTCAGCCTTCCTTGACTGCAGCAATTCATGATCTTGAAGATGAAATCGGAATCATGATTTTCAACCGCTCCAGTCGCGGTGTAACACTCACCCCTGAAGGCGAAGAATTTATTGCCCACGCAAACGAACTATACAACCACTACGAAACCATCCAGGAACGCTACAGCAAGGAAGAACAGAAGAAGAAAAAGTTCGCTGTTTCAACACAGCATTATTCCTTCGCCGTGAAGTCCTTTGTGGAGATGGTCAAGAAGTTCAACATCGACGATTATGAATTTGCCCTCCGCGAAACCAAGACCAAGGAAGTCATCGACGATGTGACTGGCCTTCGCAGCGAAATTGGAATTCTTTACCTGAGCGATTTCAACCGCAAGTACATCAACTATCTGCTGAAGGAACACGACCTGGAATTCCACAAGCTCATCGATTGCCACGCCTACGCCTACATGTGGAAAAATCACCCGCTGGCAAACAAGAAGTCCGTGAATCTTGATGATCTTTCGCAGTACCCCTGCCTTTCTTTTGAGCAGAGCGAAAGCGGCAACTATTACTTTGCCGAAGAGATTTTAAGTACAAACGAATACCACAAGACCATCAAGGCCAACGACCGCGCCACTATGCTGAACTTGATGGTGGGCCTTAACGGTTACACTCTTTGCTC
>DCGZ01000088.1 GCA_002314675.1 Fibrobacter sp. UBA1765 | reverse complement strand
TTGAAAAAAGTGAACCATTATACATGCTGGATTTTTTCGAGGAACAAAAAATCGAATCCGGTTTATCTTGGCGTTCGTTCAACGCTAAGGCAGGTTTCGCTTCACCGTCGTACCTTAAAGCGGTCTGTAGCGGCAAAACTAAATTGAGCGATATTGGAGCAAGGCAAGTAGCCCTTGCCATGAATCTTTCAAAAGAAGAAACGGAATATTTTTGTGCCATGGTTGCCTATTCCGATTCTACCAACAAGTCGAAAAAAGCAGCCGCCTACAAGCAAATGCAAAACATTGCACAAAAGAACAATGTTAGAATAGTAGGCGACGAAGCATACGACTATTATAAATACTGGTGGAACCCAATATTGAGGGAGCTTGCCCCAAGAATGCCCAACGCCTTGCCAATAAAAGTCGCAGAAATGTTCTATGATAATGTTTCGGCAAAGGATGTCATGGAGTCTCTTGATTTTATGACAAGCGCCGGATTCCTTGACAAAAAGGGAAAAGGCATTTATGCACAAACAGACAAGGCAGTGCGGGGCTCTTCCGAAAAGATTCCAAAGGCAATTCGTGCAATGCACAGGCAAATGGCAGAATTTGGAGCAAAGGCAGTCGAGAACTTTTCTAAAGAAGAAAGAAATTTTTCTGGTTTGACCATTGCTATAAATGAGCCGACTTATAAAAAAATTGTAGATGAAATAAACGAATGCCGTAAAAAAATTACCGAGATTGTTTCAACGGCAGAAAATGGCGACAGGGTCTATAGGCTGAACTTACAACTTTTTCCTGTAACAAAAAAAATCAAGAAATGAAGCACTCCCTAAAAACTCTGTTCATCTTTTGTTTGTCGTTCCTGTTCTTTGCCGCCTGTAGCGATTCTAAGAAGAAAGTTGCAAACGGCTATACCGAGGAGCAGAACGCCACCAATTTGGATAGCGCGGCTTATGCGCTGTTGATAACATGGGAACCAGCGTCCCCTGTGGCTTTGAGAAAGGTTAACAACGCCGAGTTCGGCAAGTCTTGGTATGAAATCCAGTTTACGACTGCAAGCAAGAGCTACTATAAATACACCGGCAAGACAGTCGATGAGGCTTGTACGGTAGATCTGTATGCCGAACAGAATGGCGTCCGCATGAACTTGACCCGCGTTTACAAGAACGACGTGCATACGGAATTCTTGAGCCGCGATTCCCTGGATGCCGTGGTGGAAGACCATCTGGACAACACCTACGAAGGCGACCGCGCCGTGGCAAACTGCCAGGCAGATTCTACGGCCTTTGTGGATTATTGTTCTGATATCGACGGAACTGTAACGGACCTGATTAAGCTGAATAAATGCACCATTCTCCACTTGACTTGCGTTGCAAAATTCAAGCCGAAGGTTACCGCCAGCGAATATTTGCAGGGCACCGCCAAGAAGATGAAGGACCGCTGCATCGCCGAATTCTACGCTCCGGGGGAGAAGTTCGAAGATGAAAATCCCGAAGATGAAAATCTTGAAGAAGGCGACGCAGACAAAGAACTTGCTGAGGAGCCTGAAGAAAAGGAACCTGCGGAAGAGGATTCCACGCTCCTTGTAGATGACCGCGACGGCCATGTGTATAAGACCGTGAAGATTGGCGACCAAATATGGATGGCAGAAAATCTGAATTACGCCTATCTTGGTAAAACGGCTCTTTGGGATTCTTCCAGCTTCTGCTACAAGAATGACCCTGCAAATTGCGAAAAGCATGGGCGACTTTACATTTGGTCTGCGGCATTGGATTCTGCCGGTTTGCTTAACGATGATGCCAAGGGCTGCGGGCTTTCTGCCGTGTGCCTGCCCAAGCGTAGTGTTCAGGGAGTTTGCCCCGATGGATGGCGTGTGCCGAATTACGACGACTGGGACGCCCTTGTAACTTACGCTGGTGATGTAGGCACTGCCGGTGGCTATCTGAAGGCTGAAGAATACGGCGGAACAGATGACTACGGCTTTTCCATACTGCTTTCTGGAAGTCATACGGAGTTTGCTGCGGGAGTGGATGAAGCCGATGATGGCCTTGACTCCCAGGTTGGCTTTGTGACATTAACAGAAAAGGACTCTTCCTCTTATTCCATGATTCAATTTACATCCATGGGAAATTTTTACGGGGAAGGTTTCTTTTCGTCTAAGTATATTGCAAGTCCTCTTAGATGTATTAAGGGTGAGGCCACTGAATATCCCATTGGGGCTTTTGACCCAGGCAAAGTTAAGGTTGGTTCGCTGACCGATACTCGCGACGGTCATGTCTATAAGACTGTGACAATTGATTCGAAGGTCTGGATGGCCGAGAACTTGAACTACGATGAAGGTGCTGGCAGCTTGTGCTATGAAAATGACGAAGCGAACTGCGATAAGTATGGCAGATACTATTCCGACCCTTCCTTGAAACTTTGCCCCGACGGATGGCATATTCCCTCAAGCGACGAATTCGAAAATTTGCACCGCACAATCGGATTTTCCTTTGCTCCGTTGAAATCAACGAGTGGCTGGAGCGCATATCTTGGTAACGGTACAAACCTGTATTCCTTCAACCTAATGCCAAACGGTATGGGAATGCCTCAAAAAGGTGAAGTTGAATTTGTTGACCTTGGGTTGGACGCGCACTTGTTGACAAGTACAGAAATACCGGATGATACTTCTAATAGGTACTTTTATTTTTCCACAAAGGCAGGTGGATCGGGATGGTATTGCACTAATTCCTATAAGGGTGCAGAACGCAATTATTTGAATGTCCGCTGTCTGAAGGATTGATGTTTTTTAACAAGTTTTTATGAAAAAAGAATCACTTGGCCTATTCGTCATTTTTTGTTTAGCATTCATTTTTTGTGTCGCCTGTAGCGATTCCGAGAAGAAAGTTGCAAACGGCTATACCGAGGAGCAGAACGCCACCAATTTGGATAGCGCGGCTTATGCGCTGTTGATGACATGGGAACCAAAGGTTGCCTTGAAAACCGTGAAGGTAGATGATGCCGAGTTCGGCAAGTCTTGGTACGAAATCCAGTTTACGACTGCAGGCAAGAGCTACTATAAATACACCGGCAAGACGGTGGAAGAAGCCTGCACGGTGGTTCTGTATGCCGAACAGAATGGCGTCCGCATGAACTTGACCCGCGTTTACAAGAAGGATGTGCACACGGAATTCTTGAGCCGCGATTCCCTGGACGCCGTGGTGGAAGATCATCTGGACAACACCTACGAAGGCGACAGCGCCGTGGCAAACTGCCAGGCAGATTCTACGGCCTTTGTAGATTATTGTTCTGATATCGACGGAACTTTAACGGACCTGTTCAAGAGCAAGTGTACCGTACTTCACTTGACATGCGTTGCAAAATTCAAGCCGAAGGTTACCGCAAGCGAATATTTGCAGGGCACCGCCCAAAAGATGAAGGACCGCTGCATCGCCGAATTCTACGCTCCGGGGGAGAAGTTCGAAGATGAAAATCTTGAAGAAGGCGACGCAGACAAAGAACTTGCTGAGGAGCCTGAAGA
The DNA here is from genome assembly GCA_002314675.1 of Fibrobacter sp. UBA1765. GTDB lineage: Bacteria > Fibrobacterota > Fibrobacteria > Fibrobacterales > Fibrobacteraceae > UBA1765. Next base: position 1,831 of record DCGZ01000088.1, on the reverse strand, counting down.
AAAGGAACCTGCGGAAGAGGATACCACGCTCCTTGTAGATGAACGCGACGGCCATGTGTATAAGACCGTGAAGATTGGCGACCAAATATGGATGGCTGAAAATCTGAACTACGCCTACCTGGTTTCTACAGAAACAGCGGATTCTCTTAGCCGTTGCCCAGAAGGAACCCTTGCCAGCTGTGAAAAGTATGGCAGATTATATACCTGGTCCGCTGCAGTGGATTCTGCGGATGTTTTTGGAAAGGGGTTGAAAGGTTGCGGAGGGATGGAAATCTGCAATCCCGGTCGAAACATCCAGGGCATTTGCCCCGATGGCTGGCGCGTGCCGAACCTGGATGACATTGAAATACTTGAAGAAAATATGGGTGGAAGCGATGTAGTCGGTGTAACTGCTACGACAGAAGAAATGTTTGGAACAGATGATTATGGATTTAGCGCATTGCCTGCGGGTAGTTTTAGTCTTCCAAGTTATTACACTGGTGGTGCAGCAAGCTTTATTGTAACTACGGAATATGGCATGACTGTTTGGAGATGGCTATTGGTTAAAGGACAGTCCCAATCTCTATATGCACCAACACTAAAAAATATTTTCATGTCTCTGCGTTGCATAAAGGGTACGGCTACTGAATTTGCCAGTTACGTCGTGGATCCAGCCACAGTTGTGACAGGAAGTTTTACGGATTCCCGAGATAATCACGTCTATAAGATTGTGACGATCGGAACGCAAACTTGGATGGCCGATAATTTGAAATATAAGGGTGCATCTACAAGTTATTGTTATGATAACGAAGAAAGCAATTGCGAAGAATACGGAAGAATGTATTCACAAAGCGAGTCTAGGACCGTCTGCCCAGAAGGCTGGCATTTGCCAACTGCAGAGGACTATGAAGATTTATTTGCTCATACAGGAAAAACAGGTACATCCTTGAAATCTGCCGAAGGGTGGACTTCTGCAATCTACAAGGGTTTAACAGATCCTTATAGTTTTAATCTTTATCCAACGGGTTATGTTACTGTAAAAACGGATGGATCGTTGAATTCCCAGAACTTTGGGTCTGGAGCACACTTATGGACTTCTTCGGAGAAGGAAACAACTTCCGGTGAAATAAAATATCTTGTCTATATGGGAGGTAGTAGTGCAGAGGAAGTGGCCTCGAATAATTTTGCCAATGTCCGCTGCCTGAAGGATTAATTCCCTGGGTATTGAGGTTCCTCCCAAGGTGCGCAGAACTCGTCGTAATTGTCTGGAGAAATCGTGGAGACAGTCGCTGTACAGATCACCTGGATTTCGGGCCTGGAATCCACCAGGAGCCTGACCGCTCGGCCAAGGTTTGGAATCTTTAGCCCTTCATCGACAAACACCGATTTCTTGTAGCCAAGAATCTGCCTCCACCTGCTCGCAGTAACGGTTTGAAAAACTCCAACATCCAGGTCATCGTCGCCGTTGAGCAATACCGGGTCAAGGCCATGTTTTTCAATGAGCAGCCTTACCAGCGTGGTCTTGCCGCACTGACGCGGACCATAAAGCAGAAATTTCTCAAAAAGTCAATATTTTGCATTTATAAACGCATAAAAACTAGATATTTTGCATTTACAAATAAAAATCATTGAAAAATTTAAACCAGTAGGAACTTTGGAATGGAGAATGACTAGGTGCGAGACTGTGCCTCTTTTACAGTGCCTTGATTTCTTCGGGAGTAAGGCCTGTTCGCTTGGCGATCGCCTCTAACGGAAAACCGTCATCACGGAACCCCTTGGCGAGTTCCTTGTTCTTGGCATCTGCCCCCAGGGAAAGACCTTCGTTGCGACCTTCTTCCTTTCCCTGCAGGTA
>DCGZ01000173.1 GCA_002314675.1 Fibrobacter sp. UBA1765 | reverse complement strand
GAAGCTTTTGCATTCACTACGGTGAGGGCTTAGTCTTAAAACGCCATTCAAAAGAAGTCCCCGAAGTTAACCGCTTCGGGGATTTCTCGATCTATGCAACCCGTGAATTTTTTTTAGCAAGGCTAGGCCTTCGTTGATGGTCACCTGTTCCTTATCTGATGGAAAACTTGTGCCTAGAACAGTGATAATTACCCTTTGAAAGGGCTTGCTTCAATTTTTTTCTAAAGGAACGCATTCGGTTCCGTCAAAATATCCATTAACCGAAATCATAGCTACTCCTTTTTTGAACAATATAAATAAAGTGTAGGTGAAAAACAAATGGACTGTTGACTTTTGTTTGAGGAATGTATTGAAAAAATTTTATGCGAGTCGTTTAGAAAAAGAACTCTCCAAAATGTGTGACGATGGATCTTTTGATCAAAAAAACTAGAATTCGCCGCGGATTTGTAACAGAACCGGCCTAGGCTCGTTGAGTTTTCGTTTTCAAATGCTGTAGAGCTGATTGACAGTGGATGCTGACGGAGATGTATTCTGCTTCACTACTGTGATTACAAAATAATCGCCGACAGTTAGTCATCGGGATGCCTTCTCCTATTACTCCATAATCACTGCGTTAATCATGTTAGGAATGTTCAGGTAGGTGCTTGTGCTTGCGTCGCGCAGATAGCTGATTCCGCATTGCAGAAAGCTAGTGCCAATCTGCTGAAAGACTTTGTCTACCACACCCATAACCGATAGTGCAGAAACGTTGTCGAGTTTTGGATTTTCCAGAGTTTCGTACAATTGTTCCAACGAAAAGAAGATGTCGCTCCAGACGGGGAATTTTGTTTGATAGTCTTCTGAAATTTCTAAGATAGAATTCCATTTTTCAACATTGCTTAAATGGTATAGTCTGCTTTTCTTGGATTGCGTTGCAGAGACGATTCCCGAGTAGGTCATTTCGAATAAAATGTCTTGGATGCTGCGCCATGAAAATCCGGTGCTGCCTGCAATGTCCTGGTTTTTGCAGTAGTCGTTGCAAAGTAAAATCAGCATGACTTCGGCTCTGGAGTTGACACCGAAGAAACCTCTCAGTTTTAATTGCAGAGTTGCGGTATTTTGTGCGTTGAATGCAGTTTGTTTGCCGGCGAATTTGTACGGGTTGCGCTCGAGTCCATATTGCAGGGCGATGGTGTCTTTTGCTTGTTTGTCGATGCTCGGAATGTCTTTGAATAGTGGCTTGACTTCTGTAATATCTGTGGTACTCTTTGTCAGTTTATTCCATTTCAATCTGTTTTCGAAAGTTGCAAGGTTTGCTGCAAGGTACGAAAGAATATTTGTATTTTTACATCCATTCTTTTTGTGCAAGTTTGCAAGGCGTTGCATATTTACGAAACGTCCATTTTTTTGAAGCCAGTCTTGCATGGAGTCGAATAGCCGCTGATCATGCTGGCCTATAAACAATGTAAAAAGTACAAGCGCTTCGACGTCGATGACGTTTGCTGTGTATTCCTTTGCGTGACCTGCAACTCCTAATGCGGTCCACTGGGACCATGCAAGGTCGAGGAGTGCATTCTTCAACTCGTTTCTATAATTTTTCAGCGACATCGCCTGCTCCAAAGCTTTTTAAAAATTCCTTGAGAAGGTAGAGAAAACCTTCCGAAACATCCTGCGTGGTACACCATTTTGCTGCGGCGTAAAGTTCGTCTTTTGTTGGCTTTATTGTTGCTAGGTCAGTGAAGTGGTAGCCACCTCTGTCGACGGCTGCGTAAAGTTTGAAATGAATTTGATCAAAACGGGATGTGTAATAAATGTTTAGATAATCGCCGATTGAAACTTTTTGGAGCCGTTCCGTAAATCCTTCGGGTAATCCCATGCGGAAAAGGTCTGCAGGACCGGAGTTTAGCCAATCTTCAGGAAGGCTTAGTAGTTTTGCTGTAGTGTTAGCTGCATTTGTTAGAGTTTCAGGGAATGGATCTGGGTCTGCTAAATTGCAGTCCTTGAAAATCGCTACGATATCCACATCCTGCGTAGTTCTAGGAACAAGCCCTGTGGCAATAAGGGCAGAGCCTCCACAAACAACCAGATGCTGAGGCTCGGAATCAGCGAGCATCAATTGCTCGTTTAAAATGGCTAGAGCCTCACTTAATTTGCTTATGTCGATGTTCTTTTCTTTCATATTAACAATATACAATATTTTATGATGGATAAAGTTAATAATTAAGAAAAAATGCCTTCATACTGATGTGCCTGAGCTTCGTATCCCTTGTTTCTTGGCCTTGCCTATGTTTTCGATAATTGCCTTGAACTGTTTCTTTTTTAGCAAGGGCCTACTCTGGATATGGATTTTAGTGCAAGATCCTTTTCGAATAGCGAAGAAAAAATACGGGAATCTGTAGTAGAAATTTGCCGAATTCCTTGTGAAAAGAATGATGTTTGCGAATTTATTTGAAAACAAGCTGTTTCGCTTATGACTATGTGATTTTCTCTAAACCTTTAAAGCTTCATTCAAACTTCCGGTGCGGTAGCCTTTTTCGTCAAGAAGAACTTCTGCGAAACCGAGATTTTTGAGAGTCTGGATGATTAGTTCCTGATTTTTTTTGAACAGACTGAATTGCTCGGGAAGAATTTCGATGGAGGCGGAAAAGGCTGTTGTGGGAGAGGATTGCGCAGAGCTTTGTTGTGTAGAGGACAGCGCGGAACTTGTTTGGGTAGCGAATTCTCGGCAGCGCACTCTATATTGTACAAAGCCTAAATCCTGCAGGATTTTTTCGGCGGTTTCGACCAACTGCAATTTTTGTCTTGTAATAAACTGACCGTAGGGTATGCGGCTGGCGAGGCAGGCGAATGAGGGCTTGCTTGCTGTGGGGAGGTTGAGTTCCCGGGAGAGTTCGCGGATTTCTGATTTGGTGAGGCAGGCTTCTCGCAGGGGGCTCTTGACGGAAAGTTCTGCGATGGCTTTCATGCCGGGGCGGTAATCCCCTTCGTCGTCCTTATTGCTGCCTTCGCAGACGACGAAGTTGTCACGCTGATTCTTTAACTCTGCGAATGATTTTGCTGCGTTTTCGTTCTTGCTGGAGAGACCTGTGCCGAACATTTTGCGGGCAGTTTCGATGACTGCAGAGAAGATTTGCCTTTTGCAGATGTAGCAGCGGTTAGGAGGATTTTCTGCGAATCCTGGCACGGACATTTCGTCGTGAATGATGAATTGGTGGCGAATGTTTTCGTGTTTGCAGAATGCTTCCGCTTCGTCCATTTCTGCAGCGGGAACCAGATGGGATTTTACCGTAATGGCGATGGCGTTGTCGCCTAAGGTATCGTGAGCTACTTTCAGAAGGAACGTGGAGTCTACGCCGCTAGAATAGGCGATGGCCACCTTGCCATAGCTGCGGAGAATTTCCTGAAGACGTTCTTTCTTTTCTTGTAGATTCATGGGTGCGCAACCTTAGAATTTTGCGTTGACCTTGGCGGCGTCGGCGACTTCGCGGTAGGTGACGCCTGCTTGGTCTGCAACTTTCTTGACGCTATCGAATTCCGGCTTGTACTTCACGATGTCGCCCAGCTCGCATTTCTTGACGGTGA
>DCGZ01000154.1:10377-16687 GCA_002314675.1 Fibrobacter sp. UBA1765 | reverse complement strand
CGCCATGTACTTTGGCCATGACCACAACTTTGGCCGTGCCGGAGCTGGCAATTACGAAAGCATTTCAAGGGCGTTCCCGGAACTTGTCACAAAGCAGCTTTCCATTGTTTTGTACAAGGGGGAGCGCGTTAGTTCTTCTGCCGTGCGCAATGCTCTCTTGAATGGTGACGTGTCGCGTGCGCAAACCTACCTTGGCCGCCCGTACCGCTTGATTGGTAAAATCGTAACAGGCAAGCAGCTTGGCAGGACTATCGGGTTCCCGACGGCAAACCTAGAAGTGCCTAGTTACAAGTTCATACCGCGTCATGGTGTGTATGCCGCTTCTGCCCGTCTTGTCGATGGGCGCGTGTTCCGCGCGGTCGTAAATATTGGCACGCAGCCTTCCGTGGGCGACATGCCGCTTCGAATCGAGGCGCACCTTTTGAACTTTAGCGGAAACCTTTACGATTCCCATTTTTCTCTGGACTTGCTTGAATTTTTGCGCCCCGAAAAGAAGTTCGCGTCTCTTGAAGACTTGAAACGTCAAATTGCAAGCGATGCTGCTCTCGCCGCAGATTTCCAGTCGCCATTTTCTGACATGGCGTAAGGCGATTGTTAATTAAGAATTCAGAATTCAGAATTAAGAATTAGAAATTTTGAGTTGTAAAAATGTGTATACATTTTTGTGCTTATTCACAAGTCTTAACAACTTATCAACATTTAGTACTCTAAAAGGCTTTTTTTGCCCTTTTTGTTGTTGTGCTTTATCACAAAAAATTGCAGTTGTAACAGTTGGAAAACTTTTTTTTCCACTTACTTTGTTGCATTTTTGCTTTAAATAGCTTAAATTTCGGCTTGTGTAATTACAATAGGCTTAGGCTTATTGTCTTTTGTGTATTTTTATTTGAGGAAGATATGAATCAAAACCCTAAAAAAGTACAGTTCGGCTCGCTAATTGCCCGAGGTGCATTTGTACTTGCCGCTGCCTTTGGCTTGCAGAATGCATGGTCTATGGAGTGCGGTGGCAAGAATTTCTATATCGAAAAGCCGGATTCCTGGACAAGTGCCGTTGTCGTAATGGATGGTAACGCCCTTCCGCTTGCCGCTACGGATTTGGATCCTTCTGGAAAATGGTGGGTGTTCTCCTCAGATAAGGGTGCAGCTTATTCCAAAGAATTCTTCGTTATGAAGGAAAATAACGGTTGGAATGACAAGGGTATTACCAAGGTTCATTTCGATGTCCTTGGTGGTGCTGGCGGCTGGGATCAGGCCGATAAGATTGGCTGTGCCGATATGGTCGGTTCCGATGAACTTTATATCTACAACAATCCAGAGAAGGATGGTGAAACTGTTGTTTCTACGGCACCACCTAACGCAAAGTATTTCTATGTGCTCATTCCAGAAGAACAGGAATGGATGGGCGCAACCCCAATGATTTCGAATGATGGCGGCGTTACTGGCAATCCGATGATCGCTGACCCGAGTCGTTGTGGCTGGTACTATTATATCTTCTTCTCCGAAGCTCCGTCTGATAACGTAATTATTTATCGTGACGACGATGAAGAAAAAGCTGAGGCTCTTGGCAAGAACGGTACGGATGAACAGAATGAGTTCGCTACCCCGATTGACTTGGCAACGCTTTATGCCGACAAGGGCGTGAATACCTTGTTCTTTATTCCTGACCCGGAAAACCGTGAAGACGATGACGGCTCACCGGCTGGTTTCTATACTGAAGGTGTAGACGACATTGAGGGCTCCTGCTCTTATAACCTTGCTGCTATTATTTATGATACCGACGCTTCTTTGCACCCGGCATTCTCTTGCTACCAGAATCCGAGTGGCGAAGGCTGCCAGAGAGGTGCCCAGGGTATTTCTGCTACGGCAGCAGTGAATGCGGTAAATGCATGTATCGGTGTTAAAACAGGTATTGTAGAACCTTTGCTTAGTGCCGATAAAAAGCCGGTTCTTTCTGCCTATGGTGAAGAGTGCTTTATTAGCAAGGATCTTTTCAACCAGATGTTCCGCCCAACTCCGTCTGTTAACGAAGTTACCTGCTATGACTTGGAATTTGGTCGCTCAGCAGACGGCAAGTGGGAATTTAACTCTGACTACTATCAGTCTCCAGGAACTACTGTTATCGGTGGCTTCTACCCGGCAGAACTTGATGATGCCACAATGAATGCTAAGGTTGTTGAAGCTGGCTTGACTCCAGCTCTCCCGGCAGCTCGTACAAAGCGTATGGCTGAAGGTCCTGTATTCTATGGTTCTTATTTGACTGGAACTGATCCTACAGAAGGCGTTGCTCGTATGGACCTTATGTGTAAGGGTCCGGGTTGGCCGACTGGCATGGATTGTAATGGCGTTTTTGCTGATGGTGATGGCACCGATGCTGCATTCAAGAAGGCATTCCCTGGTGGCGGCACTGATATGTGCGGCTTTGGCTGGAGCTGCCCGGACCAGGCTCCGGAAGGATGGGCATTCTATTCGAAGGGTGGTGAAAAACTGGTGGGTCGCGTTGGCTATGATGGCGATGTGAACAAGCTCCAGGGTCTTGGCGAAGCTCGTTGGGCTTCTACAGTTGGTCGTAACCAGCATTACTGCTTTGAATCCCATGCAAACTTCGTTATGAAGAAGGGCTTACGCTTTACATTCCGTGGTGACGATGATATTTGGGTATTTATCGGTGGCCGCTTGGCTGTTGATATCGGTGGTACTCACTTGGCTGCTCCGGGATACGCAAACCTTGACTTGCTTACCGACGCTGCCGGTAACCCGCTTGTTGAAGGCCAGACTTATGATATCGATATCTTCTTCTGCGACCGTCGTACTACAATGTCTAACGTTCGTATCAAGACTAACATGTACATTAAGCAGAAGACTGGTCTTTCTGCAGAACCGACTGCAAAGGATCCTGATGGCTCCGTTTCTTACAACATTTGCTATGAAGTGACAGGTGGTGCTTCTTGTGCTGCTGCCATGGCAACTGGTGGCGATTCTGAAGAACCGCAAATCAAGTGCGGTGCCGATGGTACCTTGGACATGGCTGTTGAATACTATGTTGTTAACCGTGCCGGTGATACCGTTAAGACCCAGGCTCAGGTTGCTGCTCTCCCGGGTATTGATATTTCTAACCCGTATATGCCAAAGATCAATGCTACAAAGATTGGTGGGCTCCCTCCTGGTAACTACCGCTTGTTGATTGTCATTAACGGCAAGAAGACAACCATTAAGTTCCGTGTCAAGGGTAACCTTGATATCGTTACCCAGGATGTTGTTTACAATCCGATCGATGGTGATGACGTTATTGAAGCATACGCAGCTGGTACAGAATGGAAGTTTGTTGGCGATGCACTTGCCGGAAGCCGCGTGCCAGTATATGTTTCTGCAGTTTCTGAAACAGATATTGACCTTGTTTCTGCTGTAGGCCAGACTTATTCTTTGAATGTCGCTGCCGGTGTAAATGTCTATACATCTAAGGATGGTGATGCTAAGGCTGTATTCCCGCGCCAGATTGATGAAACTGGTGTTGATACCGTATGGCTTGACGTTCCGCTTGCTGGCTTGACTGCTAACCCGGAACCAAAGGAAGTTTCCTTGAAGACCGCAACAACAATCAAGTTCCATGCACCAAAGCTTGTGTTTGTACGTGATATCGTTAAGGATTCTACAGGTGCTGTAGCTTCTTATACCGAAGTTACCGGCGACCCGGATAAGGATGCCGATGGTGAAGATTACTACAACTGGATGGGCTCCGACGTTGAACTCAACTTGATTGCTGTAAACCCGATCACTGGTGAAGTTTGCACAGAATGTGCATTTGCTGTAGACCTTGCTGAAGCCGGCCCTGCAGTTCCTAGCCGCATTACCGCTGCTGTTAGCCCGTTCAATAAGGGCCTTGCCTCTGTGACCGTCCTTTCTGAAAAGGTTTACTATGAACCGGATCCGCTTGCATTCATTACCTTGGCAGCAACTGAAAATCCGGAACTTGTAGCTGCAACTTACGGCAATATGCGATTCCGTGAACCGCCTTGCCCGACTCCGATCCTTGTAGAAGTGTTTGATACCAAGGGTGAGCCGACAAGTTCTGCATATCGTATTCCAGAACCGCTCTATTCAGAAACTCGCGAATATCTTGATGGTAAGGCAGACTCCATTTCTATTACCTACCATCGTCCATTCGGTAAGGATGAAAGCGGCAGTGTTCCAAACGACTCCCTCCCGGACTTCATTTGCGTGAACTGGGACGTTCCAAACGACTTTGAACTTGAAAACTTCGTGTTCAATGCCGAAAAGAACCTGAAGTCCAGTTCTAAGAAGGATTCTCTCGTTGCTTGCTCTGATACTATTGGCCGTGCTGCAATTCTTGATGCCTTCAAGAACCGTCCAAACGACAGTACCTTGACCTTCTCTGGCATGGTATTGTCTAAAGAAATCAAAACTGCAGATGATGGTACTGGCACTGGTCTTGAAAAGGTTCAGGTTCGTAACTGGGCTACCTATGAAGATCGTGGCAAACTCGTTGTAAGCTCCTTCGACAAGAAGATTTCTGACCGCATTGCTCCGGTTATTATGAAGGCATTCATTACCGTTGACGCAACGGATGACCGTTTCGACAACATCAAGTTTACCTTCTCTGAACCAGTTGCCGCTATTGAAGGTGGTAACCTCAAGGAAGCATTCTCTTACTATGTATACTCTGCAGCAACAATCAATGCTGAAAAGTATCCGTACAATGAATCACGCTACTTGACTCCGGCAACACTCCAGGATGTCGGTACAGGTGCAGACGTTGTTTCTGTCCGCTATCTCCACGGTAGTGCAGACAACCGCAATGCAACTCCGCAGAACGGTGACTATGCCCGCTTTGCATACAAGGTTTTGTCTGATACGGCTGGCAATGCTCCGACTGATTACGACGCTGCAATTCCATCTCCATGGATTCAGGTAACTGGTGAAGAACGTACTGAAATCGTAATGATTCCGTTCAACACATTGAACCCGAACGATCCGCTTGTTCAGAAGTTCATGAACGACAAGACAGTAATCAATGTGGTTGCCGTTGACAAGTTTGAAAGCGACAAGGCTACAGTTTCTGGCGCTTACAAGAATATGATCGGCCAGCTTGTAAAGCCTGATCTTGCTTACTTTGAAAACAGCGACAAGTTGACAGTAAGCGAACGTGGCAAGAAGGTTACATACGTCGTGAAGAATCCGGAAGACTTGGTATTCAAGTATGAAATCTTCTACTTCACTAACCTTGGCGGCTTTGTTGCCTCCCAGAAGGGCGAAGTCAAGTGCACTGACGAATCTGTATACGGAGCTGGTGAAAACTGCATGACCTCTCCTAAGTTCCTCTACCTTGCCTGGACTGGTGTGACTAACGATGGTCGCTTGGTTGGCACTGGCGCTTACATTTCCAAGATTTCTTCTCATGTGGAAATCACGGGTACCAATCCGGAAAGTGGCGAAACCAAGAAGTTCAAGGATGGTAAGAAGGATCAGACCAATTCCGTTGGCTTCCGCCGCGTAAGTAAGTAATAATTAAAATTTTAAAAAAGGCGTCCGTTCTTGCGAGCGGGCGCCTTTTTTGTTACATTTGTGGTATGCTTAAAGTTTTTTCAATTATTTTGTTTACCGCACTTTGTGCATTCGCAGCTTCGCCAACAGACATGGACTCCCTGTTCCGTGGCAAGGAATACAAACCTCAGCTAAATTCCTCCTTGCGTGGCAAGAAGGCCGAAGAAGCCGCAAAGCCGGCTCCAGCAAGCAAACAGGCTAAGAGCAATTCATGGTTTGTTTTGCAGTTTGAAGCCTTGGCTGACTTTGACGCTGCACAGCGTCGCCGCGACCAGCTTGCGGCAAGTACCGGTTATACTATCAATGTTGTTTTTGATACGCCGTTCTACAAGCTCCGTGCAGGTGGCTGGTCTAGCAAGAGCGAAGCTGAAGACAAGGCTCGTGAACTTTCTGCCTATAACATTAGTGCGTTTGTGATCAAGGTGAAATAAAACTAAAAAAAATGATTTTTTTTAGAAAATACCCTTTACAAGAAAATTTAATTTTCTAATATTGGGTCACCCAAGCGGGAATAGCTCAGTTGGTAGAGCACGACCTTGCCAAGGTCGGGGTCGAGGGTCCGAGTCCCTTTTCCCGCTCGAAAATAAAAAGACCGGTGCGAAAGCATCGGTCTTTTTATTTTTTTGTGATAAAGTGTCGGATGCTCGACCCCAGGGGGTCGAGGGGGCGACTAAATCGCATTATGCGGAGCATATCAAATGCGATTTAGGACTTTGCGAAGCTCTGGAAGAGGTTCGCGAAGCCCGAAGGGTGA
>DCGZ01000154.1:0-10323 GCA_002314675.1 Fibrobacter sp. UBA1765 | reverse complement strand
GAATCAATCCCTTTTCCCGCTCGAAAAAAAAGAAGTCAGCCTTTTGGCTGGCTTCTTTTTTTGTGATTGACGTCGAAGGACTCGGACCCTCGACACGGGGCAACCTATTTTGTTTTTTATTGTTTACAAGGGTTGTGCTGAAAGATTTTTGTAATCTTAGGACCTTTAAAAAACTTACATAAAGTTATCTTTATAGGAACTTTAGGAATGTTTGTTTTTACTAGGTGTGAACCATGTATAATGTGAATTTTGAAATTGCCTCAAGCGTATTCTTGTTAATTCTTTTTGTTTACCTTAAGCTGCAGTATAGCGCCAAATCCGAAATTAACAGGGTATTCCAGCATCTTGTCATAATCACGTTTGTAACAGGCGTTTTAGACGTTGTTACGGCTTTGTTGATTAATAATGCTAATGTAGTTCCTAATTCGCTGAATCTATGGCTGAATACGCTTTATTTGGCTTGCGATGCCATAATGGGCTACCAGTTTTGCCGCTATTTTAGTTTTGCCGCACACAAAAAGACGAATGCGACTATCCTTGCAAAAGATGGCTGGGTGCTAATCGTTTTGCACGTGGCTCTGCTTGTTGCAAACGCCTTTACCGGCTTTATCTTCTATTTTAATGAAGCGCACGAGTATTGTCGAGGTCCGGTGTATATTTTGGTATATACGATTCCGCAGTTGTTGATCTTTAGTGGCGTGCTGGTAACCTTCTTCAATTTTAAACGTTTCTCTGTTACCCAAAAGATTTCTTTGGTTGTGTTTGTCTTTATTGGCTTTTCGGGCTCCGTGTTGCAGCTTCTTATATTGCCGAATTATACGATTGCACTGTTTACGACGTCCATGGCGATCTTTATGCTGATGTTTGCGATGGAAACTCCAGACTACGTAAAGCTGATGAAGACCATGGAAGAGCTTGCTGCAACAACAGGCAGGCTAGAAAAGGCGAATCGAGCAAAGTCTGATTTTTTGGCGAACATGAGCCATGAGTTGCGCACCCCGATTAATTCAATTCTTGGCTATAATGAATTGATTATCAAGGAGTCTGTAGAGAACCATGTTGCCGAGTATGCATTGAATGTGCAGGCTGGCGCAAGGACCTTGCTTTCGCAGGTAAATAATGTATTTGACTACACTGATATTGAACGCGGAAAGCTGCAGCTGTATCCTAGTAAATATTATACCAGTTCCCTGTTGCAGGATTTGGTCCTCTATTCAAAATTTAATGCAGAACGCAAGAGCTTGAATTTTAAGATACAGGTGGATGAAAAATTGCCGCATCGCATGGTTGGTGATGTTGCGCGCATTATGCAGGTCGTGACGAATGTCTTGTCGAACTCGTTCAAGTTTACAACGCGCGGCTTTGTTTCTTTAAAGGTGTCGTGGATTCCCCTTGGGACAACCCTTGGTAAAATCGTTTTTTTGATTACCGATAGTGGCAGGGGGATTAAGCAGGACCTGCAGAATATCCTTGGAACTGATTCGCAGATTTCTGGCCTTGGTCTTCCGCTAGTGGTTAAATTGCTTTCGATGATGAACAGTTCGCTAAAGATCGATAGCGAAAATGGCAAGGGAACGCGAGTTTCTTTTGAGATTGTTCAGGAGGTTGCCGACGCGGAACCTCTTGGTGTCATGAACTTTGAAAGCCGTGAAGCAATCCTTGGCCACATAGATGAAGATTCCTTTACTGCGCCGAACGCGAAGTTCCTTGTCGTAGATGACAATGAAATGAATATCAAGCTGTTTTGCGGCCTTTTGAAGGATACGAAGATTTCTTTCGAGAGCGCAAATAATGGCGTTGATGCATTGGACAAAATTTCTAGGAATACATACGACATGATATTCCTTGACCACATGATGCCAGAAAAGGATGGTATTGAAGTTTTGCATGAAATGAAGGAGCGGAAGCTGAATGTGAATGTTCCTGTAATTGTGCTTACTGCAAATTGTGTCGCTGGTGCTAGGGAATATTATTTGTCTGAGGGCTTTGACGGTTACTTGGCAAAGCCTGTGAACTTGGGCGAAATCCGTTCGTGCATACGAGAATATTTGCGTCCGGATCTTCTTGTTGAAAATCTTTCAAAACCGCATAAAGCAGATTCTTCTACTGATTTTACAAGATTTTTGCCGGAACAGATTGATGCGGAACTTGGCATTTCTTATTGCGATGGTGACAAGGCTTTTTACCTTGATATTCTGGAACGTTTTGTGGAACACCAGAAGGTTGATTATGTCGATGCGGCTTTTAGGGAACGCAATGTAGAACAGTACAGGCTGCAAATGCATTCCATGAAGACTGAGGCTTTGTCTATTGGTGCGGTACAGCTTTCTTCGCTTGCCAAGGCTTTGGAAAATGCTGCAAAGAACGTGGATTGGAAATTCATTGAATCTAATCATGGCTTGATGCTTATGCAGTACCAGCTTTTGCTGAACAATCTCGAAAAGATTCTTAGCAAGAAGAATCTTTCGAAGGTCCGTTCCGTGAATTCGAAACCGACAGTCTTGATTGTCGATGATGATTCTACGAGCTTGCGTGTAGCCGAAAAGCTCCTTTCAGAAAAGTTTGATGTTAAGTCTGCAGAAAGTACGGCGCTGATGTTTGAATTCCTAGAAAATCATGTTCCTGACATTATTTTGCTAGATGTGAACATGCCTGGTGAAAGTGGCTTTGACGCTTTTGAAAAGATCCAGAAATCAGAAAGGACTTCTAATATACCTGTTGTGTTTTTGACAGCTGACGAGGATACGCAAATAGAAGTTGAATGCTTTAATGCCGGTGCCATGGACTTTATAAAGAAGCCGTTTGTAAAGGACGTGGTGATGCAGCGTATTTCAAAGATACTCCAGCTGTCTTCGCTACAAAAGAACTTGCAGTACGAAGTGGAAATTAGAACGCATGAACTGTTGCGCGAACAGCAGAATAGCGAACAGCTTTCGGGCCAGGTTATGACAGCCCTTGCGGCAACGATTGACGCGAAGGATAAATACACGAATGGCCATTCAACCCGTGTCGCCAAGTATGCCCAAATGCTTTGCAAGGCTCTTGGCATGAGTGAAGAAGACCAGAAGAAAATTTATTCCATGGGCCTTTTACATGATATCGGTAAAATTGGAGTCCCTGATGAAATCATAAATAAGCCGTCTCGCTTGAGCGATGAGGAATTTTCGTTTATCAGGCGTCATCCGGTAATTGGCGGCGATATCTTGAAATCCATATCATCGTTCCCGGAATTGGGGCAGGGAGCCCGCTACCATCATGAACGCTTTGATGGCCGTGGTTACCCGGAAGGCTTGAAGGGCAGTGAAATCCCGGAACTTGCAAGAATTATCTGCGTGGCAGATGCTTACGATGCCATGGCTTCGACCAGGAGCTACCGTGGGGTGTTGCCTCAGTCCGTGATTAGGGAAGAAATCGAAAAGTGTAGCGGCTCTCAATTTGACCCTGTAATTGCCGCAAAGATGCTTGAGTTTATAGATGCCGACAAGGATTATTTGCTTCACGAATAGGTTGTGCGCATGAATTGGGTTAAAAGGCTTTTGGGACTTTTGCTGAATGATGATTTTTCGATTCAGCAGAAGCTCATGAATATTGCTGCCGCAGCGACATTTGTGGGTGCGTTTATTTCATTTGTGATAACGTTTTTCCAGGATATCGATATCACGGGCTCTTTAACTACGCTTGCAAGCTCGCTGTTCCTGTTGCTAGCTTTGTATTTTTCAATTGTTAAGCGCAGGGAGGCAATTGCCGCATTAATTGCAATTGCGTTTGCCGATATATTTTTATTAGTTGTCCTTTATTTTACTTCTGGAGGCTTGTTTACCGGTATGCCTCTTTGGTTTTTGCTAGGCCTTGCGGTACCGGTGTTTATTCTTCGGAATAACAAGTTTATTTATTTGTCCTTTATCACGGCGACTGTAGCTTTTGTCGGCTGTATATTGGTTGAAGTGAAATATCCTTCGGTCGTTTCAAGGCTTTCCATAGAAGATACCGCTTCTGACATTGCCGTGTCGATGGTCCTGATAGCCTTTATTTTTGGAGCCGTTTTTAGATTCCAGGCTTACGTATACGGGAAGCAGGCGGCAAAGCTTAAGAAAAAAGATGAAGAAATGTACGCCATGGTTCTTGAATTGCAGGATACCCTGGAAAAACTTGAAAAGGCAAACAAGGCAAAGTCAAACTTCCTTGCTAATATGAGTCACGAAATTCGCACGCCAATCAACGCTGTTCTTGGTATGGATGAAATGATTTTGCGAGAAACCAAGGAAGCTGATGTCGAAAGGTATGCTGTCGGTATTCGTAATTCGGGACAGGCTCTTTTGGCTGTCATTAACGATATCCTGGATTTCTCTAAAATTGAATCTGGCAAGCTTGAAATTTTGCCTGCAGCATACGATCTTTATACGCTAATGAGCGATTGCTGTACAATGGTCGAAATGCGAGTCAAGGAAAAGAATTTGCAGTTCCTTGTTACCAATAACCCGAATGTCCCGAAATCACTTTTGGGCGACGAATATCGCATTCGGCAGATTATCGTGAACTTGCTTACAAATGCGGTAAAGTATACAAAGACCGGCTGCATTATTTTTAGTGTGCAATTTGAACGCCAAGATGAAAAGAACATAATGCTTAACCTGAGCGTGAAGGATACCGGTAAGGGTATTTCCGAGGAAGGTATTGGCGTGTTGTTCAATTCGTTCCAGCGTGTCGATGAACAGCAGAATAAATTTATTGAAGGTACAGGCCTTGGCCTTGCAATTACTAAACAGCTTGTAGACTTGATGGGTGGAACCATTAGCGTAGAAAGCGAACTTGGCAAAGGTTCTAAGTTTGTCGTAAAAATACCGCAAGCTGTCGTCGCGAACGATTCTTTGGGTGATTTTTATCAGCAGTACCAGAACAGGTCTATAAAGAATGAAAGGTACAAAGAAAAATTCCAGGCTCCAAATGCAGATGTTCTTGTGGTTGATGATGTCAGGATCAATCTGGACGTTATTGGCGGCTTGTTGAAGCAGACTAAGGTTCGTCTTGATTTTGCGACAAGCGGAGAACAGGCTCTTGGTTTGATTGTGTCCAAGAGGTACGATGCTATTTTGCTAGACCACATGATGCCTGGCATGGATGGCGTTGAAACTCTTGAAGAAATCCGTAAAATGTCAAATGGCATGGACGTGCCTGTGATTGCTTTGACAGCAAATGCAATTGCCGGCGCTGCCGATGAGTATCTAAAGGCTGGCTTCTCGGATTATTTGTCAAAGCCGGTAAAAGGCGATATCCTTGAAACTTGCCTGATGAAATATTTGCCTAAAGAAAAAATTCAAATCACGGCTGTCGAAAAAAAATCCGTTGAAGAGTCTATTCCTGCGAAACCGCTTTTGGAACGTTTGAACTTTATTGATTCTGCGACAGGGCTTTTGTACTGCGCAAATGATGAAAACCTTTATACGGATATTTTAAAGAGCTATGTTGAAAATACAAGGCTTGACGTTGTAATTTCTACCTATAATGCCCAGGACTGGGATAATTACCGCATCCATGTGCATAGCCTAAAAAGTTCTTCGCTTACGATCGGTGCTACGCAGTTTTCTGAACATGCGCGCCTGCTTGAACTTGCAATAATCAATGGCGATTTTGAAAAGGTCAATGCAAGCCATAATTCCTTTGTAGCCGAATACCAGGAACTTCTTGTAAACCTTAAAAAGGAATTGTAAGGAACTTATTTTTCTTCGCGCTTTGCCTTTTCTCTTGGATGGTGAGCGCGGTGTTCTTCTTTAATGAATTGGTTGTCTAGGTGCGTGTAGATTTGAGTTGTGCCAAGGTCAGCATGCCCAAGGAGTTCCTGAAGAACGCGCAAGTCCATTCCTGCTGCAAGGCAGTGCGTAGCAAAGCTGTGCCTGAATGTATGTGGCGATACTTGCTTACCTAAGTGCGCAGTAAACTGGTTTACGATTTTCCAGGCTCCCATTCTAGACATTGGTTTGCCCCGGTTATTGAGTATTACGCAATCCGATTTTGGGTCTGTTTCTTTACGGCCGTTCAGGATCCAGTTTTGCAAGTTTTCCTTGGCCTTGGAGCCAAGCGGGACAAGGCGCTGCTTGTTGCCCTTGCCAATAGGCATTAGCCATTCGTTTTCTAGATCTATGTCTTGCAGGCGGATGGATAGAGCTTCTGAAATTCGGAGCCCTGCGCTGTAAAGCAATTCAAATAGAGCGGTATCCCTTTGAACATTCTTTGAAGATCTAGCGACTTCTGCAAATACGGAATCCACTTCTTCGATTGAAAGGCATTGAGGCAAATAATGGCCAAGCTTTGGTATGGCAAGTATTGAATCTGTGGAATGGGGATAGTGCCCTTCACGATTCATGTAGTGCAAGAATCCTCTCAGACTTGAAAAATGCCTTGCGACAGATGTCGGGGAATATTCCGCACGACCGGCAACTTCGTTAAGAAATACTTCTAGCTTTTTTTCATCGCAATTTTCTAGTGCGAGTCCGTTCTTGTCAAGCCAAGCTGTAAAAACTTCTAAGTCTGTCCCGTAGCTTGTTATCGTAGCCCGTGAAAGTCCTTTCTCTGCGATCAGGTAATCCAGGTAAGTGTCAAGAAGTTGCTTGTTTGTCATGTCGCTTAGTTCTGCCACATGTTGTTGAAGTCTGTGCCTATTGTCAAATGGATTCTTGTCGGGCTGAATGTCTTTGGAATAAGTGGCAAGTCGATTGGGTTTGGCTTGTTGCCATGGCTGCCGTCTTCATCTTCGTAGGTGCGGTCAAGAGCGCGCGCGATATTCAAGGAAATGTTTAGTGGAACGCTATGGAACAGGTTGTTTGCAAAGCGTATTTCAAAGCCGATGCTTCGATCCCAGAAGTCGCGCTTTTTCATTAATTCTGGGTCAAAGAACTTGCCGCGCCATGCGGCTCCGATTTGAGCGAACAGGTCAAGGTACAGGTCTTCTGTTTCTACGATCCAGAGGGAATGCCTGAAGTCCTTTAGAATCGGGAATAGGTAGTGGACCTGGGCGATAGCTGTTCTTGTGCCACTGCGGTTATAATCTTCCGTTGAAACCAGGTACGGGTAGCCTTCTAGTAAAAGCGGATGGTTGTAGTACGTGTCAAGTGTATCGCTATCGTCGCTGCTCCAGTTTAAAATTCCCGTGGCACTAGCACCGAGGGCAAGGCGGGCTCCATCGTGAATCGGGTTTGCAAAAGATATGAACGCATTAAGTGCAAGTTCGTGCAGTTCGAAGTTCCTGTACTTTGGCGTAATGCTTCCGTTTTCGTTCACGACGAATGTTTCCGAGAATGTGCCTGAGCGGAAAAGGTCGGCGTTACTGTAAGAGTATGCTGCTGCAATCCCGTTGCCACTGCCTTGGATGTTGTTACCCTCTTCAAATTCGCCGTAGTAGCCTAGCATAAGCCCGGCTGTTACACGCTTGTGGTAGGTCCATTCAAAGTCGTCCTGATACAAGTTGAAGTTTGACCAGTCGTAACCGACCATTACATTTGTCGTGTCGCCCTGCTTGAAAATACTGTAGCCTGCGTTTGCGAAAAGCGAATGCATTCCCACAGCGTATTCAGAAACGCCAAAGCAGTCTTCTACACCGTCTTCGCAGTAATCGCGGGGGTTCTCGTAATGAACCGTATCCTTGCTTGTCAAGTTAGAATAGCTGTAGCCAAGATCGAATGTTACCGGAGTGCTCTTGTTTTCCCAGATCGCAAAGAAATCGTAATGCTTGTCGGGGTTCAAACCTCCATCGCTTATAAAATCAAATCCGTTTGTGATTTCAAATAGTAGTCCCAATTGGATCGTGTTGATTTTTAAAGGGTCTGCAAGGATTAATGCTGCCCCGATTTTTGCAAGCGTTTCACCATCCTTGTTTACTGAGAATGCAGGTGCGTTTTCTTCAAAGCTTAACATCGGAACAATTAAGGGAATTGTCGGGATAGGCTTGTAGTTGCGCTCGGTGCCCGCAAAACTTAGGTCGTTTGAAATTTGAGGTGGCGTTCTGCCGTTTACCGGGCGAGTGCCGTAAAGCTGCGGGGGTGTTGCCTGCGGTAACTTATATGTACTGTCGCGAAGCGTTGTTGCTTGTAGAACGTAATTGTTTGAAAAAACGGTTGCTTCGCTTTGCCTGTTTAGTAGTAGCTTCAGGTTTTCGCTTGCGTTGTCGAACAATGCCGGTGCTTGCTTGATGCCCGCAAGTTCGTTACCTTGCAAGAACAGTTCTTCGAAAATGCTTGGTGCCTTGTTCCTTGCGTATGGAGCTCTAGCGACTGTGATGCTTCTGACATTTTTCAGGTAAACGGTTGTGTCGGTCTTTGTGGTCGGCAAGTCAAGCTTGTAAAGCGAAAAGCCGTCTGCATCATAGCCTGTGTAGTAGATGACGTTTTCGTTTACGGTTGGCGTGAAGGCTCCACCGATTACATTTGTCAGCGGAGTTTCGACATTGCTAGAAAGATCTTTTTTGTAAAGGTTGAAAATGCCGTTCTTGTCGGAGCTGTAAACAATCGTATTGTCGTCTATAAAGCTTGGGTCTCTGGAATCAAAGCCCTCTTCGGTAAGCTTTCTAAAGTTCTTGCCATCTGCGTCGACAATTGCGATACCTCGAGTCTTGTCATCAAAATAGCTGAAAACGATTTGCTTGCCGTTTGGGCTGTACTTTGGAGAATAGATGTTGTAATACATGAATTCTTCGGGCGGTGTCCAAAGGTCTGTATATTCATCTGCTCCCTTGGAACTTGTATCTGGGAGAGTAGCCCTTGATAGTACGAACCTTGTTTTGCCGCTTTCACGGCGGACAAAAACGATTTCTTTAAAGTCAGGACTGATTTCTGGATATATGGCATCTGCAAGGTGTGTAACTTCGTTTGACTTGCCGCTAGTGTCTGTTACGAAAATATCGAATGAGGCTCTGCCGTCACGGTTCCTGTTCTGGTAGCTTACGTATGCAAGTACAGGCCCTCGTTCCGGGATATCTCGAATGGCGATGCCCTTATCGACCCAGGATTTTTTCATCTTGAATCCGGATTCGGAATATTGCGTAATGTCAAGCGTGTTTTCTACGGAAATCTCTATGCTGTCTTCGCTTGCCGTTTCTTGCATGAGCGAATCGAGATTGGTGCTTACCCTGAATACGCCTCCGTCAAACAGGTCGCTTCCAAAGTTTGATATGCCATAAATGTAGTTGCCTGCGACAATGGGGAAGTCTTGGTAGAATGCGTTTGCGGTAAGCTTTGTTCCAGTCTTTAATTCTCCAAGGCTATCTTGCAGGGCTGTATATTTTTTAGTCAGGTTCTCTTTCCAGGCGTCATAAAGTTCTTCTTCGCCAAGTCCAATAACTTCCTTTAATGCTCCGTCAAGAGTTGCGCGGTATGGCTTTGCAAGAGCGGTCCAAATTTTTGGCACGGCGTCTTCACCGTAGGTTTCTGCAATGTAGCGCACAAGGGCAAAGCCCTGTGTGTAAGGACCGAGTTCTGATTTCAAGGAGCTGGTCGCAAATGCATGCATGTAGGTGAGAGGCACGAGGGAGTCTGCGAGTACTGCTGTGCGCAACAGCATGTCTCTGTGGCTGTCCCATGCGTCAAAGCCCATGCGTTCGGATTCGAATTGGGCTGTACCTTCGGCGAGCCAAAGCGGTTGCAGGGTGAACGGTATCAGTGTCATTAAATCTGTACGGCTACGTTCATTGTAGTAGTCTGTGTACGAGACCTGCATGCCGTACAGGGCGGGGTTTAGCTTGGAACCGTCTTCAATGCTTACAAGGTGTGAAAATTCATGCGTTACAACATCGCTTAGCCAGCCATGGCTAGAACGGATCTTAAAATCCCAGTTGGTGAGCCAAAGGTTCATCAGGGTTTCTGAAGGAGAAGCGAATCCGTTGGAGTAAAGTGCGTTCCTTAATGTTAAATGTACCTTGCGAGGTAGCTTGTTTGGGTAACGGCTTGTTACGGAGTCGTAAACGGCTTCAGCGACAGAAGCTGCACGTTCTGCATGCCCTGTAAATTCAGCCGGGTAATGGTAAATGAAATGCTCGGAATCTGCACTTTTCCACTTGATTTCGCTTTCGTTTCCATAAAATTGAAGAGCAAATGATGATGTCGCTAAAAGTAGGGCAAGTGCAGAAAATTTCATACACGCAATATACTTAAATTCAGTTGCCTAGGGGTAATGGAATCTAGGATCTAGGGGCTTGTGATATTGTAGTTTTCATGTTGTCGGCGGTAGGCTGAGAGGGTTTGATAATTCAGAATTAAGAATGCAGAATTATGAATAAAATGTCATTGCGAAATCCAAAGGATTGAAGCATTTTTAGTTAACGCGCCTTTGGCGCCC
>DCGZ01000096.1 GCA_002314675.1 Fibrobacter sp. UBA1765 | reverse complement strand
GCTGAATCAGCGGGCTTTCGAATTGATCACGCATGATTTATCCTTTGGGTCGAACCCGATTTATGTTTTCGGGGTAAAATGTAGAAATTAAAAAAACAAAAAAGCTTTTTTTATTTTGACCTAAAGAGCTACAACGAATGCCAATTTTATAAAAAAAACGTCTAACTCGTTGATGAGCAAGACGTTAGGACAACTCTACTAAAAAATGATTTATTTGCAGTAAATCAAAGTTCTTCCACCAGTTCGCCCATTTCCTTACGGACGGTGTGACGGGGGCTGGGGCCACCTTCGATAGGGTCGGCATAGCCTACATCCAAAAGGCAGCTCACCTTCAGGTTTTCGGGCAGTTCAAAACTGCGGGCGATTTCCACCGCATTGAAGCCGCGGGCCCACAGGGTGTTAAGCCCAAGCTCCGTAGCCTGCATCATCATGGTGGTTGCCACAATGCTTGCATCCATGTCACCGCATTCGTGTTCATCATTGTAATTCAGGGCGCGGTAGCATAGATCCTTGTCGTAACAGACCATTAGAACCACGGGAGCGTTATAAGCCATGCGGGTTATGCCGCGAATCTTGGCAAGAGCCTCGGCGGACTTCAACACAAAAATTTTCAAGGGCTGATGGTTCATGGCCGTAGGAGCCAGGCGCCCCGCCTCAAGAACAGCATTCAATTTTTCGGTTTCTACCGCACGGTCGCTAAACTTGCGGCAGCTGTAACGGGACTTTACAAGATCAATAAAAGACATAATAGATTTCCTTTTTCTTCAAAGATAGCATTATTCTAAATAACAAAAATACCAATCTTAGGGCATTTCTTTATTTGAATTCATTCACTTTCTTTTTTGATTTTATCTAGTTTTACCGCCGTTCAAAACACGGAGTTTTACTTATGATCCAGGAAATGCTCGCCTACAACAAGGAATTTGTTGCAAACAAGGGCTATGAAAAATTTACTACAAGCAAATACCCAGATAAAAAAATTGCCATCGTAACTTGCATGGATACACGCCTTGTAGAATTGCTCCCTGCAGCACTTGGCATCAAGAACGGCGATGTCAAAATGATCAAGAACGCCGGCGGCACTATCACAAATCCGTTCGATAGTACCGTCAGAAGCTTGCTGGTTGCCATTTACGAACTTGGCGTCAACGAAATCATGATTATCGGCCACACAGGCTGCGGCGTTCAAGGCATGGATGCAAAAGAAATGCTTCACTTAATGAAAGAACGCGGCATTGACGAAGAACACATTAGCCTTATGCGCCATTGCGGCATTGACCTGGATTCATGGCTTCATGGATTTGAAGATACCGAAGCGGCTGTTCTAGAAACTGTTGACCTTGTAATGAATCATCCGCTCGTTCCAAAAGACATTGTCGTTCGCGGATACATCATGGATTCCGAAACAGGCGCACTTAAATCACTTTAAGTATTTTGCATCGAAATTTCTAGATGCTCCCGATAATGGGGGCATTTTTTATATACAGTTCTAATATTTTTGGGTATATTTAGTGAAAAGGTTTATTTATGAAAAAATTGATTTTTACTTGCTTATTTTTAATACTTTCAAGCACAACTTTTGCAGACATTGTGTACAATGGCAAACGTGTGCAGGCATGGCCAAGCGAAGCCATCACGAAATTTGACAACTCACGAGGCGCAAAAAAAATCATGTCCGCCTTCCCAAAGGAAGTCAGCCACTATTCAGCACCAAAAGGCAAAATTTACGGACTCACGCTCCTTGTTGATTTTTCCGATCAGCCAGCTCCAGTAACCAAGGAAGAAATTTTTGACTGGCTAAACAAGGAAGGTTTCAATCGCGATGGATGCCAGGGCTCAGTTCGTGACTACTATCTGGATGTTTCCAACGGCCAGCTTGACGTTACCAACGAAGTATTTGGTTGGTATCGTGCCAAATACCCAAAATCCTATTACGAATCCTACATCTTACCCGATAATAAATACGCCGGCTCAGATATCCTGGTAAAAGAAATTTTCGAATATTTCGATGCACAGGTAGATTACTCCCGTTACGACAACGACCATGACGGCATCACCGAAGCAATCAATATTGTGTACGCAGGTCCTGGGGTAGAACGGGAACAAGGGCTTTGGCCGCACGCCGGCTGGTCGAGCGAAACTCGCGATGGAGTTCGCTTGCAAAAGCACCAGATGACCGACATGCCGGGCAAGTTTTCCATTTACGTATTCATTCACGAAAATGGTCACATGATCTTTGGATGGCCCGACCTTTACTGGTACGGCGATTATTGCACTATGGGCAACCGACCCAACGACTGGAATCCAGTAGCAATCAACGACTTTTACCGTGCAGACCAAGGCTGGATTCCGTTTGAAGATGTTACCGCAGAAGACCTCGGCAAAATGACTACGGAACCAGGCGAAAAATGCTACCGCCTAAAAAATCCAAACCGTCCAACGCAAGAAGGCCTTGTATGGTCTTACGTAAAGAACACCGGACGAAATGCCGTTTTGAGGGGTAGTGGCATCTTGATGCAGCATTACGATTTTTCTATCGGAGCAAATTCTGCAGCCAATGCTCTAGGTCTCAGAATTGTTCACGCGGATTCCAAGGGGAACGCCACCGACCCTGAAAATGACCAATGGCCAAGCCCAGGAAGCCGCGCTGGAGCATTCTTCAGCGGAACCTACACTGCATTCTCCGATGCACTCTACCCCGCAATCCGCTGGTACAAAGGTACAGAAACAGGCTTGAATTTTACAAACGTAAGCGTCAACGGAAACACGCTCAGTTTTTGCCTAGGTGGCGATTGCACCGATTACAAAGCAGAACCTTTTGTAGAAACAAACATTACACTTACAGCCAACTTGCCAATCAGTGATAACTACGCCCCAATCACTCTTGACTTGCAAGGCGAGAATGTAGCCAAAGCGCTCGGCATTGCACAAAGCGAAATTGCAACAAAGGCAAGTTTCTACGCCGTAGAACCGGACGGCTCCTTGAACAGCAACACAACAGGCGAAGGAACCGGCCACTGGTTCGATTCCAAGGGAGCAGTAACAGCCTGGAACCCGAGTGGTACAAGCATACTTTTCTCTAACGTTGACCTAAAAACAACGACCACTAAAATCGGCCACATGCCAGGCAAGGTGAAAGCGGGCGACAAGTTCACCGTAAAACAAGCACTCGTTTATAAAAACAAGCAGGTAACCTTTATAATCAGCATAACGATTCCTGGTAATACCGAAGAAAGCTCTAGCAGCAAGGTTGAAGAAACCAGTTCAAGCAGCGAAATAGCCGAAAGTTCTTCTAGCGAAGTTGAAAACAGCATCCAGATTTTTGCACCAAACATTGAATTAGATCTTTCTAAAACAACAGTGCAGTATTTTGACATGAACGGTAACATTCTAAAGGCTGTACCGAAACATGCCGGAGTCTACCTAATGCGCGTAACAAAAAACGGAAAGGCACTGCGCCAATCCGTCATTCGAATCCGTTAAATCTCCAATTCAAAGAACATTAAAAAGGGCCGCACCAGCGACCCATTTTTTTTGCGATCCAATTTTTTACTTCTTGATAGCAGCCAAAAAGTCCTTCAAGCGGTCATCTTTCGGATGATCAAAGATTTCCTCGGGAGTTCCCTGTTCCTTGATGACGCCATCGGCAAAGAACAGCACACGGTTTGCCACCTCGCGGGCAAAGCCCATTTCGTGGGTCACCACCAGCATGGTCATGCCAGACAAGGCAAGATCCTTCATAATCTTCAGAACTTCGCCAACCATTTCTGGGTCCAATGCACTTGTTGGTTCATCAAACAGTATAACATCCGGATTCATGGCTGTTGTACGAGCAATAGCCACACGCTGCTGCTGGCCGCCAGAAAGCTGTGCCGGGTAATGATCTGTTCGATCCGCAAGGCCTACACGCTGCAAAAGTTCCCTAGCACGCTTTTCGCCTTCAGCCTTAGTCATTAAGCCTAGCTTTACAGGAGCAAACATCACATTCTTGAGCGCTGTCATGTTCTTGAACAAATTGAACTGCTGAAACACCATGCCAACACGAGCTCGGATTGTCGGTCTATAAACATCCTTCGCCAAAATGCTTTTGCCATCCAACAAAATATCACCGCTTGTAGGCAGTTCCATAAGGTTCAACATGCGTAGGAAAGTTGACTTTCCGCAACCCGAAGGACCGATAATCGCTACAACGTCACCCTTGTAAAATTCAGCATTAATGCCTTTCAAAATTTGCTTATCATCGTAAGACTTGCAAAGATTTTTTACTTCGATCATTACTTGCTTTTCACTCATGACATTCCTCCTTAACGCTCGTTCTTCTTAAGTTTCTTTTCAAGACGAGCCACGCAGGTAGAAAGGCCTGCAACGATAATGAAGTAAACAATAGCCACAGAAATCAACGGGAACATGGCTTCATAAGTAAGACTTCGAATAATGTCACCACCACGAGTCAAATCGGTCAAGCCAATATAACCGCAAATGGATGTTTCCTTAATGAGAGATATAAACTCATTTGTAAGTGCCGGCAAAGAATTTTTGAAAGCCTGCGGGTAAACCACATTGACCATCACTGTCTTGAACTTGAGGCCAAGGCTGCGGCCTGCTTCAATCTGCCCCGGATCCACAGCCTTGATTCCACCACGAATTATTTCAGAAACATAGGCACCAGAGTTAATACCGAAAGCGATAATGGCTACCAGCAATTTGTTGATGTTCACGGAAGAGAAAACGATGTAGTAGATAATCAACAACTGGACCATCATCGGAGTTCCGCGGATGATTGCAAGATAAGCCTTGCAAATCCAGTTGGTTATCTTATACTTGCCATTATATTCATTACCCACGCGAACCATGGCCACCAGGAATCCAAGGAAGATTCCAAGCAATGCGGCGCAAACCGCAATAATCAAAGTATTGCAAAGACCTTCGGCAATGTACTTCCAGCGGTTATCCTTAATGAAATTCTTGTGGAACTTTTCGGTGAAAGTTTCGGCGGAAGCCTCCTTTTCTCCGGTACGGATTAAAACTACCACGCGGTTATCCACCAGGTTGTCGGTGAAGTTGATGGACTTCTTGCGTTCTTCCGTAACGGTAAAGCCAGCAAGGCCAAGGTCAGCTTTGCCGGAACTTACTGCGTTAATCACAGCGTCAAATTCAATGTCCTGGATTTCCAGCACACGACCCATCTTGTCGGCCAAGTAGTAAGCCAGCTCTATTTCCAAGCCAACGATGTATTCACCTTCGTGATATTCATAAGGCGGAAACTGTGCGTTGGTCGCCAGCACCAGATGTTCGCCATTCTTCACCTTCTGGACGTAATGATAAGAGCCTGTGCCGTTGATGTAAGTGTTCATCAAGGAATCGAAAATGCCATTCTCGTGCATTTCCTTCAGCGCCAGGTTGAAGGTATCCAAGAGGCCTTCGTTACCCTTGGCGATCACACCCGCATAAGTCTCTTCCACGAAAGCTTCGTCCAAAACCCGCAGCGTAGGATTCTGCTTCACGAAGTAAATAGCCGGCTGGTCATCCAGAAGCACCGCGTCAATCTTACCCTGCTTCAAAGCCTGAACCGCGTCAGCGAGCTTCGTGTAGCGTTCCACATCGATCTTTGCGGTATCGCCACCATATTCAGAGGCGTAAATATCGGCGGTGTTACCAATCTGCACACCCACCTTCTTGTGGCCCAGGTCGGAAACCTTGTAGACCTTGTTTGCAGACGAGTCACCCTCGTTACAGCCAACAAAGGCCAACATAAAAATCAGTAAGGACAGTAGTGAAAACATTCTCTTGATCATTTCTTTAAATATTCCTTTTTATAATCAAAAATGACAACTTTTCCCGAAAAAACATGTGCATGTATTTTAAAAGAAGCCTTTTCCTGGTCTTCATGAACTACATAAGAATACCAACCATCTCCTTCATCCTTTACCTCGCCAACTTTAATGGAATTAAAATCATTTAACCCGACTCGCAATTCCCAACCAGCATAACATACTCCGTCACATATATAATCATAATGATCGGCCAATTTTTTTAGGACCTTTTCAGAGCAATGTTCCTTTAAGAAATCATCATTATGAAAACGCTGATTTTCAACCATATCATAAATAAAGTCCACAATCTGTTTTTTTTCATCCGCATAAGCAAGAGCTATGGCGATTGCAAAAATAAACAAGAATAATTTTTTTACCATCAGTCAGAATCTCTATAAACGACTATTTGAAAATATAAAATTTTCATTGTCAACAAGCTTCATTACAAAATTCACGCAATGGACATTTTTTGCATTTGTCCGTTACAGAACGACAAATGAATTCCTTTTTGCCATTTTCTAAAAAGAACTGGTACGCATGCATTGCGATAACCGGATTTTCTGGGCAAGCAAATCTGTAAAAACTTTGAGCCATACGCTGTTTTTGGACTTGAGTCATATTTGCAAAATCCTTGCCTTTGCCAGGGCCAATAAAAGCCAGGAATCGCCTTAAGCCCATTGTAACCGGTAATGACAAATTCTTGGAATATGACTTTGCAGCAATGCCTAAACCAAATGGTGGCTGCGAAACAATTCTAT
Organism: Fibrobacter sp. UBA1765; assembly: GCA_002314675.1. Lineage (GTDB taxonomy): Bacteria > Fibrobacterota > Fibrobacteria > Fibrobacterales > Fibrobacteraceae > UBA1765. The sequence goes on along the minus strand of DCGZ01000096.1, from coordinate 17,168 downwards.
AAATGGCTGCACAAACCTTGGGTCTGCTAGCACCCTTGCCCATAAAATAGATTTCTCCGAGATCACGCCAAATCTCAGTAACATCACGGCTAGAAATCCATTGATCCAATGGGGCATGTCGCCTTACAAAATTGCCAACACTCCAAAAGATTCCAGGGAAATTTTCAGCAAGGCTCCAAACCTTTTTTCCAAGCACTTCTACAAGAACTGCACGCAATTCATCTTCACGAGGAACTGGCAACTTCCAAAGGGAATCTCCAGGGAATTTTTTTGCAAGAGTTGAAAAAAGCGAATTAAATTCAGAATAGTTCAAATCTTGGAACAATGCCGTACCAAGGATTGTCCACGCAATGCGTTCTTCCGAAGTATCGAGTGCCAAAGAAATGTGCAAAACAGGATCAGGCACCTTCGCAAGTGCCTGAACAAAGGCAATAGATGCCTTAGATTCTAACGGGTAATCAATAGCCCAACGCATAAGCGTTAAAGAGCTTCACCAACCTTAACAGCCTGGCCAACACGAGACTTAAAGAGCCCTGGGCACCTTTGTGCAAGAACCTTGTTTGCAACAAGAATCACTGTACTGCCCATTTCGAAGCGGCCAAGTTCTTCACCCTTCTTTAGATTGATTTCAGTCTTTGGCTTCCAATCCAAGCGCGGTTCATCTTTTGAAAGCTTCTTGGCATTTGTCAAAAGTTCATCGGTATATTCAACGGCTATGCGGCCAACATTTGTAGCACCGACCTTCACAACAAGCATTTCGGCACCATCGCCACAATCAAGGTGTGTAATCAAGCGTTCATTAATGCAGAATAGACCTTCAACGCGATTCACGCTTCCAACATTCACCGGCCACAAGTTACCCGGACAATAGTATGCACCAAGAACCTTTCCTGAAATCGGAGTATGAATGCGATGGTAGTTGAACGGAGCAAGGTAAATCGTGCCCCAAACGCCGCCTTCAAAATTGCGAGCCAGGTAATCATTACGCAAAAGAGAATCAAGGGTATAAGTCTTGCCCTTTGCCTGAATCATCTGGGAATTCACACCTGTCTGCGAAAGCACGCCATCTACAGGGCTTACAACTGTAGCATCTGCAATAGGGCGTGCACCAGGCATTAAATGTCGAATAAACAATTCGCCAATGTTTGCGTAATGTTCAAGCGGATATTCCGATTCACTCATGTTGAGTTTATAATGCGAAGCAAACCACTTCTTTGCAGCCTTGCTAATTACAGGAAGCTTTAAACGCGTAAATTCACCAAAAATACGAGACACAGTGCACTTTGGCAAAAGCTTCATAAAAACATAAAATGCAGTATTCATAAAAATTTTCCTTCTATTCAAAAACTAATATAGAATTTTTAAATAAAAAACATCCAAGGAGGCTTGCCCCTTGCGTCACTATTTTTTTCTCATTTTCCGGATATTCAACGGCAAAACTTCCTTGTGCCATTTTATCCATTCATCGTAATAAATGTAACGTCTTTCGTGTTGCCTAAAAAGCTTGCCGTGCACTACTCGCCTACCATTATGTTCCTCAGGCGGAATCATAATATGCAAGCACTCATGGTACACCACGCCAGCAATAGCATACAGCGGGCAATTTTCCTTATCATAGCCACGGCTAATGCTAATCAAGTGAAAATCTTCTCCGGTAAAAGGATCCTTTCGCACCGTATGAAAACTCAATCCACCGACACGATTACTCCAGGTAATTCTAGCAGTCAGCGAATCATTGAAATAGGTTGAATTCACTGCAGCAAATACTTCATTCAGGTCGTGAACATCACCCTTCGTTACAATCGGCGGAAGCCTTCCGCGCATGGATAATGACTTTTCCCCCTTATCAGCAAGGGTCTGCTCCACACTTTGCCAAAAGCGATCAAGAAGCTCCTTACAGACAGCCTTGTTCTTTGCAGTCTTTCGATGCATAACATGCTCTGCCCACTCCGCAATAATTTCACGGGATCTTGCAAAAGAGTTGTCACGCATGAATTCTGGCAAGGTCAATTCGGGTTTTCCAAAAAAGGCACTCCTGGAACAGCGCACGCTCTTTTTCAAGTGCGAGCTGTATTTGAAGGTTACAAGCGAACTTTCAGAAAAATCTGCAGAAACAAGAGGTTTCCTTGGAGCCTCCTCCTGCTTAGTCGCACCGAACAAATCAAGCTGCAAGCCAAAGAGATTCATACAAAAATCTCTCCATCAAGCGCATTCATTTGAACAACCCCCGCATACAGGGCTTCGGGCAGATCCAAGTCTTCGTAATACTCCGAAATTTCAGCTATAGCTTCTTCAATGTAATCCGGCAAATAAACAATAAAACTCTTGTTCTTTTCTGTTTGCAAAAATTCTGGCGTGCAGTAGCAAGGATCCGTTTGGCTAAAGTACATTCTGCAAGTTACCGGGCGAACATCATATACCCCGCAACAGCCATCATCACGCAAAAACGGACATGTATAGCCTCTTGCAAAAAATTCATGCAATGCATCTTCTTCAGGGTCTTCGCTTGGAGCCTCGGCAGAGAGTGCAGCTTCTGCAAATCCAGAGAATTTTTCTTGCCTTAAAACGCATGCTTCCAAAATGCTAAAGAGATCTTCTCGATTCCTTAAAGTTGCGTAAAACGCAATATGCTCAAAAGGCTCTATGGACATCGGATAATGGTGGCAGCAGTTGCCACAGCCCGGACCGCACTTAATAGGATTCTTGTGCTGCGGAAGCACTGCGTCCAGGTACCCCATAAACGCTGCATGGTAATCAGCAGTAAACTGCAAAATTTGCGGCAGGCTTTCCCTAACCTTTTGCACATCAAGCTTGCCAAGATTACGCAACCGGTCAGATTCGGCACGCAAAACAGAAGCCATGCGGGCTTCTGCTCGTTTTACAGCCTTGGTCGGAAAGTAATCCTCTAATGAATCCATACGCCATAAATATAAAATCTTTAATTTGTAATCCTTCTTAAAAGGATATTTTAAGAGCCTTCTTTACAAAAAAGTTAGCATACAACAACAAAACAACCTTGTTTTTTTGCAAAAAAGTGAATAAAAGTTATAATTTTCGCACATACAAACTACAAACACTCAAAAAATTGAGTAATTTTGATAAAAAACTTACAATCGAGTTTGTGGTATGAAAAAAACGACTCTACGAAAAAGCATCGCCTTGTCTGCAATTACAGCATCTGCAGCACTTTTGGCTGCTTGCAATATTTTTAACCCAACCGGCAGTGGTAGTTCCAAAAACGAAGATGACGTTCAAGCCCTGCAAAACAAGGCGTACAGCTACTATCGTGGTGCAAAATATGAAGATGCGCTTGAATACTTTGACAAGGCTATTGCCGAAGACTCCTCGCGTTCAGAAGCCTACCTTGGTGCAGCAAAGTCCGCCATGGCAATTCAGCATGTCAACGCGTTTACGCTCCTTGGCGAACTCAAGGACTACAAAAACGACGTTCCTTTCTTGAACATGCAAGGTGAAGAACTTGAGCGCAACCACAAGGGCATTACAGAAGCTTTGAAATACATCCGCATTCTTCACTATCGCGATTCCTTGACTCAAGAACACCCAATTCTTGAATTAAGCGATAGAAAGCTCCGTTACGAAAGCATCGCTGCAGGCCACTCAATTCTTGAAACCGCAATTCCGTTCCTGAACTTTTCCAAGAAAACCGAAAACCTAGGCCAGATTTTTGAAAAGAAAGACGGCAAAGTCTCAGCAAACCTCTATTCCATTTATAGTCTGGGCAAAGACGATACCACATCGACCCAGGAATTCAACGAGGCTATCGATGCCCTTTCCAAGGATCTTGGTAATATTTCGACCATCGACCAGTTTGAATCCATCCTTGAACAAGCCGGCATAAATCTCGGTGACGACGACAACGAAGCATCTGTCGCGAACTCGCTTCGTTCAAATATATTCCAGGCTCAGGCCATGATGGTTTCTTACAAGATTCGTAACCGAGTCGACGATGACGGCGACGGCTGCATTGATGAAGAAATCTTTGACTACCAGGATAATGACGGCGATGGACTTTACGATGAAGACCTTCGTATAACCGATGTCACAAGAGAATCCGAAGACTCGGAAGACCCTGGCTTCAAGATTATCTATAGCATTGCTCCTGCAAATATTGACCACAACATGGACGGCATTGTCGACGGTGATGATGAAATTAACTTTGCCGAAAATTCAAAGCTATTGAAATACGCTAGTGATCCAGAATTCTTTAAGGTAAAAGGGAATGCTCTAGAAGATGCCAAGAACAAGGTCGTGTTGGACATTGACCCAGAAAATATCCAATATGACTTGAAGTGGCGCCAGGATAGCATTGGAGGCTGCTGGACCAACTATACAGAAGAAATGTTTATGCAATGGTTTGAAGGGAGAAACTAATCATGAAAAAGATATTTATCGTTCTCTCCGCTCTTCTTGCAACAACTGCATTTGCAGCTAAAGGTCCTATCCACAAGTCAACACGCGCACTTGGCATGGGTAACGCTCACATTGCTGTTGTTGATGACAAAGAAGCAATCTATTACAACTACGCAGGCTTGAACCAAATCAATCGTCTAGGTAACTACGACATGCGCCCAAGAATGGGTTACTACCCGGACAATTACCTTGACATGCGCTTAAACATCGGTAGCGCGGGCGGTTTTGACAAATTCATGGATGCCTACAAGACATCTTCGCATTTTGTCAAGCTCTACAATAGGGCAAACAAAGCGGCAAAGGCAAATGATTTAAACACAGCAGACGTTTTCCTTGATTCCCTCGCAGCAAGACCTGATCTCGCAGACGAACTAAACAGCTTTGACCACAACGCAATCAATTCCCTTGTAAAGCTTGACGCTGAACTTGCATTCCATAACTTTGGTGGTGCATTCTGGGCTGAAGGCCATGCAAATCCTTACATTGACGGTGGCTTGCTAATTCCAATGGCAGGTATTGACACGTTCTATGTAGATGCAGTGGCTCAGCTTGGTGGTGCATACGGACTTACCGACAATTTCATGGTCGGTGCCGGCTTTAAGATTGTAAACCGCAACGAAATGAGACCTCTCCTTGTAGGTATCGAAAACTACAAGAGCGTTAAGGACACTCTTAGCGACCGCTTTGCCGATGAAATCAGCTTCACAGATATTGCATACGGTATGGACTTTGGTATTCTTTGGCAAGCAACCCGCGTAATTCGCATTGGTGCTTCGGCAAGGAACGTTTTCTTTAACGAATTGAACGGCAAGGTAATTACCCCAAATATCGGTGTCGGTATTGATTACAGCCCTTTGTTCTTTAACAGAAATACAGCATACGCCCGTAAAATGAATATTGCCATGGACTATGACGACATTCTTGACGACGAAAAGAATTACAAGCCGCTTAGCCATTTGAATTTTGGTCTTGAATTTGAACAGGTTTTGCTTGCATGGCCGGGCTACGAAAACACGTACCGTGTTCTCAAGCTCCGTTTGGCGGGCGGCTTTAAGGGGGGCTACCCGACTGCTGGCGTAGGTCTTGAAGTACTCCGCTTTGCTGAACTTGAATTCGTAACATGGGCTGATGAAGAAGGCTACTATACAGGCGACAAGGAAAATCGCTACTATATGCTCCAAGTTAGCTTCGGCATGTAAAGGAACCTTTAATTTATACAAAAGCATAGTGCAAAGCACTGTGCTTTTTTGCTATATAACTTCTCAAACATAATTTTAAAAACTTGCTAAATAACTAAATTTTGAACATGTCACGTTATATTCTTCAAATCCATTGTCCTGACCAGCCAGGCCTAATTGCTGGAACAACGCAAGTTCTTGCAAAGGCAGGCGCAAATATTGTCGACCTTACGCAACACACTGCTAAAGACATCAACACATTTTTCCTTCGTGCAGTCTTTGAAATTGAAGGCGATGGCGAAGAAGAAATCAAAAAACATCTAGAAACTCTTGCTCCGCATTTGCAGCTTTCCTGGAAAATCTACGACACTAGCAAAAAGGAACGTCTGGCCCTGTTCGTAAGCAAAACGGACCACTGCCTTTACGATTTGCTATTAAAGCACCGTGACGGCGATTTGCCATGCGAATTCAGTTGCATCGTTGGCAACCACACTGACCTTGCTGCTGTCGGTGGTTCCTTTGGAGTCCCATTCTACTATGTACCAAGCAACAAGGACAAAGACATTCCAGAGAACCGTTTCCGTGAAATCATTGCAGAAACAAATACCGATACGGTAATTCTAGCTCGCTACATGCAGATTCTTTCTGCAAAATTCACTGAAGAATTCAAGTACCGCATCATCAACATCCACCATGGCTTCTTGCCTGCATTCAAGGGTGCTAAGCCATACCACCAGGCATGGGCTAAGGGTGTAAAGATCATTGGCGCAACAGCACACTTTGCTACAGAAGACCTGGACCAGGGCCCAATCATCGCCCAGGATGTTCAGCGTGTTCCAGAAACAGCAAGCATCGAAGAACTTGTAGAACTCGGAAAGGATATCGAAAAGCGAACACTTTCGTCAGCAGTAAAACTTTGGCTTGAACATCGTGTATTCGTACACGAGGGCCGTACATTCATTCTCTAAGGTAAAACCATGGCAGAAAATAACGAACAAAAAGAAGTCATTGACGTAACACCTGCTGCAGAACCTGCTACAAATCCACAGCCAGCCCAAACAGCAGAACCTGCAAAACCAGAACCAGCGAAGCCGACTGTAGAAAAGGAACGTGGATTTTCACACTATGTAGGATTCGCACTCCTTACATTCCTTTCTATTATCTTCTTCTTCATTCCTGGCATTTCTGCGGCATACCTCATCAACCAGGTTGGCGAACTCTCCGCCTCTGCAGCTTGGATTATCGCAGCTGTTTTCAGTGCAATTATTTGGCTCATCTTTAAGCTCAAAATCAAGGGATTCAAAAAGGCTAGCGCATGGTACATTGGCTTTTGCGGTCTTGTATTCGTAATCCTTCTTCTTGTTTGGCAGTTTACTGAAATCAAGATTTTCGGTGGCATTTTTGGAATGCTTTTGCCGTAATGGAATAAAGAAAATTAAAGGTAAAATTTATGTCTAAAACAGATACATTCGTAAAATTCCTTGTAGACTCCGGAGCGCTCAAATTCGGTGACTTTGTAACCAAGAGCGGTCGCAATACTCCATACTTCATTAATACTGGAGAGTTCCGTACAGGAGCCTCGCTTTCTAAACTTGCAGAATTCTACGCAGAAGCTTTCGTAGAGCATTTCGACGGCCGCGCAGAAAACCTCTATGGTCCTGCATACAAGGGCATTCCTCTTTGTGCAGCAACAGCAATGAAGCTTTCTGATGTTCATGCCAAGAATCTTAGCTTTACCTACAACCGCAAAGAAGTCAAGGACCATGGCGAAGGCGGTTCCCTTGTCGGTTACAAGTATGCAGAAAAGACGAATGTCGTCATCATTGAAGACGTGATCACTGCGGGTACTTCTGTGAACGAAACCATGCAAGCCCTCAAGAACATTGAGAATGCAAATGTAATCGGCTTGCTTATTTCCGTTGACCGCAAGGAAAAGCTTGAAAATGGTAAGTCCGCTCTACAGACCGTTCAAGAAGAATACGGCATTGAAGCTTATTCCATCGTGAACATCAACGACATCATTGCATTCCTAGAAAAGGAAGAAAACCGCAAGGCAATCAATGCCCCGGAAGGAATCCTTGACAAGGTTTACGCCTATCGCGAAATGTGGGGCGCAAAGTAATCTAAAGCCATGAAGAATACCATTCACAAAAGCCAACTTATTAAAAGCGCGAAATTGGTGCGTGGTATTTTTTTCATTCTTCTTGCCTTCATTCTTGCTTCTTGCAGCATGGGTGGAAGCAAGTGGAATAATTCATGGCCAACATTTAGCACTCCCCCGCAAGCAAACGCAAAGATTGCACTTGTCGAAACAAGTGACGTGTTTACGCTCATGCGTGCTAAATGGTATTCCAATAAATTCGAAGTAAGCGAAGAACAAAGCTACGAATACTTTGGAAAAATATCGGATTCCATAGTTAAAGTAACGCTTAAAAAGTTTTACCCAGAACTTTCAACGCTTCCTTCAAGCACAAGAAAGCAACTGAGCGAAGAAACTATCAGATTCGACAAGAAGATATTCCTAAAAGGCAAGTTCCCGGAACAAGGCAAGGCTATCGAGGACAATGGAACGACCCCGTCCTATTTGCTTTTGATTCACGAAATCACGCTTGGCACCGACTTGAACAAGCAAGATTTCTTTGATTTCGATCTTAAGCAAAATGAAATGGATCTTCACAAGACTGTCCAGAACATGACTGTGATTTTGACATTCACCTTATGGGATAACTTAAAGCAGGTTCCTCTCTATTCGGCAATTCTCGAAGAAAACATGCCCGTTACAAAGGCCCCGCAACTAAAAGATGTTGAGCAGTTACTCACAATGGTAGTTTCTAAGATACCATTTGAAATTGCAAAGGGGGCAAGGTAATGAGAAAATTCAGAATTCCAAATTCAGAATTTAGAATTAATGTTTTTTTCAAGGTACTTGTTCTTTGGATTGCTTTATCCATTGCACCTGCTTGTGCGGCAACATTCTTTGAAAACGACTTTACCGTTTGGCAAGATGGCGAATACCTGATCTGGACACAGGACGAATCCTTGCCTCTAGACCCGAATGAATTCTGTCTTTCTATGCGCAGGGCAAATTCCGGCATAGGTAAACCAACGTGTCGTGAACTTGGTGAATGGCAGCGCGATACAAATTCAGCCCTTTACGGCAACTGGCTCAAGCAAAACCTGGTTGCAGGCATTGATCCGGAACTTTTACGCGCCCGCAACCCCATGGTACAATCCAAGTTTTCGGGCCTTGAAGACAAGATAATCCTTTTTGTTACCAAGTCCGATAACGAGCTTAAGGTTGCTGTTTTTGATGAAACTTCGGCAGCACCAAAGGTTGCAGGAACAGTTCCCTTTAACCAGGATAAAATCGTTCTTGGCGACCTTGTAGCTCAAAAGTTCCTTAAGCAAGATGCCAACAGGCGCTTGACAAAGGAAGAACGCATCAAAAAGGCAACAGAGCCTGACCCATTTTACCAGGAAGCCCCATTGATGGATGGCTGGATCGGCATTAGCGCGGCATATTCGCAAGCCCGCATACCGCTTACTCCTTACAACTGGTATCGCAACAAGCTCAACAGCCGCATCAAGCGTTACCGCGTTACACGCGACTCCCTAAGCCTTTGGAACTTTCTAGACGACAAGGTTCCTGTATTTAGTCTATACGGCGGTACAACATGGTTTGGAGTCTTTGGTGCAGAACTATTTTACAAGTTCTCTAACCACGACATGAAAATAGACAAGTCCGACACGACATACAAGGAACTGGACCACTGGTCGTTTGCCATGCACGAAATCGGACTTTCCCTGCACATTACGCACACATTCAATACCACGGAATGGCTTACCACTTCCCCATTCTTTTATGCCGGTTTCCAATACTCGTTCCTTGTAGAAAGCATCGATTTAAAAGACGATGTCAAGGAACCTTCCACTTATTACAAGACCCGCATTGAATTTGAAGATATGTACAAGGGCGGTGTCTTTGGCATTGGAAGCAGATTCGTATTCCAAAAAAAATATGGCCTGGTTCTAAGAGCCGGCGTAGCTACACAAGGCAGAGCAGATTACACCTCTCCTGACGTGAACGCCGCTGAAGAACCAACGACTATCGGAAAAATTACCGTCGAAGGCTTTGTAAGCGCTGGTCTAGAATACCACCTGACCTGGAAATAAGCTATAGCCATCATCAAGCTCTTGTAATGTTACCATGCGCTTGCCTATGGCAGGGTCATTCAAATATGCAAATTTGCCATTGACTTCTTCAAAGCCTAGTCTTTCATAAACTCGCTAAGCTCATTAAAGTTCTTCATATTTTTCCATATAATTGTTGTTCTGGTATTTGAATTTAAATCACTTTCGTTTTTAAAGTTAAAATATTCTTGTTATCAGCGCGGTTGTAACAGACTTCATTCATCATCTTCTTGACCATGAAAATTCCAAGGCCACCGATTTCTCGTTCTTCAACACTTGCCGTAATGTCAGGATCCTTGGTTTCTGTAAGAGGATCAAAAGCTTTTCCATCATCTACAAATGAAATAGATACAATCGCATTCTGTTTGTCACAAATAATTTCAAAATATGTTGCCCCACTATAAAAAACAACATTGCTTACGATTTCATCGGAACAAATATTAATCTTCATGGCAAGCTTCATGGGAATACCGTTTTCTTCAGCCCAACAAGAAATAAATTCCTGTACACTTTCAAGGCTTTCGCGGCTTACTTCAAATTTTTTCTTTGATTCAGGCATTTTTTGCCTCCCTTAGGCCAAACGCAAGCATGGTAACATCATCAAACTGCGGGGCATCGCCAGCATGCTTACGAACAGCTTCGCGAACATTTTTGCAAATATTTTCAACGTTTTCATCCTTACTTGCATTTAATGCAGCTAGCATTCCCTCGTTACCAAACTCCTCGTTATCTGAGTTCATTGCCTCTGGAATACCATCTGTATAAGTAAACATAACATCGCCAGGTTCCATTTGCAATTCAAAATTCTGGTATTTCATTCCAGGCATGCCACCAAGGACAAAGCCACTCTTGATCTTTGCAATATAGAATTCACATCCCTTCTTTTTAAATGCCGGGCGCTCATGCCCTGCATTTGCAAACGTAAGAATATTCGTCTTCAAGTCTAGCACACCGCAAAGGCAGCTTACGAACATATCGACAACATTATTTTCGCAAAGTTCCTCGTTTGTTCGCATCAGGGATTCTGCCGGGCTGTAACCATTTTTCAAGTTGTGCTGCAAGATAATCTTTGAACACATCATAAAAAGTGCCGCTGGAACACCCTTGCCCGAAACATCGGCAATACACATTGCTATACGGTCATCATCAATCTTGAAGAAATCGTAAAAATCGCCGCCAACTTCTAGAGCCGGGTCCATAGAAGCAAATAAATCTATACGCTTAAAAACTACCGGCTTTGGCATTGATGCATTTTGAATTGCAGTCGCAATTGCAAGCGCAGTGTGTTCCTTTTGACGTTCTTCAGTAGCAGTTGTCAAGTCACTCACATATATCTTGAGTTCCTTCGACATTTCATGGAACGACCTTGCAAGGGATCCCACTTCGGAACTATAACCTAGATAGCGTTCACTCTTGTTCTTTATGGCAAGTATCTTCGCATCGATATCTGATTCCTCTGCAAAAATCTTGGTTATTTCACTCATTTTTTCAACAGGCTTTGTAACAGTACGTTCCACAAAATGCAAGAACAAAAGTGAAAACCAGATAGAAAGATTCAAGGCAAAAACAGAGGCATAATAAGTATTATTCCACAAATGTAAGGCATCAAGCGATGTATCAAAGGAATAGATCTTGTGGACCGATAATCCAAAACCAATAGCCAAAAAGATAGATGCGAGCAAAAAGAAAAGAAGAAACTTTTCATTCAAGGTAAGCGAAAAGACAAATGCAGTATTTGACTTTGTATGTTTCCGCATATAGTTTTGATATCCAAGGGAGCACACGGTAAACATTGGCAAGTTTGCAACAGGAATTGCAACAAGCTGGTTAAACATCACGTTCAAGAACAAGTCTAACGAAACGGGGAAATTGTTAACCTTGATAATCATGCAGACCATTGCGCCTATATAGCAAGACGTAACGGTAGAAATAAGCATGAACTGTACAACCTTGTAAACCCTGTTCAGCTGGAAAATATTCTTGTCTTTACGGCGAAGCTTGCGCCAGACAAATGCAGGGAAGTAACCATAGCTGAACTGTAAAAAGAAACCAGGAATATAAATACTTGCTGGCAATTCATTGCTTATGTCACCAAACATATTGGCAAGCGCACAGGCAAAGGCGCCGCGAGTTCCCCAAATGGTGGCGAACAAGAATGGGAGAAACGCAGTAAAGCGAACTTCCGTAGTTTCTGATATTCTTAAAAATTGTCGAGCCGGTTCTCCAAGCAAGTAGAACACCGCCGCACAAAAAAAGATTACCTTAAGATTATGTATAAATCTTTCCCTAGTCATTATCTATCCAACTATTTTTTTCAGCATACCCAAAAATTCACCCAACCCAATATCGCTTGCACTTTGGGAAACTGCATTTCCACCAACAACCTTATCAAGATCATCGTCAGAAAGGCCTTCTTCTACAGGAATTGCGGAGCAAAATGTTTCTTTAGAATCAGTCAAACCTTCTTTTTTTGCAAGGTCATACAGGGAATCTAAAGATTCCACATTTGCAAACTTGGATGCGAAAGATGGGTCACTTTTTACCTTGTCAAAAAATTCCTTTGAATTCATAAAAGCCTCTTTTTTATTGAAGTATACATTTTTAATATGTATAAATTTAATTTTTTTTGCTATTTAAGGTTTTTAACTCCATTTTAGAACATGTAAAACATGGTAAAATCCAATAAAAAGCTAAATTTTTTACTATGCAAGGATATTTAAAAAAATGGGTTACCGCATGGGGCAATGCCACTTCCATTAGCGACAGAACTATAGCAACCTACGCCAAGGATATAACCCTCAGGTACCCAATTTTTATTCCTTTTTCAGGGAATAAGCTTCGTTTTAGATTTTCAAACCTTACAGGAACAGAACCAGTCAAGGTTTCAGAAGCCGTAGTAAAATGTGAAAACTCCTCGGCAAACATTACCTGCAACGGCCAAAAGTGCTTTGAAATACTCCCAGGTAAAGAGCTAAACAGCGATGAAATAAATTTTGACGTAATTGCCGGTTCTACAATAAAAGTAAGCCTATATTTCGAGGGCTTTACGCAAATGAATGCGGGAACCTTGATTACCGGGCCACTTTCAAAGGGCGAATACTGCTACGGCAACTTCATTGACCAGGAATTCCCGGCAGAACTGAGCCGCAAAACAAGCTGGTTCTATTTTTTAAACACCGTTGATGTTTTTACAGAAGAATCTAACCATGCCCTTGTATGCTATGGAGATTCCATCACGGCTCAAAGCTGGCCAGACTACCTTGCAAAACGCGCATGGGAAAACGGTTTCAAGAATGTATCCATCATTAGAAGAGCCGTTAGCGGCACACGCATTTTGCGCGAATACAAATGCATTACATATGCGGCCTATGGCTTAAAAGGAGAAACCAGGTTTCCTATAGAAATGGATGTTGCAGGAGCAAAAGCAGTCATAATCCAGCACGGAATTAATGACATTATCCATCCTGTTGGGGTTGAAAACAATCCATTTAGGCCATGGAGTGACATGCCTACAGCAAATGACCTTGTTCAAGGCGTCAAAAGTATCTATATAGACCATGCAAAAAAAATTGGTTTACGTGTTTACAGCGGCACGCTCTTGCCAATCAAAGGCTGGCGCACTTACAATGAAGAACGCGACTGCATCAGGAATGAATTCAACGAATGGTTACGAAACTCCAAGGACTTTGACGGATGCATCGATTTTGACATGGCCGTGCGCGATAAAAATGATCCCAAAAGTTTTGCAGAAGGCTTTGATTCTGGAGACCATTTGCACCCTAGTGAAAACGCATACCAGGCAATGGCAAACGCAGTTCCCGAAGAATTGCTGAAATAAATATGTCTAAAGAAACTTTTACTTTGCCGTTAAAAGAAGGTGCAAAAAGCGCTCTTATTTTTTCGTATTTCAAAAAAGGCAAAAAGGCTTTACATGCCAAAGACCTGATTTTGAATGGCGCAAAGCTGAAAACTCTTTCAAAAGACTACAAGCTATTTTTTGCAGCCATAGCGACAGAAAGTGAAAATAGCAAGCATACACTAACGCTTGTAAATTTTTCAGACGAAATAAAAAAAGAACTTTCCGAAATCAAACGCACAGACATTCCTGAAAAAGAGCTTGCAAGCGAAATGGGGAACATCGAAAGGCTTGGCGAAAAAGCATTTGAAATCTTTGATGTTCTAAAGACATTGCTCTACCTGCTTAGCGAATCTGTCTACTGGAGCTCTCTTGGCTTATTTGATAAAAAACGCGTCCCATTCAAAGGAACCGCAAAGCAGCTGATTACCCTTGGCAGCGAAGCTGCGCCAATCGTTTTTATACTTGTGTTCCTGATAGCGTTTACACTTGCACTACAAAGCGCTAATATGCTAAATACTTTTGGAGCAGGCGAATACCTTGCCTTTGGCATGGGATTTTTAATGTTTGCAGAAATGGGACCGCTACTTACGGCAATCATCCTTGCAGGGCGATCAGGGAGCTCCATAACGGCAGAAATTGCAAGCATGGCAGTCAACGAAGAAATCAAGGCCTTGCGCACCATGGGCATTAGCCCGATCCAATACTTGGTTCTCCCCCGCTTCAAGGCAATGAGCATCGGAGTCCCGGTACTTTCCTTTTGCGCCTCCATAATTGGCTGCGTCGCAGGCATGATTGTCGCAGGGCTATTTTGCGAAATTTCATCTACTACATATTGGAATGCGCTCCGCGACGGTTTGCCGATTTTGCTCCTTTTCAAAAGCATTTTCAAGTCCCTTGTATTCGGCTGGATCGTAACCCTCATTGCATGCCTAGAGGGCTTCAAGGTTCATGGCGGAGCAGACGCCGTGGGCACTGCAACGACAAAATGCGTTGTATATTCCATAGCGGGCATAATCCTTGCTGATGCCGCATTTTCGTTCATATTCTATTAAAGGATTGTAATGCAACCAATACTAGAAATAGAAAACCTCAAGGCAGGCTACGGAAGCAAGGTCATTTTGAACGATGTTTCGTTCAAGGTCATGCCAGGTGAAATCCGTGTAATTCTCGGAGGTTCTGGCTGCGGCAAATCCACTTTGTTAAACAACATTCTGCAGCTAGAAAAGCCTTTGGCTGGGAACATTTCGTTATTCGGTAATAAAATTGATGCACGAACACCGATTCCAGATGAACTAAGAAAAAGAACAGGTGTCTTGTTCCAGGGTGGCGCTCTCCTCACAAGCTTGACGGTAGCCCAGAACGCCGCCTTGCCATTGAAAAGGCATCGCCCCGACCTTCCAGAAGACATCGTAAAGGCAATCGTTGCCGAGAACCTCGAAAAGGTACACCTGCTGCATGCATACCACAAGTACCCATCAGAACTTTCAGGTGGCATGCGCAAGCGAGCTGCACTTGCAAGGGCACTTGCTTTAAACCCAGAACTTTTATTTTGTGACGAGCCATCGGCTGGTCTTGACCCGATTACCTCACGCTCCCTTGATGAATTGCTGCTTGAACTTCGAGACAATTTAAAGATATCTGTAGTAATCGTAACTCATGAGCTTGACAGCATAAAAACTATTTGCGACAAGTTCATCTTCTTGAAAAATGGATATGTATTGTTGGACGCAAGTCTTGAAGAAGGGTTGAATTCAAAAATTCCAGAAATCAAGGAGTTCTTTAACAGAGAAAACAACGAAACCCAAACTGGCAACAATTATTTTAATTTTAATTTTTTATAGCTCATGGAAACTACAAAAACGGAACGCATAAGACTTGGCATTTTCTTGTTAATTTGCCTCGGGGTAATCTTTGGATTTACCTTTTACCTGATAGGGCAAAAGTTGCGAGATAACAGGGTGCCTTATTACACTATTTTCAAGGAATCTGTACAGGGGCTTTCTAAAGACGCTAAAGTCATGCTTAACGGCATTGACGTTGGTAAGGTAACAAGCCTCACAATTGATACAAACAACATTAGCAATGTGATTGTTCACTTTGAAGTCGCTCCGGGAACACCAATAAAAACAGGGACCCGCGTACAAATGACAAGTGGCATCTCGCTTACCGGAAACAAGTATCTGATTCTTTCTGGAGGCGCACTTGACGAAGAAGACTTGCCCGAAGATTCATTCGTCCTAGCCGGTTCAAATATTTTCAGCCAAATGACGGAACAAGCGACTACAATCGTAGAAAAAATAGAAACGCTCATTACAAACCTGAACAATGTTCTTTCAGAAGAAAACGCAAACAAAATTTCAAGGGCTCTTACCAACCTAGAGCAAACAACAATCGAAGCCCACAAGCTCGTAAAGACAACCAAACAGCCAATCGCAGACTTAGCAGTAGCATCTTCATCTTTAAAAAACATTACAGCAGAAATTGAAGCCGCGCACCTTGCTCGTGCAATTGATTCCACACTGAGCATTATTGACGAGCAAGTCTCTGCGTTCGATGTAAAAACTTTGAACAAAGACTTGATAGAAACTCTCAACTCATTAAAGCTCCTAGCAAAACGGGCAGACCTTATGGTTTACAAAAACCAGGATCAAATGTCAAACACTTTAAATCAACTTAACGAAGTACTTGAAAACCTGAACGACTTTAGCCAAAAAATCAAAGACAATCCGTCTGCAATTTTACGCGGCAGTAAATTCGATCGAGAATAGGCAATATGAAAAAAAGATTTCTTTTACCTCTTGTTTCTGCAGTGTTGCTTTCGGGCTGTTTTTCTGCACCGGCACCAACACATTACTACATGCTAAACCTAGGCGAGCCTACCGCCTCTCCAAAACAGTTCCCATGCAGAATCTACCTGCAAAAAACGACCATCGACCAGGCTTACAAGCGCCAAAACATTGTCTATAGGGAATCTCCATACGAGTTCATGTTCTATGGGAATTCTCTGTGGGCATCAGCCCCGGCAAGTCTCATAAACCAATCCATTCAAGGCTACTTTTTGCGATTAAACATCGTTGATTTTTTTGAAAGCAATGTTACAGCAAGGCCCGACTTTGAACTCTTAAGCCATGTAGAAGTCATTGAAGAAGTTGACGAGGGCGAAAATCGGTTTGCACGAATTGCAATCAAGTTCATTTTTAGAAAGACCGACAACGAACAAGACTTGTGGAGCAAACGCTACGATCAAAAGCGAGCCTATTCCGGAAACAAGGTCAAGGACATGGCAATCGCTTCTAGCGAACTTTTGGCAAGCTACCTGGACGATGTTTCCAAGGAAATCCAGAAGGTACTTTCAAGCATTCCTGAAAGCGAATTGCGTGCAAGCATGGAAAGCTCCAACTTGCAAACTGCAGACAAGCAATTAGAAAATGCAGAAGAAAATATCGAAGCACCTGAAGAAGAATAAAACATAAATTCCGATTTTTTGCAAAAAAAGGGACCCACCGGCG
>DCGZ01000113.1 GCA_002314675.1 Fibrobacter sp. UBA1765 | reverse complement strand
GTCCAATTCACCCAATGCGCCAGCCTCCTAAGCGCCACCGGCATGCTAGTGTTTGCAAATACTGTGTCGCGCCCTATGTCATCCCCGACATTATGCCATACGTCATCCCCGACTCGATCGGGGATCTGGCAGTTCACTCCATACATCTACGCCCTCTTCCTCCTCCTTTGGGGCAGCATCATGCGTTGGGAAGCCTTCCTCATGGGCATGCCCTTCTTCTGCGTGGGTCTCCTTTTCCTAATCAAACAATGCTGGACCAAAAAGATACCCGTCATAATCACACTGTCCGTAATGTTTGCAACAGCCTTTGGCCTGCACTCCTGGGACCGCAATCTTTATACAACACCAGAGTATAAGCCCTATATGGAAATTCAACATCCCCGAGCAGCTCTGGGTGACTGGAAAAATTATAACGCAAATGCAGTTATTGAAGATTTAATAGAAGCAGAAAAGTCAAACAAAGATTTTGAACTTTTAACAACCTGGACTTTTTACGACACCGAGGCATTTGCAAAAGATAGCATGCAATCTTTTGTAAATGTCATAAACAATTACCACTATGGGATAAAAGACAAAGAACGTCCAAAGTTGATATTGAAGTCTTTAGCGAACAGCCTTCATTCTCCTATATTCTGGTTTTGGATATTTACAGGCCTAATCTTATTTGTCACAAATAAGCAAAAATTTCCATACATATGGGGCAGTCTGATTCCAATCTGCTACATGATGTTCCTACTAATTACAACACAGAGAGGCTCCTATCGCGTGGAAACGGGACTTTGGCTATATGCCGCAATTTTAGCCGTTCCGCAATGGAAAGTAATCCAGTCCGACATAATAAACCGAATTTTCAACCATAAAGTACTTATTTCTGCGGCTACAATCATTGTAATAGCCAACATTTTTTCCTACGCAACATCCGATGGTTCCATACGTAATCCAGTAACAGGCAAAGCCCGTACCTTGGCAGTAGACGACTCCACCGACTACAATCAAGTTCTTGCGTATATCGACAGCAATCCCAACACCATGTTCCTAACCAATATGCGCACTTACATGGTATTCAGCCACCACAAGATGCCGCCCTACAAGGCAGAACCCTTCGGCAGCTATAGGAACATCGTGAGCTTTGGATACTGGACCCCCTACCTGCCCGAAATCACCCAGACCTTGGCGGAATACGGCATCACTAACCCCATGCGTCAAGTCATCGACAGCAACGTCACCGTCATCAACGAGCCTATGCTGGGCGATTTCCTGATGCGCCATTACTATAGGCAGGATTCACTAGGAAATCCAACAAGCGACACCGTCATCGTAGACACCCTGCGCACCATCGGCAAAACAAACTTTTTCAAATATAGGCTGGTACAAAATGAGCGAAATGAATAGCGAAAAATGGACCACCGAAATCAAGCCCCAGTCAAGCCTGTTGAGCATTGACTTTAAGGAGCTATGGCAGTACCGAGACTTGTACCGCATGTTCGTCAAGCGAGACATTGTCACCTGGTACAAGCAGACCATTCTTGGCCCCCTTTGGTTCTTTATCCAGCCCATTATGACCACCATCATGTTCATGGTGGTATTCGGGGGCATCGCGAAAATCAGTACCGACGGTCTCCCCCAGCCGTTATTCTACCTGGCGGGCATTTGCCTTTGGACCTACTTTGCCGAAAGCCTGAACCAGACAAGCAAAACATTCATCGACAACGCCAACGTCTTTGGCAAGGTGTACTTCCCCCGCCTGGTCGTACCCATGGCTACAGTCACCAGCAACCTGATTCGCCTTACCATTCAGATGGGACTGTTCCTGATCGTATTCGCCTACTACATGATTTTCACCAACGCACCGGTACACCCCAACCTCTACCTGCTATTGACCCCCCTACTTATCGCCATCCTGGCAGGCCTGGCCCTGGGTTTCGGCATCCTCTTTAGCAGCCTGACCACCAAGTACCGCGACCTAACATTCCTCCTAAGTTTTATTGTGCAACTGTGGATGTACGCCACCCCAGTCATCTATCCCTTGAGCACCATTGACAACCCGAAATTAAAAATGCTTATGAGCGCAAATCCTCTCACAAGCATCATGGAAACCTTCAAGTATGGGATGTTAGGTGTTGGAGAATTCAGCTGGGTAAGCCTAGGCTACAGCGCCATTTTCGCCATCGTCCTACTCGCCATTGGCATTATCGTTTTCAACCGCATTCAGAAAACCTTTATGGATACAGTTTAAACATTCTTTGTTTATATTTATCATAAAAGAAGGAAGAATGCGGATGAAAACACGTATGCAAAATCGAAAAGGATTTTCCCTTGTAGAAATCATGGTTGTCATCGTGATTTTGGGTATTTTGGCCGCAGTAGCAGTTCCCAATATAGTTGGCAAAATCGAAGACACAAAACGCAGAGCCGACGCCATGAGCGCCATGGAACTGGCAAACATTTTAGATCGAGCCTTCAATTCTGGAGTCATTGTATTTCCCAACAACACCAATTATAGCGTAAATGTTGATGGGAAAAGCGTAAATGCAGGAATTTCTGTCGCAGTCTTTGTGAATAGAAATGGAACAAACTACTATCGCGGTAGCGGAAGTGTTCTTGTAGATGGTGGCGACTGGCACGCAGACAATGGTGTAGCCTATAAACGTATTCAAAAGCTTTTTCAAGACGCAGGCTTTACCGATGTAAAAGTTCGAGCCTCCGCTAAAAATGGAGGCTGGGAATGTTTTGGGGCAGCTTTATTCGATAAAGGCGTTATCAAAATATTCTCCAGCAGCGAACCCAGCAATTGCTCTACAACCACAGTTGGTGGAAACTACGAAACCGTTTTGCACAAGGCTCTTAATGGGAACAACCCCATTCAGTCTTATCTAACAGGACAATACGCCAACTAAGAAATTTACTTTTTGCCTTCGTGGTATTCTTCTTCGGTATTCACATTCCAAAGAGCGGTCTTGTCGGTAGAACCTTCGCGGATGCACTTTACGGATTCCATGGCAGTGAGCATGCTGTGATCCATGTTGTTGTACTTGTGCATGCCGTTTCGGCCCATAAGGAACAGGTTTTCAATGGGATCCAGGAATTCACGAATCTTGTTGAATTCACCGTAAGTGCCGAAATAAGCCGGATAAGCCTTCTTGATGTGGAACACCACGGAGTCGCGGACGGATTCGGGCTTTGCCACATGAATCTTGTCCAGTTCGTCAATGGCGAACTTGATGAAATCTGCGTCGGGCATGGTCCACATTTCGTCGCCTTCGTTGACGAAGTATTCCAGGCCAATCCAAACCTTACTAGGATCGCTAACAAGATACGGGCTCCAGTTGTTAAACACCTGGATACGGCCAAGCTTTACGTCGCTTTCCTGCACGTAGATCCAGTTGTCAGCCACAAACTTCAGCTTGCTTTCGGGAGTGCCCGGCTTTGCAGGATTCTTGATTTCAAGTTTGTCCAGCAAAAGACCCACGGTCATAAAGTCACGATAGACAAGGCCTTCGGAAACACGCTTCACTTCGGAAGGTACTGCGGCAGTTTCGCTATCCATAGCGTTCACCAGTTCCTTTACAGGCATGGTACTGAGGAAGTAATCGCAAGCGACAGTCTCGGTGTACTGGCCATGATCCACCACCACGCTCACCACGCGGTTGCCTTCACGATTTACCTTAACAACCTTGGCGTTCATCTTGATTTCGCCACCCATTTCCAGAACCTTCTGGGCTACGGTTTCCCAAAGCTGGCCGGGACCGAATTTCGGATACAGGAACTGGCCAATCAAACTGGTTTCAGTATTCTTCTGACGGATAGCGTCGCCGGATTCTGCAGCCGGTTTCTTACTTGCAAAAATCTGCTTGACTGCGTGAATCACAGTCTTTGTAATGGAAAGGCCCTTAATACGCTGGCCTCCCCATTCCGGGCTGATCTTGTTGCAGGGAACGCCCCAAAGCTTTTCAGTATAATCCCTAAAGAAGGTGCGGTAAAGTTCCACGCCAAAGCGATTGATCATGAAATCTTCAAGGCTCTTTTCTTCGCGATCCGGCAGAACCTGAACCTTGATATAGCTCATGCCAATCTTGAACATACGCCAAAGGCCGAGGCCACGAATGGTAGAACCGTTCAAGGTCACGGGATAGTCAAAAAGTTTTCGGAGGAAAAGGATTCGGCTGAGACGGCTACGGCAAAGCATCACAAAGTCATCCTTCTCAGGATCGGGACCACCTTCTACCACAGGCACCTTACGGCCGATAGCAATATCATCACGGCTGGGTGCGCCCTGCAGCGGCAGAATTCCCTGCCACCAGTCCATCACGGCATCGCTCTTACTGAAGAAACGGTGGCCACCAATATCCATGCGGTTGCCGTTGTAGCGAGCCGTGCGGGAAATGCCTCCAATCACGTCTTCCACTTCAAAAATCACAGGCTTTACATCTGTAGTGCTAAGCAGTTCCAATGCAGCAGTCAAACCTGCAGGACCTGCACCAGCAATTACAGCGATCTTCTTCAATTCCGACATATCACACATCCTTTTTTGAATGGAATAAAATCAACTTTCGAGCAATAAAGTTCCACATCAAAACAATAGCTGCAGCAAAAATCTTTGATATCATTTCTTGAACACCAAGTACACCAACACCTAAATACATAAGAGTTTCATTCAAAGCCAAACCAACAAGACTAATCAAAACAAAGACAAATATCTCAAGGATGCGATTGTTTTCCATTTTTCGCTTCTGAGAACGAAACACCCAGCCAATGGAAAGTACATAATTTACCACATTTCCTGCCATCAATCCAATGAGGTTTGACATCAAATAGTGAACTTCAAAATGATATAACACTACCGCAAAAACACCAAAATCAGCAATGGAGGCCAGTCCACCGGTCACAAAATAGCGAGCGAATTGGCCCAATAAAGAATCTCGATTAGAAATAGATTCCTTTATCTTCAAAAAAACACCATTATTTTCAAACATGATTTCAAATTAGTTAAAAAAAAGATATCTTTCAAACGTAAACAAATAAAAACATGTCTATTTGGAGTTTTACATGTCAACTTTTTTAATTACTGGTGGCGCAGGATTCTTTGGATCCATTTTAAAAAACGAGTTGTTAAAAAAAGGGCACAAGTGCATTGTTCTTGATTTGTACCCGGATCCAGATAAACATCCCAATTTAAGATCCGTTCAAGGAGATATTAGAGACAAGGGCCTTGTCGAAAATATCTTTGCAGAGAATAAGTTTGATGCAGTATTTCATCTTGCAGCAATGCTCGCTCATGATCAAAAAAGAATCGAAAATCTTTGGACATCCAATGTTGATGGCACAGAAATCATTGCAAACGCTTGTGTCCGACATAACGTGAAAAAACTCGTATTCACCTCATCCAACTGTCTATGGGCAAAAAACTTTGACACACCAGTTTCCGAAGAGGAAACTCCCGACCCTATCGAAATTTACGGAAAATCAAAACTAGAAGGAGAAAAAATTCTTTTTTCAAAGAAAAATCATCTTCATTCAATCATTTTCCGTTGTCCCACAATTATGGACGAAGGGCGTTTAGGCCTTCTTGGCATTCTGTTTGAATTTGTTGATGAAGGAAGGAAGCTTTGGATGGTTGGTGACGGAAAAAATCGTTACCAGTTCATATATGCCAAAGATCTAGCGAATGCTTGCGAATTAGCCCTAAATCACAACGAAACAGAAGTTTTCAACATAGGTTCTGACGACGTAAAAACCTTCAATGAAGTCTACAGGTATGTCCTTGAACATTCTGATTCAAAATCAGAGTTGGCACATTTTCCAAAATGGTTCATTATTCCATGTATGAGAATTGCTAGTAAACTGGGTTTATCACCATTAGGCCCATACCAGTACAAGATGATTGCATCATCGTTTGTCTTTGACACATCTAAAATAAAAGCCAAGCTAGGATTTAAGCCCACAAAAACCAATGAAGAAATGCTTTTGAAAGCTTACGAATTCTATCATCAAAACCGCAAAGCCATTGAAAATAGAAAAAATGTTTCTGCCCATAATGAAGTGGCTAAAATGGGCATTATCCGTCTACTCAAGTGGCTTTCTTAATTTTGCATTAAGTAATCTATTTAGATCAACCATAGCAAACATCAATGCCATAATTGAAATGGAACACAATCTATTTGTAAAAAAGACATGTATGCAAGAGTGATTCACCACTACAGCATACCAAACAATTGGTAATAGAGATAATAAAGCATATGGAAGCATTCTTTTCCACATGTCTATAGAAATTACGTTTATTTTTTGAAGAATCATTCCTAGCAAAATACTCACATAGCAAGCAAAAATCAACGAACACGGGGAATAGAAAAAAACTAAAAAATTGTCCGCTATACTTTTTCCAGCACTGAAATGAACAGTTCCAGCTGTGGAAAAATTTGATGTTCGTTCTATAGCGGAAGCTATGGCGTCTTTGATTACATTTTTCTCAGTAAATACAGTAGCCACCAACCATTTTGAAAACCACATAAACGAATATCCCAATAGCCAACCTATCCCTATTTTCACAATTTCTAGGATTTCTACTTTTTCTTTTTTCATCACGACTACTAAAATTGCAGGTAACCCCAAAGTTACCAATGGGAACGTGAAAAAATCAAAATAAGCCGTAAAAATTCCAATATGAAAAAATATTAAAACAATATATTTTTCTCTAACAAACTCAGGGACTACAAGAAGAAAAAGTATTGCAAAGGAATACAGATAATAACATGTTGAAAACTGAAGACACGTAGCCATAGCGTCAGGCATCAACATTCCATATGTTATTAAAAATGGAGCAATGAATCCCTTTATTTTTTTTCTATACATTAACCAACAAATTATCAGACACAAGACAACTTGTGCAATCCCGTTGATAAGCAAAACTTTTTCGTATGTAAATAAAGACAATGCAGGTTTAACAAATAATAAAAAACCATGCCAGTAACGGGAGTACTCCAGAACCTTAGTATATTCAACGCCTTTTTGATAATGAAGAACAAGTGTTAAGTCAGGAGAGCAAGAATCAATACCTCCTCGATAAGCATTCATTGACTTTTCAAATGCATTTTTCCCCGTATGATCGGCAGCTTCCAACAACATGATACCATCAGTATGTAAGTCTAATTGACTAGACAACCAAGGATGAAGTTGTGGATACGCTCCATATTCCTGGAAGTATTTGGCAGAGTTTCTAACATTAACATCAATCCTATCTATAGGTAAAGAATAAACACAAACAAGTAGAATAGTCCCGATTAAGACAAGACCAGTAGAACTCATCAGAGTCCAAAAACAAAATCGAAGGTAATTGTTTATTTTCATTACATACCCAACAAGGTTTCTTTGCAAAGACACCTGTGTAAACATCCTAAAATATATATATTTCACCATATGCCAACCTCGATTGAATTTGAAAACATCAGCAAGCAGTACCGCCTGGGCTTGGTAAGCACGGGCACCCTGAGCCACGACCTCAATCGATTCTGGCAGACCAAGATTCTACGCCGCGAAGACCCCTACCTAAAAGTAGGCGAAACAAACGATCGCGCAAGCAAGGGCAACAGCGATTACGTGTGGGCCCTGAAGGACATCAACTTCAAGGTGGAACAAGGCGACGTGGTAGGAATTATCGGCCGCAACGGCGACGGCAAGAGTACCCTGCTCAAGCTGCTCTCCCGTGTTACCGCCCCCACCACAGGCATTATCCGCGCCAAGGGCCGCATCGCAAGCCTTCTGGAAGTGGGCACCGGATTCCACCCCGAAATGACCGGCCGCGAGAACATCTACATGAACGGCGCCATCATGGGCATGACCCGCTCCGAAATCACCCGCAAGCTAGATGAAATCGTAGACTTCAGTGGCTGCGAACGCTACCTGGACACCCCCGTCAAGCGCTACTCCAGCGGCATGACAGTGCGCCTTGGCTTCGCCATCGCCGCCCACCTGGAGCCCGAAATCCTCGTAGTGGACGAAGTCCTTGCCGTAGGCGACGCCGAATTCCAAAAGAAAGCCATCGGTAAGATGCAGGAGGTCAGCAAGGGCGAAGGCAGGACAGTACTGTTTGTAAGCCATAATATGACTGCCATACAGAACCTATGTCATAATGGAGTTGTTTTAAAGAATGGAATAATTGAATACACAGGTGCTGCAGACGCATGTATTGATTATTACATTCAAAATAGGAATCTCGAAAAAATAAACACATTCGTACCCGATGATCGACAACGATCTAATAGCGGTGAAGGCATAAAAATTACTGATTTTAAACTGCTAAATAGAACCCCCAAAACAGGTGACAATGTGTCATTTGAAATTGTCATCGAAAATGAAGGTAGTAGGTCAAAGGAAGTAGAAGTTGCCATAAACTTTGCTGGTCTTAATGACGTACAATTTTTAGAGTTTAATTCTAAAGATTATGGCAAAATTTTCAATTTGAAATTAGGCAGTAATAAAATTACAATCACAAAAAATAATTTCCCGTTGATTGAGGGTGACTACACAATGAATATTTGGGTCGGTTCCAACAACAACATTGTAGATTGGTGCAAGCAATGTTTTTTACTCCACATGGATGGAGGACCAATAAACGGAATCGTTCCCGAAAATAGGGGTTGCCCAGTATTCCTTCCTTGCGATTGGTCCTGCACATAAAATTAGAAAGAATATGCTAGACTTTCTTCCTGAAATAATCAAATCTCCATTACGAAATCTTTTGCTTAGCAATAAGATTGTTAATTTTTTCATATTCAAACAATACAAAGAATTTTACCGCAGCAACCCTGGTGAATTCATTGTATTACAATTGCCTCAATTAGCCAATTACAGCGCTACGAATCCAAAAGATTTATATTATTACTATTGGTTCGCAGAAAACATCCAATACTACAAATTTCCTCTCAAGAAAATTGAATCCAAAGACAACGGAGAAATTTTAAAAGTCCTTTATACATCAAATTTCGGG
The DNA here is from genome assembly GCA_002314675.1 of Fibrobacter sp. UBA1765. Taxonomy (GTDB): domain Bacteria; phylum Fibrobacterota; class Fibrobacteria; order Fibrobacterales; family Fibrobacteraceae; genus UBA1765. The sequence goes on along the minus strand of DCGZ01000113.1, from coordinate 667 downwards.
ATATTACCATTAGAATACAGTATGGGCGGCTATTTCAATGGAGTCATAAAATCCGCGGAACGGGCTTTAATACGCAAATCCATAAAAAACGGATATCACTGCAAGCAAATACGCTATGACGATTATCTAGACGATATTCTTGCAATCAACAAATCAAAAGAAGAATGTCAAGGCCATGCAATGAGTGTTGACTATCTCAATATTGTAAAAAGAGATTCCATTGCAAAAGAGTATAATCCTTACATTTACACATTTGGCAGCTTTAATTCTCAAGGCAAGCTAATTGCCTACTATATGTTTGAAAAGTTCACCAACTTTATCCACGTGAATAAAGGTATTGGGCATTTTGAGCACCTCAACATGGGAGTGATGAATCATTTATTTGCCCACAGCTTATGCGAACTTAGCAAGATTCATGAAGGCTTATACTTAATTTACGGGACATTCGATCCAAGTAATTCCAACGGACTTGTTCAATTTAAGAAACATGTCGGTTGCAAAAGAAAAACATTAGTGTATCAAGGAACTAAGGAACAATTCAATGCCTTAACAAATTTCCTTCAAAAATACACTCTACATGGTGATTCCGGTCTTAATTATATTAGGGATTATTTAAATACTTAACACAAGCACAAAGTGCAACATAGCCAAGTATGTCATCAATCCT